>UCOA01000155.1 GCA_900474095.1 Hyphomicrobiales bacterium | reverse complement strand
CATTCCAACCTTGCTGCCACACGCGTTGTAGCCGGGTGGGTTCAAGGATGAAGTGCGACTTGCAATAGATAACAACGGCTTATCAGTTGCAAGGAACGGCCCATGAAGCGCACCTACTCCCAGATCGATATGGATGAACGCCGCAAGCTCGCCCGTTGGCGAGTGGCCGGGATCAGCGTTGACGTGATGCTGAGAAACTGCACCGCCATCGCTTTGGCGAAGACCATCCCGCTATGACGAAGATTGGCTCGCCGAAAACATAGAGGTAACGGTATATCAACGAGGCCGGACGATGGCATGTCCCTTTCACTGGCCGGAGATTGCGGCGGGCACAAATGTACCGGAACATGGCCATGGGCACACCGGCGATCTTCCACGGAACCGCTGCGCGCCATCGATTGCTAAGTTTGTGCTCTTTCGCGCAACTGTCGCCTGCATCCGTGCAAGATCCACCGAACCTTTATCTGAACCGAGCAGAAATCGCAATCACGGCACGTCGAAAGGGTAGTGTTTGCTCGATAATATTTCAATTTTTACAAAGCTTTGTCCTGATTAGCTCCAGTCCTTATGCAAGCAATCTAGAGCAAGGCTCACGTTCGACGTGCCCTGCCTCGGTAAGTGGCGGCTGGTTATTTTCCCCGGGCGTGGAATATGCTGCATTTTCGCACCAAGGGAGAGCAGAACCATCGCTGCTTGTTTGGCGTAGGATACCATGCTCTCAGAAAGGAGATTGGCAATGATCCGGACGGTCAGGGGCTGCTGCACAGCCATTGCAATCCTGATGATCTCGGTGCCTCTGGCCCGCGCGGCGGAACCGGTCGATACGGCTCAGGCGATTATCCAGAACCAGATCGAGGCCTTCCTCAACGACGATGCAGAGACGGCCTATTCCTTCGCCTCGCCGCAGATCAAGGGCAAGTTTCCCGACAAGACCATCTTCTTCGATATGGTCAAGCGCGGTTACGCCCCCGTGTACCGACCGGGCAATTTCGCGTTCGGACGCAGCAAGGTCGAGGGCCATACGGTCGTGCAGGAGGTGTTGATTTCAGGGCCGGACGGCAAGGACTGGACGGTGCTCTACTTCCTCGTCAGGCAGCCGGACGGTACTTACAAGATCAACGGCGTGGAGATGCTACAGCGGGCCCCCGGCCGCGAAATCTAACCAGTCTCAGGCGGCCTGCTTCGCTTCGGCCTCGCCGCGCGCCCAAGCCTCCTTCGTCTCGGCCATGAAATCGGCATAACGCCCCAGTTCGATCGCCTGGCGGATACCGGCCATGAGGTCCTGATAGTAGAACAGGTTGTTCCAGGTCAAAAGCATGCCGCCGAGCGACTCGTTCGAGCGCACCAGGTGGTGCAGATAGGCGCGCGAATAGTCGCGCGACGCCGGGCAGGAAGACTGCTCATCCAGCGGCCGTCTATCTTCAGCGTGGCGGGCGTTGCGCATGTTGATGCGGCCGTGGCGGGTGAAGGCCAGGCCATGGCGGCCGGAACGGGTCGGCATCACGCAATCGAACATGTCGATGCCCCGCGCGACCGATTTCAGGATATCGTCCGGCGTGCCGACGCCCATCAGGTAACGCGGTTTCTCCACCGGCAGGTAGGGGCAGGTCGTGTCGATCATGTCGAGCATCACCGCCTGCGGTTCGCCAACTGCAAGGCCGCCAATGGCGTAGCCCTTGAGATCGAGCCCCGACAACGCGTCCGCAGAGCGTTCGCGCAACGCGGGAATGTCCCCGCCCTGAACGATGCCGAACATCGCCTTGCCAGGCTGATCGCCAAAGGCGACCTTGCAGCGTTCGGCCCAGCGGAACGACATTTCCATCGCCCGTTCGATATCCTTCGGCTCCGCCGGCAGACGGACGCATTCGTCGAGTTGCATCTGGATGTCGCTGCCCAGAAGGCCCTGAATCTCGATCGAGCGCTCCGGCGACATATGATGCACCGAGCCGTCGACATGGCTCTTGAAAGTCACGCCCTTCTCGTCGAGCTTGCGCAGGCCGGCGAGCGACATGACCTGGAAGCCGCCCGAATCGGTGAGGATCGGGTAAGGCCAGCGGATCAGCTCATGCAGGCCACCGAGCTTGGCGACACGCTCCGCCCCCGGTCGCAGCATCAGATGATAAGTGTTGCCGAGGATGATGTCGGCGCCCAGATCGCGCACCTGGTCGAGATACATCGCCTTGACCGTGCCGACCGTGCCGACTGGCATGAAGGCCGGCGTGCGGATGTCGCCACGCGGCATCGATACCGTGCCGCGGCGAGCTTTGCCATCGGTGGCGAGCAGATTGAACTGAAATGTCTCGGTCATGGATTATCCCGGAAAAGCAGGCTGGAATCGCCGTAGGAATAGAAGCGGTAGCCGTGGTCGATCGCGTAGGCATAGGCCCGCCGCATCGTCTCAAGGCCGCTGAATGCAGAGACGAGCATGAACAGCGTCGATTTCGGCAGGTGAAAATTGGTCATCAGCATATCGACGGCGCGGAAGCGGTAGCCGGGCGTGATGAAGATGCCGGTCGGGCCAGACCACGCCGCGATCTCGCCGTTTTCCTCGGCAGCGCTTTCGATCAGTCGCAGCGACGTCGTCCCGACGCAGACGATGCGCCCGCCCCTCGCCTTGACCGCATTGAGCCGCTCCGCCACATCGGCGCCGACATGGCCAATCTCTTCGTGCATGACATGGTCTTCGGTGTCATCGACCTTCATCGGTAAAAACGTACCTGCGCCAACATGCAGCGTGACGAAGTGGCGTTCGATACCCATCGCATCCAATGACGCGAAAAGCCGGTCGGTAAAATGCAGACCTGCAGTTGGCGCAGCGACGGCGCCCTGCTCGCGCGCATAGACCGTCTGATAGTCGGTGCGGTCCTTCTCGTCCTCTGGCCGCTTTGAGGCGATATAGGGCGGCAGCGGGATGTGACCGACAGCCAGGATCGCATCGTCGAGCGTCGGTCCGGACAGGTCGAAACGCAGGGTCACCTCGCCCGCCTCGCCTTTCGCCTCGACTGTCGCATCCAGCGAGCCCATCAGGCAGGTGTTGGAGCCGTGGCCGAATTCGATGCGGTCACCAGGCTTCAAGCGCTTGGCGGGGCGGGCAAAGGCCTTCCAGCGGTCGGGTCCCGCGCGCATGTGCAAGGTGAGCGACACTTCAGTTACGATGTCCTCGCCGCGCTTGCGCAGGCCTTCGAGCTGCGCCGGAATCACCTTCGTATCGTTGAAAACCAGCGCGTCCCCGGGGCGAAGGAAGGTCGGCAGGTCCAAAACGCCGTGATCCGAAAGCGGCTCTTCCTGTTGCGGATGGACGACGAGCATACGCGCGCTGTCGCGCGGGCTCGCAGGCCTCAGCGCAATATTTTTCTCGGGGAGATCGAAATCGAACAGGTCGACGCGCATCACAGTCTTCTTTAAACAGCAAACCCGCCCCGGCGCCCTGTTCGGGGCGATCCGGGACGGGTTGTTGCATTAGCCTAGATCAGGCGTTGGCGGCAAGTTTCATCGAAACAATGCTGTCGGGATCCTTGACTGGCTCGCCGCGCTTGATCTTGTCGATATTTTCCATGCCGGAGATGACCTGGCCCCAGACCGAATACTGCTTGTTGAGCCACGGGCTGTCAGCAAAGCAGATGAAGAACTGCGAGTTGGCCGAGTTCGGCATCTGGCTGCGCGCCATGGAGCATGTGCCACGCACATGGCTCATGTTGGAAAATTCAGCCTTGAGATCGGGCTTGGACGAACCGCCCATCCCTGCGCGGGACGGGTTGAACTGCTCGCCGCCCTGCTTTCCAAACTGCACGTCGCCGGTCTGCGCCATGAAGTCGTCGATGACGCGGTGGAACACGACGCCGTCATAGGCACCTTCCGCGCACAGTTCCTTGATGCGGGCGACGTGACCCGGTGCCAGGTCCGGCAGAAGCTGGATGACGACCTGCCCCTTGGTGGTTTCCATGATGATGGTGTTTTCCGGATCCTTGATCTCGGTCATGGCATTTCTCCTTGTTTGAACTCAGTTTACTTGCCGACCTTGACGCTGATCATGCGGTCGGGATTGGTGACGGAGCCATTGTTGGCCTCGTCCCCCATCTTGATCTTGTCGACATTCTCCATGCCCTCCACGACCTTTCCGACCACTGTGTATTGGCCGTTCAGGAAGGAGCCGGGAGCGAACATAATGAAGAATTGCGAGTTGGCGGAGTTCGGATCCTGGCTGCGGGCCATGCCGACCGTGCCGCGTTCAAAGGGAACCTTTGAAAACTCGGCTTCGACATCAGGCTTGGAGGAACCGCCCATGCCGGCCATATCCGCCTTGAAGTCCTTTTCCATATTGCCGTACTGGACGTCGCCGGTCTGGGCCATGAAACCCGGGATCACGCGGTGGAAGGCGACATTGTTGTATTCGCCGGCCTCGGTCAGTTCCTTGATGCGGGCAACGTGCTTCGGCGCGAACTCGGGCAGAAGCTCGATCACGACTGGACCGTCCTTGAGCTGGATGGTGACGTATTCCTTGGCCTGGGCAAAGGCATTGCCGGTCAGGGAAGCAAGAGCAACTGCGCCTGCGAAAGCGAGGTGGAGAATTTTCATGATAGCTCCCGTAAAAAAATGAATAAACGCGTCAGGACTTGCGCTTGGCGCTAAGCGCCCGGTGAACGGCCTTAGGCACAAAGGCGCTGACATCGCCGCCCATTGCCGCGATCTGGCGGACCAATGTGGCGGTAATGGGCCGCGATGCCGTCCCGGCCGGTAGAAACAGGGTCTGGATGTCGGGCGCCATCTGCCGGTTCATTCCCGCCATCTGCATTTCATAGTCGAGATCAGTGCCATCGCGCAGGCCGCGGACCAGCAGCGAGGCGCCATGCTGCCGTGCGGCATCGACCACCAGATTGTCAAAGGAGACAATCGAGATATCGGCGGCTCTACCGGGAAGAAACTCGTGCAGCGACTGACGGATCAGTTCCGCCCGCTCGTCGAAGGTAAACAGCGGCGCCTTGCCGGGATGAATACCGATCGCGACGATCACCTTCGACGCTACGTTCAGCGACTGGACCAGCACATCGAGATGTCCGTTGGTCATGGGATCGAAGGAGCCGGGATAAAAAGCAGTGGTCATTGCGACTGTTTCCGTTTCGAAGCCTTTTGTCACGGACCGCGTTCAATCGCAAGGGAGCCACTTCGGCACGGTTGCATGTTCCCCCGGAAACAGCCGCCCGGCCACATGAATGCTAGATGAATGTAACGTTCAAGGCCGCTTCAAAGAGAGTTGAGTATTTGAAGAAAACACGAACGGAACTTTTTGGAGATGCGGCCGTTACTCGGTTGAAAGGATCACGGCAATGGCACTTATTCTACTTCTCTCGATGATTATGTTTTTTACCATGCTTTTTGCAACGGCAAACGCAATCAGAAACGAAGCACGCATCGACCGCACTGATGTCTTGCGCGATCGCTTGGGAAAATGAGGAAGTTCGCCATGGCAACGACAATGATGGTCACATCGGCAATCATTAGTATTGTGTTCCTGGTCGATTTCGCACGAACCATTCTCGACCTTCAGCGCGACCGGGTTGCTATGAAGGACAGCAGCCGGAACACCGGCGGATTTAGCGTTTGACGAGCCGATAGTTGAAAGTTCCCGACAACAGCAGCCCCTCCAGTGCCGCTGAATTGAAAACCGGACAGTTCCCCTGCCAGTCCGGTTTTTCTTTGCCAACAGCAGGGTTATGCCGGTATGCGGTAGCTGAGGCAGCCGCTGCTAATCGCTGGAAAGACCAAAGGAAAGCCAGCGCCGTAAAGGCTGCCGACGTACCCTGCGCGGTCGCTGGCAAGGACGGCAAAATAGCTGTTCCATTTCAAGATGGTGATGCCCACCGGCAGCTGCCCGGCGGCAAGGTGGCGATCCGGAAACAGCACCAGCGCGCCAGGTGCCTGTTCAGTCACGCGAAACACTGCCGCCATCGCAACATACCAGAAAAGGACGATGGCAATCGCTGTCGCGACGAACCCGGCAGCCCCATTAATCGCAGCCCTAGTAATCAAAGACGTGTTCCACACCCGGATCGGCCAAGGGAACGTTGCGCAGCAAGGTCGCCAGCTCGCTTACCTTGAGCGCGATCAACAACCGGCTGCCGTCAAAACCGTCCCGTCGGACGCGGGCAATGACCGTGCCCGACAGGCCTATCAGCGGCTGGTCAGGTTTTTCGGTGACGGAGACCATGATGTCGTCGTTGCCGGCGATCTCGCGGATCGCGCCGCCCTTCCTCGCGATCTCGACCAGGATCCTGGTGAACAGGTCATAGCGCGGCGTTTCTATTTCGACATCGCCGCTGCTTTCACCGATCGCTTTCACGCCTGGGATGCTCGCAAGCTCGTTCGGGGTCAAGCCACTGACGACACTGCGGATCTCAAGCTGCGCTGCGCCGGTGGTTCCCGCGACGGCATCGGCAATCATTCCGGCGTAGAGCGTCTTTGCCCACCATTCGGTCCCGAGTGCAAACCGGCGCTCGCGGCCACGCACCGGGTCGGTTTCCGGCGCCCCCTCAAGTTTCCTTATCTGGCTGTCGAATGGATATTTGTACCAGGGTGTCTGACGCAGGAAGGCGGCATAATCGACGGCCATTCCGGCCGCGACCTGGTCCTGGGGCGTTTTCTTCTCGCCGCGCAGCATCGCCGTCAGACGGCCGATCGTTTCCTCGTAAGCTGCCTTGAGCGCCATTTCGAGCGTGAAACTGACGCCGATCGTGTGGATCGTCATGCGCGTCGCAGAATCGGCGCCGCCATGTGCATCGGCGATCTTCGTCAGAGCACAAGCCGACGTCCAGAAGCCCTTGATGCTTGAGATGTAGTCGAATGCATATTCATCGCCAGTCTTCAGCGTTTGCGCCAACCCGTCATAGGCATAGACGATGTGCCATTCCGGATAGGTCAGGAAGGTGTTGGCTTCGCGCCTTTGGAAGGCTGTATCCTTGATGAGCGGTGCGTAGGGTTGTTCCGTCCCTTCATCGTGGCAGAAGACCTCGATGTAGGCGACGGGGCTCAAGAGGAGGACTACCACCAGCAGGATCGCCGCGAGGCTCCATTTGAGGAGCTTCCAAACCACGCGCATCAGGCGATCACCTCCTTGCTGAATACAAGAGCGGAGAAGACAGCGAACCCGCCCAGGGCCAGATGCGGCAGGTTGGCGAGGATCTTGAAGCCGAGCGGCAGATCTTGAATGCCGTAATTGACGATGCCGAGATCGAGATAACCGGAGCCGGTGATCAGGCCGAGCAAGCCATCCCCAAAGTAGAGAATGCCGAAATAGAGAAGAAAGCTGCGCGCCGCCCGGCTTGAAAGCCAAGCCGCGATTGCAGCCCAGGCGGCGGATGCGACATGCAGGCCATCATCATAGATGTCGAGAGCGAAAATGCCGAAGGCCCTCCCCTGATCGTCGGTCAATCCGGGGATGTAATTCAGCGACGCGGCGCTGAGAAGCACGATGGCGTAGAAGGCGGCGATGATGCGCAGTTTCCCCACGAAGGATCCTTTCACAGTCTGGCGAAATAGGCGTCCCACAAATGATTGCGGAAGAGAAGGCCCTTGTCGAATTCCCGTTTGTTCTCGGCGAAGGAAGCAGCGCGCGGATAGGCTCTAACAAGCTGGTCAATCGACGCATGCGGGCGGTAAGGCAGGTAATATGTGCCGCCGATGGCGAGCACCCGCTCGATCAGTTCGCGCGTCATGCGCGCCATGTCCGCCTCGCCGCGCACAGTCTTTTCCTGGGAAAACAGCATGACGGCCGCAATCCGCGGCTCGGTCGCGTAGGCAAGCACGCTGTCGGTGTCGGCATCGACGTAGCGCAGCGTCACGTTGAGCAATTGCTGAAAAGACGCTGGGATGACCTCGCGGCACAGCGCGACAAATTCGGCAAAACGGGACGGTGCCACGAAATATTCGTGTAGGATGTCGGTGCGCAACGGATCGAGATCGTCAAGGGTAACGACGGGCTCGTTCATCAGGCTGTTGCGCGTGGATGGCCCGGCGATTTTGGGGCCGAGCGACGTCTCGGTCCACCAGCGCATGTGTTTCATTCCGTCCGAACCGACCTGGCGACGGAAGATTTCGCGGGAGACGCGGCTGATGAAGCCTGAACCGGTTGCGGCGGGAAGATCGGACTGATCGGCAGCCGGCCGATAGGCAATCAGCAGACCGTCCTCGAAAAACCGGTCGAGCGAGACATCGAGCCGGCCATAAGCCAGCTGGATCGATGCATCGTTGTTCAGCATCTCGGCAAACCGCCTGCCGAGTTCGGCGCCGGAAACGCTATCGAAACGGGGCTCGAGACGGCTGTTCGGCACCATGTCGAGCTCGAGTTCGGTAATCACACCGAAAAGACCGTAGCCGCCCATGGCATTCTGGAAGAGTTCGACGTTCTCGCGTCGAGAGCATGTGACGTGTGTTCCGTCGGCGAGCAGCATCTTCAGCGAACGCACGGTACTGCCGCAGCCGCCGAAGCGCACCGGCCAACCATGCGCGTTGACGCAATAGGTGCTGGCAACGCCGAAATCATTGTTCGACTGCATCACCGCCGGCGAAAAGCCTATCGTGTCGAGCCTGGCGATGACGGTTGACCAACGCGTACCGGCGGCAACCCGGTAGGTCTTTGATGCAGCATCCGCTTCCAGCCATTGCTGGTCCAGCGTCAGCACGGAACCGTTCTTCGCGAGGCTTTGGCCACCCATGGAATGGCGGGCGGCGCTGGCAATGAACGGCCGACCGGCATGTTGCGCCTCGGCCATCAGAGCCCGGATGTTTTCGACAGCCTCGCCCCTGGGGTCGGCGGTGACGACCACATGTTTTGCAACCGGGGTCGGCGACAATTCACTGGAGTCATTGAGGAGAACAGCGCCGTCTTCGGCCTGCGCTTCCGCCGGAAAAACCGGACCTGTGGCACTTGTCGGCGCAAGAAGCGTGCGGCCGGCATAAAGCCCGATGCCCGCGGATACCCCGGCCAACAGTGCGCGCCGTGTCAAATGCCCCATGAACTCCCCGCCCCTTGCACCGATTGCCCATCTGGGAATCATGTCTGTAACGGTGCAGCAGTAGGATTAATTCGCGAGCAAACAAATTCAATGACAAAGAAAAACCGGGCGACAGTAATCGCCCGGTTTTCATCTTAGCTTCATGGAGGAACCGTTACTCTTCCGTTGCGGCGGGCGGCTCGTCTTCCGGCACATCCGCCCCGGCCACAATCTCGTCTTCCTCGTCGGATTCCGGCTCGCTGATCCGTTCGACCGAGACGACCTTCTCGTCCTTGGCCGTCGAAAAGATCGTCACACCCTTGGTCGCACGGCTGGCGAGGCGGATACCGCCCACCGGCACGCGGATCAGCTGGCCGCCATCCGACACCAGCATGATCTGATCATTGTCTTCAACCGGGAAGGCTGCGACGAGCTCGCCGATTTCGCCCGTCTTCGAGGTGTCCGTCGCGCGGATGCCCTTGCCACCGCGACCAGAGGTGCGGAAGTCGTAGGTGGACGATCGCTTGCCGTAGCCCTTGACCGAAACCGTCAGCACGAACTGTTCGCGCGCCTTCAGTTCCTCATAACGGGCCTCGTCAAGCTGGCCGTCTTCGGCCACCTCTTCTCCAACCAGCGTGATTTCCTCGTCCTCACCGGTCGCAGCACGCCGTTCTGCCGCAGAGCGCTTCAGATAGGCGGCACGTTCCCACGGCTCTGCATCGACATGGCCGACAATGGTCATCGAGATGATCCTGTCGTTTTCGCCCAGCGAGATGCCACGAACGCCGATCGAGTTGCGGCCGGCAAAGACACGCACATCATCGACCGGGAAGCGGATGCACTGGCCGAGCGCCGTCGTCAGAAGGACGTCATCCTGATCGGTACAGGTCTCGACGGAGAGGATTTCATCACCCTCCTCCTCAAGCTTCATGGCGATCTTGCCATTGCGGTTGACCTGAACGAAATCCGACAGCTTGTTGCGCCGGACCGTACCGCGGGTGGTGGAGAACATCACGTCGAGATTCCCCCACGTCGCCTCGTCCTCGGGCAGCGGCATGATGGTGGTGATTCGCTCGCCGGCTTCGAGCGGCAGCATGTTGATCAGCGCCTTGCCGCGCGACTGCGGCGTGCCGATCGGCAGACGCCAGACCTTCTCCTTGTAGACGATGCCGCGTGAGGAGAAGAACAGGATCGGCGTGTGCGTGTTGGCGACGAAAAGCCGCGTCACGAAATCCTCGTCGCGCGTTGCCATGCCGGAGCGGCCCTTGCCGCCGCGACGCTGCGCCCGGTAGGTCGTCAGCGGCACACGCTTGATATAGCCGAGGTGGGATACGGTAATGACCATGTCTTCCTGGGCAATCAAGTCCTCGTCGTCCATGTCCGGACCGCCTTCGACGATCTCGGTGCGGCGCGGCGTGCCGAATTCGTCGCGGACGGCGGCAAGCTCGTCCTTGACGATCGTCATGATGCGGATGCGCGACGACAGGATGTCGAGATAATCGCTGATCTCGGTGCCGATCTTGTTGAGTTCGTCTCCGATTTCGTCGCGTCCAAGTGCCGTCAGTCGAGCGAGACGCAGTTCGAGGATCGCCCTCGCCTGCTCTTCCGACAGGTTGTAGGTGAGGTCCTCGTTGATGCGGTGACGCGGATCGTCGATCAGCCGGATCAGGCTCTCGACATCGGCGGCCGGCCAGCGGCGCGTCATCAACTGTTCGCGGGCCGTCTGCGGATCCGGCGCCTCCCGGATCAGCTTGATGATCTCGTCGATATTGGCAACGGCGATGGCGAGACCGACCAACACATGCGCCCGCTCGCGGGCCTTGCGCAGCAGGTACTTCGTGCGACGGCTGATGACTTCCTCGCGGAAGGCGACGAAGGCGCGCAGCATGTCGAGCAGCGTCATCTGCTCCGGCTTGCCGCCGTTCAGCGCCACCATGTTGCAGCCAAAGGAGGTCTGCAGCGGCGTGTAGCGATAGAGCTGGTTGAGGATGACCTCGGCATTGGCGTCGCGCTTCAGTTCGACGACAACGCGGTAGCCCTGACGGTCGGATTCGTCGCGCAGGTCGGAAATACCCTCGATGCGCTTGTCCTTGACCAGTTCGGCCATCTTCTCGATCATCGTCGCCTTGTTCACCTGGTAGGGAACTTCGGTGATGATGATCTGCTCGCGATCGCCGCGCATCGGCTCGATGGTGGCGCGGCCGCGCATAATGACCGAGCCGCGGCCCGTCTCATAGGCCGAGCGGATGCCGGAGCGGCCGAGGATGAAGGCGGCGGTCGGGAAGTCCGGTCCCGGAATGATCTCCATCAGTTGCGGCAGTTCAAGCGCCGGATCGTCGATCAGCGCGATGCAGCCGTTGATGACTTCGACCAGATTGTGCGGCGGGATATTGGTCGCCATGCCGACGGCGATGCCGCCCGCGCCGTTGACCAGAAGGTTCGGAAACTTCGCCGGAACGACAGCAGGTTCGCTCAACGTGCCGTCATAGTTGTCGCGGAAATCGACGGTTTCCTTGTCGAGATCGTCAAGCAGCGCGTGTGCTGCCTTCTGCAACCGGCATTCGGTGTAACGCTCGGCCGCAGGCGGATCGCCGTCAATGGAGCCGAAGTTGCCCTGTCCGTCGATCAGTGGCAGGCGCAACGACCACGGTTGCGCCATGCGCGCCAGGGCGTCGTAGATCGCCGAGTTGCCGTGCGGATGAAATTTACCCATCACGTCACCGGTGACGCGGGCGCATTTGACGTATTTCTTGTTCCAGTCGATGCCGAGCTCGCTCATCCCGAAGAGGATGCGGCGGTGAACCGGCTTCAGGCCATCGCGGACATCGGGAAGAGCACGGCTGACGATCACGCTCATGGCGTAATCGAGGTACGACCGCTGCATTTCCTCCATAATGGAAATAGGCTCGATGCCTGGTGGATTCTTGCCGCCGCCGGGTGTGGTTTGTTCAGTCAATTTCGATCACGATCTTTGTTCAGAATCAGACAGATTTTTATAGACGAATGCATTGGCGAGCGCCAATTTCGGGGCCGGGTTTTGAACAGCCTTTTAGGCTCTTCGGCGCTATGGATGGCATTTGCAAGGCAAAAGCGAAGGAACAGTCCGAAACTG
Source organism: Hyphomicrobiales bacterium (assembly GCA_900474095.1). Lineage (GTDB taxonomy): Bacteria > Pseudomonadota > Alphaproteobacteria > Rhizobiales > Rhizobiaceae > Pararhizobium. The sequence goes on along the minus strand of UCOA01000155.1, from coordinate 3,336 downwards.
CCCTTCCCTTCGTCGATCCGGTCGCCTAACAATCCATGAGACGGCCATCATAAAACAAGGCCGCGACGGGGAAACGGATGTCTGACATCGACCTTCTGATCAATGCGCTGACCACCATTCTGGTCACCATTGATCCGCCTGGCCTCGCGCCGATCTTCCTTAGCCTGACGACGGGCATGAGCCGTCAAGAACGGTTCCTTGTGGCACGCCGCGGCACCCTGATCGCCTTCTTCATTCTCTCGGCCTTCGCCCTGTTCGGCAACGGCATCCTTGCGCTGCTCGGTATTTCGATCGGCGCATTCCGGATCGCCGGCGGCTTGCTGCTTTTCTGGATCTCCTTCGAGATGATCTTCGAGAAAAGAAATGAGCGGAAAGAAAAGACCGGCGAAACGGCCATTACCCGCGACCACATCCACAATATCGCGGTGTTTCCGCTGGCACTGCCGCTGATTGCCGGTCCCGGCGCGATCTCCGCGACGATCCTTTTGTCCGGATCCTTTTCCGCTACCATCGACAGGGCTCAGCTCATTCTCGTCATCGCCTTCTGCCTGGCCATACTCTTTGCCGCCCTCGTCATTGCCGAACGCATCGACCGGTTTCTCGGCGTCACCGGCCGCGCCATCCTGACCCGGTTGCTCGGCGTCATTCTCGCGGCCCTGGCCGTCCAGTTCGTCGTCGATGGAGTGAAGTCGGCCATGACGCTCTGATCATTCCGCATGGTCGCACGGTGAACAGCAACGAAAAGGCCCGGTTGCCCGCGCCTCTTCACTATCGCCCGCGCAGATCAGAACGGAATGTCGTCGTCCATGTCGCGCGAGAAGTTTCCGCCGCCACCGCTGGAGCGGCCCGAAGGTGCCGACGCCGGGCGATCGTAGTCATCGCCGCTGGAGCTTCCGCCACCGTAATCCGAACCGCTGCGGCCAGCACCTGCACCACCGCCCTCGCCTCGGCCGCCGAGCATCGTCAATGTCGAGTTGAAGCCCTGCAGGACGACCTCCGTCGAGTAGCGGTCCTGGCCATCCTTGTCCTGCCATTTGCGGGTCTGCAACTGGCCTTCGACATAGACCGTCGAACCCTTCTTCAGATACTGCTCCGCAATCTTGCAGAGAGGCTCGCTGAAGATCACCACCCGGTGCCATTCGGTCTTTTCCTTGCGCTCGCCGGAATTGCGGTCGCGCCAGGTTTCAGACGTCGCGATGTTCAGGTTGGCGATCGGGCGGCCGTCCTGCGTGCGCCGGATTTCCGGGTCGGCCCCGAGGTTCCCGATCAAAATCACCTTGTTGACACTACCCGCCATCTTGCTTTTCCTGTTAACCCGCCCGGCCTTGCAGCCCGGCCACCAAAATTCTAAGCGCGCACTTTAGCCGCTGATAGCCCAGCATACGCCCCTTTGCATCCCGTCATCCACAACAGATTTCAAATTTTGTTCTTTATTTGTTCTATAAATTCGTAATATCCTGTCAACCGACTCGGTAAAGCCGGCCTGTTTTTCGCATTGCGCCTCGACATGCGCTATGCCGTACTTAAATAGGAGCTTTCAATTGGACTTACAAAGCTGGACACGATGAGCGAACTCAAGACCATTTCCATTCGCGGGGCGCGCGAGCATAATCTGAAGGGCATTGACCTTGACCTGCCGCGCAACAAGCTGATCGTCATGACCGGCCTGTCCGGCTCCGGAAAATCGTCCCTCGCTTTCGACACGATCTATGCGGAAGGACAGCGCCGCTATGTCGAGAGCCTCTCGGCCTATGCCCGGCAGTTTCTCGAGATGATGCAGAAGCCGGACGTCGACCAGATCGACGGCCTGTCGCCGGCGATCTCGATCGAGCAGAAAACGACCTCGCGCAATCCGCGCTCGACGGTCGGAACGGTCACCGAAATCTACGACTACATGCGCCTCCTGTTTGCCCGCGTCGGTGTGCCCTATTCGCCAGCCACCGGCTTGCCGATCGAGAGCCAGACGGTCAGCCAGATGGTCGATCGTGTCATCGATTTCGGCGAAGGGACACGGCTCTATATCCTGGCGCCGATCGTGCGCGGCCGCAAGGGCGAGTATAAGAAAGAGCTCGCCGAGTTGATGAAGAAGGGCTTTCAGCGCGTCAAGATCGACGGCCAGTTCTACGAGATCGCCGAGGCTCCGACGCTGGACAAGAAGTACAAGCACGATATCGATGTCGTCGTCGACCGCGTCGTCGTGCGTCCCGATCTGACGGCGCGTCTGGCCGACAGTCTCGAAACCTGCCTGACACTGGCCGATGGCCTGGCCATTGCCGAATTCGCCGACAAGCCGCTGCCGCCGGAAGAAACGGCTGCGGGCGGCTCTGCCAACAAGTCGCTGAACGAGACGCACGAGCGCGTTCTGTTTTCCGAAAGATTCGCCTGCCCGGTGTCCGGTTTCACCATTTCGGAGATCGAGCCAAGGCTGTTCTCATTCAACAATCCGTTCGGTGCCTGTCCGACCTGCGACGGTCTTGGCAGCCAGCAGAAGATCGATGAGGCGCTGATCATCCCGGAGCCGGACCGTACACTGAAGAACGGGGCCATCGCGCCCTGGGCCAAATCCTCGTCGCCCTACTACAATCAGACGCTCGAGGCCCTCGGCAAGGCGTTTGGCTTCAAGCTGTCAAACAAATGGAGTGATCTGTCCGACGAGGCCAGGCATGCGATCCTGCAAGGCACCGAGGAGAAGATCAGTTTCCATTACGAGGACGGTGCGCGCTCCTACAACACCACCAAGACCTTCGAAGGTATCGTGCCCAACTTGGAGCGGCGCTGGAAGGAGACCGACAGCGCTTGGGCGCGCGAGGAGATCGAGCGCTACATGTCGGCCGCGCCCTGCCCCGCCTGCGATGGTTTCCGCCTGAAGCCGGAGGCACTGGCGGTCAAGATCAACAAGCTGCATATCGGCGAGGTGACCGATATGTCGATCCGTGTCGCGCGCGACTGGTTCGAGACGCTGCCGAGCCATATGAATGCCAAGCAGAACGAGATCGCCGTTCGCATCCTGAAGGAAATCCGCGAGCGGCTGCGCTTCCTCAATGATGTCGGCTTGGAATATCTCAGCCTCTCGCGCAATTCCGGCACGCTGTCGGGCGGCGAAAGCCAGCGGATCCGGCTGGCCTCGCAGATCGGCTCTGGCCTGACCGGCGTGCTCTACGTGCTCGATGAGCCGTCGATCGGCCTGCATCAGCGCGACAATGCCCGGCTCCTCGATACGCTTCGGCATCTGCGCGACATCGGCAATACGGTGATCGTCGTCGAGCACGACGAGGATGCGATCCTGACCTCGGACTATGTCGTGGATATAGGACCCGCCGCCGGTATCCACGGCGG
>UCOA01000192.1 GCA_900474095.1 Hyphomicrobiales bacterium | reverse complement strand
GCCGCCGGCAATCGCAACCGCGCCGCCGGTGATATGCAACAGCCGCATCAGCACGGCGCCGGTGGCAAACAGGATCAGAGCCGTGACAACCGCCGTCACGACCATCTGGCGGCCGATCGCCGCCTTGGTCTTGGCATCGAAGGCCTGGGTCATTTCCAGGAAGGGCACGAGTGCGATTTTCGGTCCCATGCCGACGAGCAGAAGCAGGAGCAGCTTGGCCACTAGGCCAACATCGATGACTGTGAAATCCATAAGAAACACCCCCGACAGTCGCCAGAAGTTATCCCAAACGGATTGCCCGATTTGGGATAGCAATACTCGATTGACGTTGCATTGCCTTCAATGCGCGCCTGGTCGCATCAAGCTTCCTTGGGTTTGCTCCAGCCTAGGAAAAGACCGACATCGCCGGGCATTCCATGGGGCCATTCGACGATCACCGCACTCAGGCGATACCCGGCTGGTTTCAGTCGGTCTCGCCACGCCTCATAGGCCTGCCGCGGAACACCTGTCAGTGTTTCGGGCCAGTCAGGCTCATTGTTGTTGATCGCACGACCCAGGTCGGTGCAGAGTTCGACGGGGAACTGGAGCACCTTTATTTCGGTCTGGCCCTCCGAGGCCGCTTTCTTTAACCGGGAAAGAACGTTGGCCCTCATCTGCTCGGTGACGGTGACCGGCTTCGACATTTTGTCCATCAATTCCTTGCGCGCATCCTCGGCGCTACGCATGTCGCGAAAAGCCGTCGAAGCCCGCGCCGTGTCAATCTTGTCGGCATACTCACGCAATTCTTCAGCCGTCATGAACAAGCCGTCCGGTTTGGCAGGCTCGCTTTGGTTATTCAGATTGGTCATTGCTTCCCCCTGGGTCGCGACGTTTCCATCATCTGCCAAAGACCCCAAACTAGCAATGCGCCGATATGCCAGCCATGGTTGAAATTCACCTGGGTCATATGGATTTTACCGCGAATGATGATAGCATAATTTAGGTGCAAGGGAAGAAAATCCAGCCAGCCGCCGCCCTTGGGTCCAATGCGTGAGGAGGGACAAATGAAACTCGACGTGGACTTTGACGAGAAGCGCAAAATACAAGTGGGGACAAGTGGCAAGGTAAAGTTTCGAATCCGCGATATTGCAGTGGAACCGGGAAAGCCCGTATCCCTTAAGAAGGACTTCGACCCGGACTTTACCGGTGGTTTTGACGACAAGGCCGGGGCACTCCAACAGGTCGCCTCGAACGTCCAGCGATTGTCCGACATGCAGGAAATGCTGTATGCGCAGGACACCTATGCCTTGCTTATCATTTTTCAAGCGATGGATGCCGCCGGAAAGGATGGGGCGATCCGCCACGTCATGTCTGGGGTCAATCCTCAAGGGTGCCACGTGACAAGTTTCAAGTCGCCGTCGGCCGAAGATCTGGATCACGGCTATCTATGGCGGGCTTCCAAGGCACTACCGGGTCGTGGCATGATCGGCATATTCAACCGCTCCTACTACGAGGAGGTGCTGGTTGTGAGGGTGCATCCGGAATTCCTGGCGAAACAGAAGCTTCCTCAGAGCACACTTAAAGGAGATATCTGGGAAAATCGCTTCAAGGAGATCAATAACTTTGAGAGATATCTACGCCAGAACGGCACCATCGTTCTGAAGTTCTTCCTCAACATTTCCAAAGACGAGCAAAAGAAACGTTTCCTCTCGCGGATCGATGAGCCCGACAAGAACTGGAAGTTCTCCGCGTCCGACTACGAGGAGCGAAAGTTCTGGAACGACTATCAAAAGGCGTTCGAGGAGATGCTTGAGAATACAAGTACGGACTGGGCTCCGTGGTTCGTCATTCCGGCAGACAACAAATGGTTTGCCCGTCTGGCGATATCCGAGGTGGTATCTGCAGCCCTCGAAGGCCTTGATCTCAGAATGCCGGTCGTCGACGACAAGCAGAAGAAACGTTTGATGGACATCCGGGGTCAGCTTTCAACGGAAGCGAACTGACCGCCTACCATTGAACGGCAAAGCAGGTACTGCCGCAGGCTGTGAAGCAGTTCTCGGAGAAGATGCTCATGCATAAACCAACGATTTCAGCGACACGCGTACTATCCCTGATCATGCTGCTTTCAGGTCACGCCATGCCTGCGCGTGCCGGCGAACCGACATTTGCCGACCTTCAAACTATGTGCCGAAACGACAAGGATCCGCGTCAGCAGGGATACTGCGCAGGCTTTGTCGAGGCGATCGCCTTGCGGATTGTTCGAGAGGACAAGGGTTGCGTCTTTCTCCAGGAGTACGTCGATCACGCAAACGCTGACCTTGCGCTTCCCGATTTGATTGGCGATCTGAACCCCGCGGACTATTCCCAGAGAGCTTTCGAAGCTGTGGAAAACTTCTTCTACAGCAAGGGGTGTTCGTAGTTGCCCATGACGGGTTCTCACGGCTTTGAATTCACAGCAGGAGGTGAGCGCTACCGTGGTACAGTTAACAACGCGAGAACGAGACCTAGGTGCAATTATTCTTATCGCGTTGGCCGTATTGGGCATCGCGATGGCGGCAGCAGGTCGAAACGACCTTCTCGGCATCCACGGCGCTATGGTGCTTCTTTACAGCCTCGTCCTCCTCTTCGTGCTCCTCTCTGGGGCATTCGGCGCACCGCCAAGCCCCGGCCGGCTCACCCGCTACTATGACGATCCAATCAAGATCGGCGTCGGATTGACCCTCTTCTGGGCGATCTTCGGCATGTTCATAGGTGTGTGGGCGGCCGCGCAGCTCGCCTGGCCGAGCCTCAACTTCGATACCTCCTGGGCGAGCTTCGGCCGGATCCGGCCCGCGCATACTTCCGGCGTCATTTTTGGCTTCGGGGGCAATGCGCTGATCACCACTTCGTTCCATGTTGTCCAGCGCACGTCGCGCGCCCGCCTTGCCGACCAGCTTTCGCCCTGGGTCGTGCTCTTCGGCTATAACCTCTTCTGTCTCATCGCGATCTCTGGTTATTTTTTGGGCGTCACGCAGTCGAAGGAATATGCGGAAGCCGAATGGTATGCCGATATCTGGCTGGTCATCGTGTGGGTCACCTATTTCATACTCTATGTGCGCACGCTGGCGCGGCGTAAGGAGCCGCATATCTATGTGGCCAATTGGTACTACCTCGCGTTCATCATCGTCGTCGCGATCCTTCATATTGTGAACAATCTCGCGGTCCCGCTCTCCTTTGCCCATGCGAAGAGCTACACCATCTGGGCGGGCGTGCAGGATTCCATGGTGCAGTGGTGGTATGGGCACAATGCCGTCGCGTTCTTCCTGACTGCAGGCTTCCTGGCGATGCTCTACTACTATCTGCCCAAGCGGGCGGAAAGGCCGATCTTCTCCTATCGTCTTTCGATCCTCAGCTTCTGGGGCATCACCTTCTTCTACATGTGGGCAGGCTCGCACCACCTGCACTACACCGCCCTACCGCATTGGGTGCAGAACCTCGGGATGACCTTTTCGGTGATGCTGCTCGTGCCCTCTTGGGCGTCGGCCGGAAACGCACTGCTCACCCTCAACGGCGCGTGGCACAAGGTACGCGACGATGCCACACTCCGCTTCATCATGATGGCCGCCTTCTTCTACGGGCTTTCCACTTTCGAAGGCTCATTTCTCGCCATCCGCCCGGTCAACTCGCTATCGCACTATACAGACTGGACCGTGGGGCACGTCCATGCCGGCGCGCTCGGCTGGGTCGCCATGATCACCTTCGGTTCGCTCTATACCCTCGTGCCCGCGATCTGGAAGCGCGAGCGGATGTTTTCGGCCACACTGGTGGAGGTGCACTTCTGGCTCGCCCTCATCGGAACGCTGATCTATGTCTTTGCCATGTGGAATTCGGGCATTATTCAGGGCCTGATGTGGCGGACCTACTCGCCCGACGATACGCTCGTCTACTCCTTCGTAGATACGCTTGTTGCGATGTATCCATATTACATCGCACGGACCTTCGGTGGCCTGCTTTTCCTCATCGGGGCGATCGTCGCAGCCTACAATGTCTGGATGACGGTGCGCACGCCCGCCGCCGCGCTTTCCCTCGACGAAGACCTGCCGGTCATCGAGCATCCGGGCGCAACCCCCACTCCTGCGGAGTAACCGATGCCGGAACTGATGCACAAAAAACTGGAACGATCCGCGACGGGGTTCATGCTGGCCATCATCGCCGCTGCCAGCGTCGGGGGGATCGTCGAAATCGCACCACTCTTTACCATCGACGATACAGTCGAGACCGTGTCCGACATGCGGCTCTATACGCCGCTGGAACTGGCCGGCCGCGATATCTATGTGCGCGAGGGCTGTTACGCCTGCCATAGCCAGATGATCCGTACGCTGCGCGACGAGGTGGAGCGCTACGGCCCCTATTCGCTCGCGGTGGAATCGCAATATGACCACCCGATGCTGTGGGGCTCGAAGCGCACCGGTCCCGACCTTGCGCGCGTTGGCGGCAAATACTCCGATTTCTGGCACGTCGCCCATCTCAATAATCCGCGCGACGTGGTGCCGGAATCTAACATGCCCTCCTACCGTTGGCTTGGCACGACGCGGCTGAAGCTCTCGGACCTGCCGCTCGCCCTTCGGGCGCAACGCGCGGTCGGGGTGCCCTATTCGGACGAGATGATCGAGAACGCTGCGGGCGACGCCTATGGCCAGGCGATGCCCGATAGCGAGCAGTCGTCAGGCGTGACGGAGCGCTACGGCGAGGCGACGCAGGTTTCTGCCTTCGATGCCGTGATGACCAACGTGACGGAGATGGATGCGCTCGTCGCCTATCTCCAGGTGCTCGGCCAACTCACCCGTGCGGCCTACGAGAACACCGCCGCGCCCGAACAGATGCCCGACCCGGACAATTGAGAGGATGAGATGGCGTTAACGCACGAAACACTCGTTGAAGGTTCGAAGATGTGGGGCCTGTTCTACCTTATCGGCTTTTCGATCTGCGTGCTGATCTACACTTTCCTGCCCTCCAATCGGAAGCGTTTCGAACGCGCGGAGAAGGAGATTTTCGACGAGGACGATGCCCCATGGAAGTGAACGAGGTCGATCCCGTCAGCGGCCGCAAGACGACGGGGCACATCTGGAACGGCATTAAGGAACTGGACACTCCGATCCCTCGGGGCGTGCTGCTCTTCCTGATCGTAACGCACCTCTTCGCCGTGCTCTGGTGGGTGCTGCTCCCCACGTGGCCTATCGGCAGGACTTATACGAAGGGCGTGCTCGGGATAGACCAGAAGACCACTGTCGAAGCCTCCGTGAAGGAAAGCGCGATCGCCCGGGCACCCTGGGTATCGAGGATCGAAAGCCTTTCCTATGACGAGATCCGCGCCGACGAACAACTGATGGCGAGTGTTCGCACAACCGGCCACCAGCTTTTCGGTGACAATTGTGCCGCCTGTCACGGCCGCGAGGGCAAAGGCCGTGAGAATTATCCCGACCTCTCAGACGACGACTGGATCTGGGGTGGCGGGCCGGAAGCGATCGCCCAGACCCTGGCCGTGGGCATCAACACGCGCCATCCTGAAACACGCGTCGGTCAGATGCCTGCCTTCGGGCGCGACGAAATGCTCGACCGCCAGCAGGTGATAGACGTCGCGACCTATGTCAGCTCGCTCAGCGATCCTTCCGCTTCTACCGCCGAAAACATCGACCAGATCGACAAGGGGCGCGAAGTATTCCGGACCACCTGCATTGCCTGCCACGGCGAGGACGCAAAGGGCAACCCCGAACTCGGCGCACCCAACCTCACGGATCGCCGCTGGATTTACGGCGGAAGCCTGCAGCGGATCATCGCTTCCATCCACGGCGGTCGGCAGGGCCATATGCCCACTTGGGACGAGCGGTTGACGCCCACCGAGATCAAGGTCCTGGCGCTCTACGTCAATGACATCGGACAGGGAAAGCCCTGATGGCAGAGCTTGCGCCCACTCGCCCGCGGCGGTTTCGCGTCCTATGGCTGCTGGCGGCTGCCGTCGCCCTGTTTGCGGGCGCGAACGCGCATCTCGTCTACGTCGCCATCTCCAGCGAGCCGGGCTGCGTGGCGCATTTAAAGGACAAGAGCGGGGCGCCGGGCGAGTATCGCGCGGCGAAATCCGCATGTTGACGGAGAGACGGTGATGGCCGCAAGGGAACACAGGCCCGGGCTCGTATCTGAAATCTCGGACATCGAGGAGACCCGCAACGAACGCTGGAAGCGTCACATTTCCGCAAGGGCTCCCGCGCGCTGGCTCGCCAGCGGCTGGCGGGATCTGTGGACGAACCCGGCCCCGAGCCTGCTCTACGGGCTCGTGGTCTTTCTCGCGTCCATTGTCTTCATCGTCTACATGTTCGATACCGGACGCGATTACTTCCTCTTCCCAGCCTTGGCGGGGTTCCTGATCGTCGGTCCGCTGGTTGCCGCTGGCCTCTATCTGAAGAGCCGCGATCTCGAAGCCGGCGAGCGCCCGACGTTACGCTCTATGCTCGCCGTACAACCGAGGGCCGGTGCGCAGGTGTTCTTCACCGGCATGTTGCTCGTCATGCTGATGCTGCTATGGATGCGAGCGGCCGTGCTCGTCTACGCGCTTTTTTTCGGCATCCGTCCGTTTCCGGGGCTCGACCACGTCGCCGGCATGCTTTTCACGACGCCAGCGGGCTGGGCAATGCTGGTGGTGGGCAGCCTGATCGGCGCGCTCTTCGCGGGTTTTGCCTTCGCCATCAGTGTCTTTTCCATTCCCATGCTGCTTGATCGGCGCGTCGACGCGCTCACCGCCATGGGCGTCAGCACGGCGCTTGTCTGGAACAATCTTTCGCCGATGCTGGCCTGGGGAGCGATCGTCCTCGGCCTCTTCCTCCTTTCCGTCGCAACGGGACTCCTCGGCCTCATCGTGATCTTTCCCTGGCTCGGGCACGCCACCTGGCATGCTTATAAAGAGATGCGGTAGCGGCCATGACCTGCTGTTCCGCCGGGATCGGACTGGATGCACCCTCGTCGCGGCCTGGCTGCTCGGCCGAGGAACTGGCGATCTCCAGCAAGGACCTAGGCGGCGGGCGGCGGCAGAGCGTGCTTTCGGTTCCCGCCATGCATTGCGCGGCCTGCATCCGGGCGGTCGAGGCCGCCCTTGCCGCCGTGCCTGGCGTCGAGCGGGCTCGCGCCAACCTCTCGGTGCGCCGCGTCACCGTGAACTGGAAGCAGGAGGGCCGCATCGCTCCAGACCTCGCCGGCGCGCTCGCCTCCATCGGCTATGCCGCGAACCTGCCTTCTTCCGACATCGATGCCGAGGACCCGGTGCATGCCGGGTTGATGCGCGCGCTTGCCGTCGCGGGCTTCTGCTCCATGAACATCATGCTGCTCTCGGTTTCGGTATGGTCTGGCGCGGACGAGGCCACCCGCCAGACCTTCCACCTCATCTCGGCACTGTTGGCCTTCCCCGCCGTCTTCTATGCTGGCGCGACCTTCTACCGCTCCGCTTGGCGCGCCCTCGCACACGGCCGCGCCAACATGGACGTCCCGATCTCTATCGGTATCCTGCTCTCCTTCGGCCTCAGCCTTTACGACACAGCTACCCACGCCCCGCAGGCCTATTTCGAAGCCGCCACGTCGCTGATCTTCGTGCTCCTCACGGGCCGGGTGCTCGACAATGCGATGCGCCGGAAGGCGAAATCGGCCGTCGCCGCGCTGACGCGGCTGCTTCCTCGCGGCGCCAACGTACTGCGCGGCAACGGCACGGTCGATTACGTGGACCTCTCTGACGTGCGAGCTGGAGTTCGCCTGCGCATTGCCACGGGCGAACGCGTGCCAGCGGACGGCGTAGTGGAGGAGGGGCGCGCCGAGCTGGACGCGGCCCTTATTACCGGCGAGAGCTTGTGGCGCAGCGTGCGCGAGGGCGATGCCGTGCGGGCCGGGGAACTCAACATCGGCAATCCCCTCGTGCTGCGCGCCACCGCCGCGCCGGCGGATTCAACCATTGCCGAAATGACCCGGATGATCGAAGCTGCCGAGGACGGCCGCGCGCGCTATCGCCGGCTGGCAGACCGCGCCGCCGGCCTCTACGCCCCTGTTGTCCATGCTCTGGCGGCGCTTGCATTCGCCGCCTGGTTCTTTGCGACCGGCAACATTCACTCCGCGCTCACCATCGCTGTCGCCGTCCTCATCATCACCTGCCCCTGCGCACTGGGACTTGCCGTGCCCATGGTGCAGGTCGTGCTGGCGCGCCGCCTTTTCGAGCGCGGTGTCATGGCGACCAACGGCTCGGCCTTCGAGCGCCTTGGTGAAATCGACACTGTCGTCTTTGACAAGACCGGGACCCTCACAAGCGGAACGCCGCAGTTGCTTGACCGCGAGTCCATCTCAGCGGAAGCCCTCCAGATCGCCGGTTCCCTCGCCAGCGCCTCCATCCATCCGGTGGCCAAAGCGTTAGCCGCTGCCCGCGATGTGGCCTTTACGCTCAACTTCGAGCACGTGCGGGAAGTCGCGGGAATGGGATTGGAGGGGCAGCTCGGTAGCGATGTCTATCGCCTTGGCAGGCCCGAGTGGGCAGTTGCAGCAGGCGAGGCGCAGGCTACGACGACGCTTGCCAAGAACGGTACGGCCGTCGCCCATTTCACCTTCGGCGAGTATATCCAACCGGGTGCGCGGGAACTCGTCTCTGCCCTAAAAGCCCGCAACCTTCGCATCGTCCTGCTTTCCGGCGATGGCGAAGAGGCTGTGACGACGGTCACCGACGCGCTGGGCATTGAGGACAGCCGCGCCCGCCTTCTGCCGAGTGAAAAGGCGCAAACTGTGCTGGACTTGCAGGCCGAGGGGCGCAAGGTCCTGATGATCGGTGACGGCATCAACGACGCACCCGCCTTGCGCTCCGCCGACGCCTCCATGGCGCCCGCCTTCGCCAGCGATGTGGGACGCAACGCCGCCGATTTTGTCTTTTTCGGCAACGATCTTTTGGTGGTGACGGAAATCTTCGATCGCGTGGAAAAGGCAGCGGCTCTCATCCGGCAGAATTTTGCGCTAGCCATCCTCTACAATCTCGTCAGCCTACCCATCGCGTTCATGGGCTATGTGACGCCCCTGATCGCGGCCGTGGCGATGTCCTCGTCCTCGCTGATCGTTGTCGCCAACGCGTTGCGCCTCGGGCATGTCAAGCAGAGTACGCGCGACGAAGAGAAAATTGGCGGGAGAGTAAGCGTATGACGGCTTTGAGTGTGCTCGTCCCTCTCTCGATCCTCATGGGCGTCGTCGGCTTGCTGGCATTTCTTTGGTCGATGCATGCTAAACAGTACGAGGATCTGGATGGAGCGGCCGAAAGGATCCTGCTCGACAATGACGCGGTTGACGAAAACCTGGCTGGCGAAACCGAGGGGCCCCGACGGGTTGAAGCTCGTGGGTTGACTATCACTGGAGAATGACAAATGACCCACGACGCGCCACATGATACCTCGCCCAACGTCGAGCACCAGAAAATCGTTGATCCATCTGACGCGGTCGTCGGCTTGGGATTTGTGTTCGGGGCGATCGGAGGTCTGATCGGGGTGATCGCTGCCGTCATCCTGTCGCCCGAGTTTAGCGGCTCGACACTGTACTATTGTTTCATGGCCGGCCTTGCTGGCGGATCGGCCGGGATCGTCACAGGCGGGATGGTTGGCGCCCTATTTTCCGTGGCTCGGGGTAATCGACGTTAGAAAGCTCGTGGTTTCTCGTGTGGATTCATTCGCTAGTTACAGTCTCGACTGGTCGAGGGATCACAGGTCGAATGGCACTACATCGCGTCGGGAAGCCAATGCAGAACGGCTAGAATGTCGTTGATAATGTGACGTGCAAATGCCTGGCAGCGATCCCGAACATTCTATCTCTGGTGGACGTCGAGCTGGCGACACTGATCGAACAACGCGACGGCCCCGCAATGATCATCTCCGGCCATCACAGCGTCGATCGATAGACTTTACTTTGCGTTTTGCTGTCCCGTCCGGATAGACATGGATGCACAGGTTTAGGTGTGGTGGAGGGCGATGACCCTGCGTGTGGCGTCAACCGATCGCGCACCGCCCGCGTTGATTCAAGCTGAGAAAGTCGGTGCGCGCGTACGGCCGGCCAAGGCGCGTATCGCGTCCTTTCCAGCCTGCAGAATGCGATCCGACATCTCTTTATCGACTGCCCGTGCCAGTTGGAGCGTCCCGATCAGGGTCGCAAAAATAGCGCATGCCACATCTTCCTTTGCTTCCACATCCGCCGAAAGCGCTTCGGCGAGCAGGAGCACAAGAGTGCGGGACTGTTCCGCGTACATGCCGCGTGTCTCTATCGGCTGCCGCGCGAGCTCCGGCAGCAGCGCCGCAGAGGCGCAACCCAGTCCCGGATTGTCCCGGTGTTCGGGCGAGAGATAGATGTCAATCACGCGATCGAGTCCACCCTCATCCAGCACGTCGCGCAGCCATACGGCTTGCTTGCTCAGGGCGTCGGACAAGGTTTCCCGGACGAGATCGGCCTTCGAGGGAAAGTGCGGATAGAAAGCACCGTTCGTCAGGCCGGCATCCTTCATGATCGTCGCAAGACCCGAGCCCGCAATCCCATCCGTACGGAACCGCTCGACAGCGACGTCCATGATCCTGCGGCGCGACGTGTCTTTTCGGCCTTTTTCATATCGCATGACGTTTCTTCCGGTTCGCTATTGCAATATGATCATAATATCAATAAGTGAACATAATGCAATTGGTCTCTGGACCTAAAATCCGGGACATTCACCAAGGGAAAAACATGGACGCCGTAAGAACTGCAATCGTGACCGGGGCATCTTCCGGGATCGGCTACGCTACCGCTGAAGGTCTTGCCCGCGCGGGTTTTACTGTTTTCGGAACGAGCCGGAAAATCGCCAACGATGGCCCCAAGGGTGTCACGATGCTGGCATGCGACGTGACCGACGAGGCGTCTGTCTCGGCGCTCGTTGCCGACGTGGTCTCACGGGCGGGGAAGATCGACCTCCTCGTCAACAATGCCGGCATCGGCATGTTTGGCGGCGCAGAGGAGTCCTCGATCGCGCAGTCGCAGGCCCTTTTCAACGTCAATGTTTTCGGTGTCATGCGAATGACGAACGCCATCCTGCCGGTGATGAAACGCCAGGGCGGCGGCCGCATCCTCAACATAGGCTCCATCCTTGGTGTCATTCCGGCGCCGTATTCGGCGCATTACTCCGCCGCCAAGCATGCGATCGAGGGCTATTCGGAGTCGCTCGATCACGAGGTCCGGGCCTTCAATGTCCGCGTTTCCATCATAGAGCCAGCATACGTCCGCACCGTTTTCGATCAGAACGGCATGGAACCCGACCAGCAAAAAGCCGAATACGATCAGGCACGCGCGGCTGTCGCGGCGCTGCTGCGTGATGTCATGCCCAAGGCCGACCTGCCGGATGTCATCGTCAAGGTGATCATTAAGGCAGCCAACGATTCGATCCCGCGCCGGCGCTACACCGCGGGCAGTGCGGCGCGCATGGTGAGCCTGCTGCGCCGGTTCGCACCCGCCGGACTCTTTGACAAAACCCTGCGCAAGCAGTTCCGCATCGCGTAATCATATCCTGCCGGCTTCCAGCCTGACCGGACACATGGGATCCAGACAGGCTAGAAGCGTCAACGAGGCTTCTCCCGCCATCATCCTGTCCCGAAAACGTCTAAGCGCCGCGCGTCATCCCTGACACGCGGCGTTGACCTTGCGTGGCTCGTGCGGCGTGACGCAAAACCAGTACGCACAAGACCTGCTCAGTTGTCGTTTGGCATTAAGCGTGAGATTGCGGCTGTTTGGCTTCGTTCGGCAGATAATTTGAGGGTTCGCGGCCAAGAGAATCGCAAACTAAGCGCTACGGCGAGGACTTCCGCGACTGAGTGCGCAGGCCACGATGTCTTTGAAAGTGCGGCCAATACGAGCTTTGTTCTGCGTTCACACTCTCGTCGGAAGTTGATTTCCTCGACGACCGGTTCTCATATAAAGCGCCAAATCCGCACGAATATTTCAAGATGAGGGCCTTAGAGTTAACTGAAAGCGACATGAATTTCGGGAACTTAGAAGTAACCTGCTTCCTGGGGCGGTCAAGGACGAGCAGGGCACCGCGTCGACGGACAAGCCTTTGCAGCCGGTGAGCGACGCCATGCCGCTGATCAAGAAAGTGCTGGCGCGGGAAGACACCGCTGGGTCAATCTCGGCACCGTCGGCAAACAGTTGCTGAACCTGGCGCCCGGACTTTGACCCGCGCACCTTCGGGTTCCGAAAGCTCAGCGATCTCATCCGCAAAACAAACCAGTTCGACGTTGAGCAGGCCGAGGGCGGTCCCGTCAGCATCAAACAGAGAGGCAAAAAGTAGCGCGCCAGTCGCGGCCAGGATCACTGCTTGGGAGCTGCGGGGGGACTTGCCTGGAGGCATTGATAGAATTCTCGGCTTTATGAGAAGCGCGGAAGCGTCTATCTGTCCTCCGCACGAGGCCAGTCCGCCGCTGGGGCGG
>UCOA01000007.1 GCA_900474095.1 Hyphomicrobiales bacterium | reverse complement strand
CCGCCCCAGCGGCGGACTGGCTTCGTGCGGAGGACAGATAGACGCTTCCGCGCTTCTCATAAAGCCGAGAATTCTATCGATGCCTCCAGGCAAGTCCCCCTCAGCTCCCAAGCAGTGATCCTGGCCGCGACTGGCGCTACTTTTTGCTTCTCTGTTTCACCCGGATGCTGACGGGACCGCCCTCTGCCTGCTTAACGCCGAACTGGTTTGTTTTGCGGATCATATCGCTGAGCTTTCGGAACCCGAAGGTGCGCGGAGCAAAGTCCGGCGCCGGGTTCAGAACTGTTTGCCGACGGTGCCGAGATTGGCCCAGCCATCCTTGTTTCAGAGGCATCGCCACGGTATATAGAAGTGAAGAGCGCAGTAGTGTGGAAAAATGTCTATCGTTGCAGTAAAGGTCTTGTCGACTGTCAACGCCCCTTATGGGACGACGCTTTCGGCTGAGCAGTTGGCATCCAAGATTTCCGACCCCGCCAGCGCCCTTACTTTCGATCCCTCCGCATTTTCCTTCTTTTCCGAGGTAGACGAGAAGCTCCAAATCTCGTTCCTGGACGAGATGCATGTTGATCCGACGGTCGCCTCGGATTTGGCACAGAAGTTCTCCGCCCTTGCCGGCTATCCCCTTCCTTTGGCGCGGGCAGCATAGTGATCGAGCACTCGGCCAGCAGATGGGGCGACCTGTTCGACCGGGCCGGCAGCATCATTGACCAGGCAAACTCCGAGCTTGTCTTGATCGACAGCTGGACGTTTGGGGGCGGTACGGCCCTGATGCTGCAGATCGATCACCGTGAGAGCTTTGACGTCGACATCTTTCTCGACGATCCGCAGCTTCTGCCATACCTGAACCCGAAGACGCAGGGCTACGCACTCGACATCAACCCTGACGGCTACGAGACCGATGGATCGAGGACACTGAAGATCGTCTTCGAGAATGTCGGTGAAATCGACTTTATCTGTGCCCCCAACCTGACTGATAAGGCGACTGTCAAAGCGGAGGTGCGAGGCCGAGACGTCCTGCTCGAAACCCCTGCGGAAATCATCGCAAAGAAGATCTACTACCGCGGCGCCGCGATGCAGCCGCGCGACATGTTCGACATCGCCTCCGTCGCGAGAACTCACGGCCTGGAGTATCTCAACGATGCACTCACTCCGTTCCGGGACAAATGCGAGTCCGCGCTCAAAGTCGCTCGTCAGATGAACCCGCAGTTCGCGGAATCCATCATGGAGAGCCTTTTGCACCGCAACGGTTTCTCCGACATTCCGCGTATGGCCCAGACAATGACGATAGAGGTCTTGGAAACCGTCTGCGCCAGCGCAAAAACCTAGTATATGAACTACCCTCGGCGCTACGACACCTTGCGTCCCGAGGCGCCGTTCGCGCGCATCAAATCGCGCAGATAAGCGCGCTACTGCTGCGGGATGATGGCTTGCCTGGCGAGCACATCTGCCCACCCCTTCGAGCGCGTGCCAGAAAAAATCGCCACAGATACGAGGGACGCTGGCCTCCCCGATCTTCGCCACTTCCTCAACAGGCCGTCAACGATCTTGGCCGAGGTATTGTCGCGTCAATCAGGACGGCAAAGCGGCGATCGGGTTTCAGACGACATCGATTTTCCTTCCGTTCAGTGTTGCTGGGTCTATTCAGGGCCAGACTGACACCACACGGAAGACAGTTGAAATACACGACGGCCGTTTTACTCCAGATCGTCTTGGCTCTCGCGCTCTCGGAAGTCAATTTGTTGTCAGCTGACAACACTCCGTTGGCGTCAAGCGACCTGCTTTGGAGGGTGGGAAAAGCGAAGAAGTGCCATCAGCATCGGCCCCATCGAAAACTCACCTCGTTGCGCCCGGTTCGTCAAATCACGCAGATATCCGCCAGCAGAGGTGATGTGGGCCGATCGCTCGAGGATGCAAGCCATGACCGACGCTGCGGTTGCCTGCCCCATGACCTCGCACGCCTCTTCGTACGCCGACGGGCTGACACCCAGCATCGAGCGCACCGTGACCGCGGCCACCATCAGATCACGCCAATTGGCTATCGTCCCGCCAGGGCCGTACGGCACGATGTCCGGGCAGGCTCGCACGATCATCTCTAACGGGAACGTTTGGATCGCCTTGCGCTCGGTTGTCCTGCTTGGCTCCGATTTCTCCTCCTGCTCTGTTCGAGAGCTAGGTTCAAGTTCATTGCTGGATTCGGTATTTGAATTCTGTATGTGCTGGTCAAATAGACCGTCATTGCCAGTCATATTTTGTGAAATAAGCTGATTTTCCAGAAGGTTGACGATTTCAGCGTGCAGAAGTGTCAGCTCGTCGGCTGTTGACAGCAGTCCCTCTGTTGTCGGCGACCGGCCAATGCGCGATACAGCGTCGATATAAATGCTTTCGACACGCTCCCAGTCGCCGGCTGCACCCTCCTCCAACGCTGCACTGATGAGTTTTCGGATATCGCGTCGGCACAAAGAAACGCGCTCCTTCGCTGCCTTAAACCTCCGGCGCTCCGCGGCGGCCTGCTGGGCTAACGCCGCCAGTTCCTCCGAACGAGCAAGCAGCGGGGCCAAGCTGAAGCCGAAGGCATCCTCGATCTCACCCTGGCTACCCTTTCTCGCATAACGCTTCCCATTAGGACTGTCCTTTCGAGTTATCAGGCCAGCGTCCACCAGTGCCACGAGGCTGCGGCGCAGCGTGCTCCCGGCGATACCGTTTGACCGCGACGTCAACTGGGCGTTTGACGGAAAGACGACGAGATCTTTCTCCCCCGAAAGCTCGGGCTGCGGAAAGAAGGACAGCAACGCGTTCAGAACGGCCAAAGCTCTGTCCTGCAACCCGAGAATCATCCTCGCGTCACAAACATCCCTATGGACTTTCCACTTGTCGACCGACTTCTCGGCTCTGGTCTCCAATGACCTGATTTGAGTTTTCATCAGGGCAAGCGACATCGGCCGCCGCCCAAAGGGCGTCGTCACGGACAATCTCTCCATTTCTACTCTACCTCTTGCTGGGCAAAGGAATGGGGATCACCGAAAAGGCGTCGAATCTCACGAGAGACTCTTGACTGTGATTCTTGGAAGTGCGAATCTCGAAATCGCCAAAGATCGAGAAAGGGCCTTCTGAGACGCTGTTTCGGGGGTCCTTTTTTCTTTCGCCGTTACATCTCCGTTGCTGTATTGATCTAGAAAGCGCCCTACTCGCGGGCGCCGCCTTCATCGCCCGAATTTTCTCGGCCGTATTCTTCGAAAAGCTCTGGAAGCTTTCTCGCCAGGTATTCAGCAAAACCCTCGTGGTCTTCCCGTTTGATCGACAATCGCCATTGCGTGTCCGTCAGGGAAATCTTCCCGATCTCGCCACCGGATGATGCCGCAATCATCGTGGGTGATGTTTTCTGGGCATCTGGAACGGTCTTGTTGGCTGCAGACAACACCGCGATAAACCGCTCGTCGGTCTCCTTGCCCTTGAATGCGGGCAATACGGTAGCCGCCGTTGCACGTAGCCGCGCATCAGCGTCCTTCAGGGTGTCTGCGAGCAACTGCCACCTTCCGCGGCCAACCTTTGGCGCGCGTCCGATCGCTTCAACGATCTCTACCGGCAGCGTCCGCGCCACCGCGATGAGTTTCGATACCTCGGCCCTGTCGACCGACAAGGCCGTCTGAATCAACGTACGCTGAAACCCGGCATCTTCCAGGCGTGCCGCAAAAACCGACCGCTCTATGAAGCTAAGATCTTCGCGTGCTGAGTTCTCCAGCCCTTGAGCGACAACGAGATCTTCATCCGTCAACGCCCGTACATAGGCTCTGACCGGAATACCAAGTTCCCTTGCCGCCCGTACGCGGCGATGCCCATAGGCGCTTTGAAAGCGCCCTTCGAGCGTGGCGTGCTGGCGCACCAGAACCGGAATTTCCTGCCCACGGTCGCGGATCGAATCCTTAAGCGCCTCGAAGCTTGAGACGTCCTGCTCAACAAACCGATCGGCAAGCGGGGAGGGATCGATTAAAGACGGATCGAGCTCTACCGCCACCTGTCCCGTTTCGAGTTTCACGCGCAGCGCTTCGTATTCTTTCTCAACGTCGGAGAAGGTATCCTTGAGCGAGCGTACAGCTCCCGACGTCACGCGGGGCAGGGACGGGCGCTTTATTTCATTGGGTTCGGCATGTTCCGCCTGTCCCGAAAACATCGACCTTATCGATTGTGTTCTCTTGCTCACCCGATCCTCCTGATTAAAAGACCAGTCAGTTTGTTGTCAGCAGACAACGTCTCGGCGATCAACATATTGGCGTGGAACGAGGGACTACCTGTCATCTTCCCCAAACCTCCGACATGAGACTGACGACCTCAGCATTCACAGCGTTGATTGACTCCATCGCCCGATCATAGACTGATCGACCGACTGCACCCTTCGACAGCTCGAAGAGAGATTGCTTCGTCAATCCGGCGTTTGCGATCGCAGTGGATTTCCAGGCGGTTGCGTTGAGAACATCAGACCCGAACAGGTCGCGCAACAAACCGACAATCTCCTGCTCGGGCACATCCCGTGGGTCATGCCTCGTGACAACGAACTTCAAGAAATCATAATCAAGTCGGGCTCCGGCCTCCTCGATCACGGCCATAAGATCCGCCGTCATGAGCAAAAACTGGCTCATGGACGCGACATCAACCATCTGCGGATGAATTGTCACCAACATCCCGGTCGCAGCGTTCAATGCGCCCATAGTCAGGAAGCCAAGTTGCGGAGGGCAGTCGATTACCACGACGTCATAGTCTGCTTCCACGTCCTCGATCGCCGCTGCCACGCGTCGAAAGAACAGACTTTCCGGACCAGACCTTTTGCTCATGGCTCGAGGCGTCTCATGCTCGAACTCCATGAGCTCAAGGTTGCCGGGAACCAGGTCGATGCCGGCAAAGTAGGTTTTGCGTATGACGGATCGCATACCGACGCGCTCGTCGTCGTACCGAATGGCCCCATAAAGCGTCGCATTCGGCGCGATGTCGAATTCCGGTTGATATCCAAACATCGCTGACAATGAGGCTTGCGGATCAAGATCGATGGCCAGGACCCTATAACCTTGAAGTGCCAAGCCCTGCGCAAGATAGAGTGAGGTCGTCGTCTTTGCCGAGCCGCCCTTGAAGTTGGCAACGGTAACGATCTGGAGCTTGTCATCTCCGCGGCGTCGGGGCCAGAACTTCATAGCCTCTTTAGGCCTGGCTTCCGCCAGATAGGCTCTCAATTCATTTATCTGGCGGAGGGTATAAGAACGGCGGCCACCGGTGCCCAACTCAGGCGCTGGACCAAGACCATCAAGAGACAACTGTCGCAAGTACCCATCCGAGACGCCTACGATCTGAGCGACTTCACCGGAGGTGAAAGAGCGCAACGATTTCATGGCGGTAGGGGGAAAAGCGAGTTCGCCAACCGCACGCAGCCGGTCCGAAAGAGCCGACGCCTGGCGCGTGATTCTCTCCGATGTCGTCTCGTCCTCAAAGCGGGGTGTCGCAGGTTTCAGCATGATCAGCTCTTCAAAAACGGTTTCTGCGCGTCTGACGCATTCTTTCCGTCTGGAATTAGAGACACGATTCTCCCAGTCCCGACAAGCGGTTTAAGGTTAATGAAATGTTAACGACATGCCTTTCGCTGGTTAGCCTTGAGCTGACAAATCGAGCGATCCTTCTGTGTTTTCCGTTAGTTACGGCAACTCATCATTGGCAATCACCGATTGACTCACTGGTACTTTTACCAGTGCAGAACTGCTGAGAGATGCCTGCCCACTGCTGCCCCTGCAGACCGATCGAGCTCAAAAGGCAAGAATCACCACTGGTATTTTTACCAGTAGAACCCGCTTCAAACGTCCCGCACACCTGTCTCCGCTGAAAAACACAAGCGGAGTGAACGGATGAAAATCATAGCGCTACAGGGCAGGCCTTCATCGGCGGAGCGCACACTGCTCGATGCCATGCATCGGCTGCGCATGCGCGTGTTCAGCGGACGTCTTGCCTGGCAGGTCAGCAGTCGCGCCGGACGTGAGTTTGACGAGTTTGATCTTATGAGCCCGACATATATCGTCGCACTGTCCGCCACCCATCAGATCGCAGGCTGTGCGCGGCTGTTGCCCGCGACCGGACCAACGATGCTGGAACGTACCTTTCCCCAACTCCTCGCAAACGGACATTTGAACGCGCACCGGGCGATGATCGAAAGCTCACGCTTCTGCGTTGACACCGCGATCGTTGAGGAGAGGGGCGCAAAGCCGCTTCACGAAGCCACGTTGACGATGTTCGCCGGAATTATCGAATGGTCCATGCTTCACGGCTTCACTGAGATCGCTACCGCCACCGACGTGCGCGTTGAACGCATTCTCCGACGCGCGGGCTGGCCCATGCGTCGGCTTGGCGAACCGCAAATGATCAACCAGACGAAAAGCGTGGCCGGCCTTCTGCCGGCAGACCGAGCAAGCTTCGAGCGCGTTCAGCCTGAAGGCTATCGTTCCAACTTCAACCTTTCCCGCGAGTACGCCGCTTAGGAGCATGCTATGAACCAACTTCGCTCGCTTCCACGCCTCATTCGAAAACTCCAGGACGCGCTTGGGGACCGGATCTGCGTTGCGCTCGAGGATCCGACCGTTGTCGAGATCATGCTCAATCCCGATGGCCGGCTTTACATCGAGCGGCTTGGACACGGGATCGCTCCCGCGGGCGAGATGAACAGAAGTGCTGCCGAAATCGTGATCGGAAGCGTGGCGCACGTTCTCAATTCAGAAGTGGATGCCGATCGACCGATCGTCTCCGGTGAAATACCGATTGGAGGACACCGGTTCGAAGGCCTTCTTCCTCCGATCGTTTCCGCACCGTCCTTCACAATCCGGCGCCGGGCGTCACGGCGCATACCGCTCGATGACTACGTCGCCTCGAAGGTAATGACCTCCCATCAGGCTCTAGTTATTCGCAACGCCATAAGGTCACGCCTGAACATCGTCATATCGGGTGGCACCGGCTCGGGCAAAACGACGCTTGCCAACGCCGTGATTGCTGAGATCGTGGAAACCGCTCCTGAGGATCGACTTGTCATCCTCGAAGACACGGCCGAAATCCAGTGCGCAGCGGACAACGCCGTGGCGTTGCACACGAGCGACAGTATCGACATGGCGAGACTGCTCAAGAGCACGATGCGGTTGAGACCTGACCGCATCATTGTCGGTGAGGTGCGCGACGGCGCCGCTCTGACCCTTCTCAAAGCATGGAACACCGGCCATCCAGGCGGCGTGACGACCATCCATTCCAACACGGCAGGTTCAGCCCTGCAGCGGCTCGAGCAGCTGACGGCCGAGGCAAGCCAGCAGTCTATGCAAGCCGTGATCGGCGATGCGGTGGATCTCGTCGTCTCAATTGCGCGAACGGGGAAGGGCCGGCGCGTGACGGAAATCCTGCACGTTGAGGGATTTGCTGCTGGCCAGTACCAGATCCAATCCTATGAGACGGGGGGAGAACGTGATGCTGCATAGGCGCGTGAGAAAGATCCTCTTCGTCTCCATTCTCTCGGTCTGCGTATTGGCCGCGCCAGCATTCGCCAGCTCAGGCGGCGGGCTTCCCTGGGAGGGACCGCTCCAGCAAATCCAGGAATCGATCACGGGGCCAGTGGCCGGGTACATCGCATTGGCGGCCGTGGCGATTGCCGGGGGAATGCTGATTTTCGGCGGGGAACTCAACGATTTCGCACGACGCCTCATGTACGTGGTCCTGGTCGCCGGCATCCTGCTCGGTGCCACCCAGATCGTCGGATTGTTCGGGGCAACCGGGGCGACCATCGGATCCGTAATCGAACGCCCGCCAACTTTTTTCTCGAAGAGGGGAGGGGAGGCGACCATTGGCTGATCCTATATCCAGTCTGCAACGCAATCGCATTCACCGGGCGCTGTCGCGGCCCAACCTGTTGATGGGTGCCGATCGTGAACTGGTGCTGATAACCGGACTTGCGGCCATCATATTGATCTTCGTCGTACTCACCGTCTTTTCGGCGCTCTTCGGGATCGCTGTGTGGATCGTTGTCGTCGCCGCTTTGCGGATGATGGCCAAGTCCGATCCGATGATGCGGCGGATCTATATCCGCCACATTTCCTACAAGCCCACCTACCGGGCGACCTCCACCCCGTGGCGCGGATATTAGGAGGCTGAAATGGTCGCACTTCATAATTTCCGGCAGACCGGCCCATCATTTGCAGATCTGGTCCCCTATGCGGGCCTCGTCGACAACGGCATTATGCTGCTCAAGGATGGATCGTTGATGGCCGGCTGGTATTTCGCCGGTCCGGACTCCGAAAGCTCCACCGATTTCGAGAGAAACGAGGTCTCGCGCCAGATCAACGCGATCCTCTCGCGGCTCGGATCGGGCTGGATGATCCAGGTCGAGGCAGTGCGCGTTTCGACCGTCGACTATACGTCCGCAGGACAATCCCATTTTCCCGACCCGGTAACACGCGCCATTGACCTTGAGCGGCGAACCCATTTCGAGCGGGAGCAGGGACACTTCGAAAGCCGGCATGCAATCATCCTCACCTACCGCCCTGCCGAACAACGCCGTTCCCGTCTCAGCAAATACATCTATTCCGACGAGAACAGCCGGGCACAGTCCTACGCCGATACCGTGCTGTTCATCTTCCGCAACGCGATCCGTGAAATCGAGCAGTATATCGGCAATACGATTTCCGTCCGGCGGATGGCGACGCGCGAAGCGCAAGAACGCGGCGGCGCGCGCGTCGCCCGCTATGACGAAGTCATGCAGTTCATCCGCTTCTGCATTACGGGCGACAATCATCCGGTCAGGTTACCGGATATTCCAATGTATCTGGACTGGGTCGCGACGGCAGAGCTCCAGCATGGCGTAACGCCAATGGTCGAGGACAGATTTCTAGCCGTCGTCGCCATCGACGGACTGCCGGCGGAAAGCTGGCCCGGCATTCTTGGCAGCCTGGACCTGATGCCGATGACCTATCGCTGGTCATCCCGCTTTATCTTCCTCGATGCCGAAGAAGCACGGGCACGTCTCGAGCGCACGCGAAAAAAGTGGCAGCAAAAAGTACGGCCATTCTTTGATCAGCTGTTCCAGACACAGAGTCGATCAGTTGATCAGGACGCCATGACGATGGTCGCCGAAACGGAGGATGCGATTGCAGAAGCATCGTCTCAACTCGTCGCCTATGGCTATTACACTCCGGTGGTGGTGCTGTTCGATCAGGACAGTGAACGGCTGAAGGAGAAGGCCGAGGCGATCCGCCGTCTGATCCAGGCCGAGGGGTTTGGAGCCCGGATCGAGACGCTCAATGCCACCGAAGCCTATCTCGGAAGCCTTCCTGGCAACTGGTACTGCAATATCCGCGAGCCGCTGATCAATACCCGCAACCTTTCGGATCTGGTTCCGCTGAACTCAGTCTGGTCGGGAAACGCGAACGCGCCGTGCCCGTACTATCCGCCAGCATCGCCCCCTCTGATGCAGGTCGCCTCCGGCTCGACGCCATTCCGATTGAACCTGCATGTCGACGACGTCGGCCACACACTGGTGTTCGGTCCGACCGGGTCCGGCAAATCGACGTTGTTGGCGCTGATTGCCGCACAGTTCAGACGATATGAGGGAGCGCAAATCTTTGCCTTCGACAAGGGCCAGTCGATGCTGCCGCTGACACTTGCGGCCGGGGGCGATCACTACGATGTGGCCGGCGAAGAAGGGGAGGGGGCTCGGCTTTCTTTCTGCCCGTTGGCCGATCTTGCGACAGACGGAGACCGCGCCTGGGCTTCGGAATGGATCGAAACGCTTGTAGCGCTGCAGGGTACCATCATCACACCGGACCATCGAAACGCGATTGCCCGTCAGATCGGACTGATGGCCGGTGCTCGCGGCCGGTCGATGTCAGATTTTGTCAGCGGCGTGCAGCTGCGCGAAGTCAAGGACGCACTCCACCACTACACCGTCGATGGGCCGATGGGCCAGTTGCTCGATGCCGAGACCGATGGACTGGCGCTCGGGTCGTTTCAGACATTCGAGATCGAGCAACTGATGAATATGGGCGAGCGCAATCTCGTGCCGGTGCTCACCTATCTCTTCCGACGGATCGAAAAGCGGCTCACCGGCGCCCCAAGCCTTATCATCCTCGACGAGGCCTGGCTGATGCTTGGTCATCCGACATTTAGGGACAAGATCCGCGAATGGCTGAAAGTGCTGCGCAAAGCCAATTGCGCGGTGCTGCTCGCGACACAGTCCATCTCCGACGCCGAGCGTTCAGGCATCATCGACGTGCTTAAGGAAAGCTGCCCGACAAAGATCTGCCTTCCAAATGGTGCCGCCCGGGAACCAGGGACGCGGGAATTCTACGAGCGGATCGGTTTCAATGAACGCCAGATCCAAATCGTGGCATCCGCGATTCCGAAGCGGGAGTACTACGTCGCCTCGCCCGAAGGCCGTCGTCTGTTCGACATGGCGCTCGGTCCGCTGACGCTCTCCTTCGTCGGCGCAACCGGCAAAGACGATCTGAAGCGCATCCGTTCCCTTCAATCAAAACACGGTCGTGAATGGCCGATCCACTGGCTCCAGACGAGAGGAAGTCACGATGCAGAAGTGCTTCTCAGACAAAACTAAGGTGCTTACAGCGGCCTTGATCGCGACTGCCGCTATGCTGCCCAACATCTCCGTGGCGGGAGGCGTCACTGGCGAAGCAACGGAGTTCACGCAGCTCGCGAACAACGCCGAGCTTATCAAGCTTTTGGAAAGCTCCGGCGTGCAGGTGGAGAACCAGGTCAAGCAGATCAGTCAGTTGGCCGAGCAGATCCAGAACCAGTTGAGCATCTACGAAAACATGCTGCAGAACACAGCGCAGCTGCCGAACCACATCTGGGGTCAGGTCGAGGGAGACCTGAAAAAGCTGCAGAGGGTGGTGTCACAAGGGGAAGGGGTCGCCTTCTCGATGGGCAATGTGGATGACGTTTTGAAGCAGCGCTTTCAGAGCTACGCAGACTTCAAGTCGAACCTGCCAATCGGCGAGACTTTCTCCTCCAGCTATCAGACCTGGTCGGACACCAATCGCGATACGATTGCCGGCACGCTAAAGGCCGCCAATCTGACAGCCGATCAGTTTTCCAGCGAGGAATCGACTATGAATTCGCTGCGGTCGATGTCCGAAACCGCCGACGGTCAGATGAAGGCGTTGCAGGTCGGCCATCAGGTTGCCGCACAGCAAGTCGCGCAGATGCAGAAGCTCCGCGGCCTCGTCTCCCAGCAAATGACCATGATGGGGACCTGGTACCAGTCAGAACAAACGGACAAGGATCTGGCACAGGCGCGTCGAGAAAAGTTCTTCGCGCCAGCTGGGAGGGGCATCCCTGAGGGGCAAAAAATGGAGCCCCGCTGGTGAGTAGATTCGCGATAATCGCACCTGTTGTGATGGCCATTGGCATCACAACAGGTGCGGCCGTCTGGTTCAGGGTCGACGGCGGCGGGCATTTTTCAACGCTTTCATCTGACGCGCAACACCAACGGGCGCGCCACTTTTTTAAGCCAGCTCCGAAGCGTGACCTGCGTAGCGGCCAGGAGATGCGACCGAGATGGTAGGTAAGATAAATTTGTTCAGAAGCCCTTTTATCGCGAGTGGCTTGATATTGGTTACGTGCTTTCCCGCTTTCGCCCAGCAAGGTAGCGTGCTGACGACGCTGGAAAATCAGGTGGTCGCCGCCGCCCGCGGATGGGAGACCACTGTTGCAGATGCCGCACGGTCGCTTTTCTGGATTCTGGCCGGGATCGAGATAGGCATTGCGGCCGTTTGGCTTGCGATCCAGGCTGCCACACTCGACAGCTGGTTTGCCGAATTGGTTCGGCGGATCATGTTTGTCGGCCTGTTCGCCTTCGTCCTCGACCAAGGGCCGAGTTTCGCCAAAGCAATCGTCGACAGTCTATTTCAGCTTGGGGCCGAAGGCGGCTCCGCATCTCCCGCAGCTATCTTCGATGCCGGGATCGAGGTTGCTTCGAAAATGTCTCAACAAGTCCAATTCGGCCTGTTTGAAGACAATTCGCTGGCGATCGCAGCCGTTTTCGCGATGGTCGTAGTCGTAATCGCCCTCTCGCTGGTGGCAGCAATCTTCGTGTCTGTCCTGGTGGAGATGTATGTCGGATTGCTGGCCGGCATGATCATGCTGGGCCTTGGTGGTTCGAGCTACACCAAGGATTTTTCCGTCCGATATCTCGTTTATGCCTTCTCAGTGGGCATGAAAATGATGGCATTGGTCATGATCTCACGCATCGGATCAGAAGTGTTAATTGGCTTGGCCGAGGCTCCCACCGCAGAAGATCAACAGTTCATCACGTCACTTGCGATCGCCGGGATTTCAGTCGTCGTGTTCATCGTCGCCATGTATGTCCCAAGCATCATGCAAGGCGTCGTTCAAGGTGCATCCGTGAGCGGCGGTATGGAAGCAATCCGCCATGGCGGGCAGTCGGCCTCCTTTGCGGCCGGGGCAGGTTTCCTGGCAGCCGGCGGCGCAGCAGCCGGGGCGGCAGCTGCCAGTGCCGCGAGGGCCGCCGGCTCTTCAGTCGCAGCGGCTGCTTTGAAAGGAATGGCGTCTGGCCTTGGCGCGACCGGAAGGGCGGCTGGATCGGCTGCCAAGGACAAGGCGATCGGCTCTCCCGGCGCCCATGCTGGGTCAATCATGGGGCTGGCGAATGCAAAACTCGACCAAGCCTCCGGTGTCGGCAACCCAAAAGCACCACCACCACTTCGCGACGACAAGAAATGACATCGAGGGAATTGAGCAATGGCAGCGCGACAACCGCCTGAAAATCCCTACCTTGCCGCACGGCAGGAGTGGAACGAGCGATACGGCTCCTATGTGAAAGCGGCAGTTGCGTGGCGGATCGTTGGCATTGCCAGCCTCGGAATGGCAGTCGTCGGCTTCTCCTATGCGCTTTATCAGAGCTCCCAGGTCAAGCTCGTGCCGTACATCGTTGAGGTCGACAAGCTCGGCACCTCGGTCAGTAGCGGCTTTCCTGAGCAGATCGAGTACGCCGATCCGCGGGTCGTGCGTGCCACGTTGGGCGGTTTCGTGACGAGCTTCAGGTCCGTCAGCCCGGACGCCGTCGTTCAGAAGCAATATATCGATCGCACCTATGCGCTTTTGCGCACGTCGGATCCATCCACCGAAAAAGTGAACGCCTGGTTCCGGGCAAACTCACCCTTTGCAAAAGCAAAAAACGCCACGGTGGCGATTGAAGTCAACAATATCGTCGCGCTTTCTAATCAGTCCTACCAGATCGACTGGACCGAGTTCGAGCGGGACCGAAAAGGCAAGGAAACAGGCGTGCGCCGTTTCCGTGGAATTGCGACCGTCACGTTGACCGCACCGCAGGATGAGGGCGTCATCCGTCTCAATCCGATCGGTCTCTACCTCCGCGACTTCGATTGGACGGCACAGCTTTGAGGGGCTTTGGATACATGATGAAAGCATTGAGATCGTGTCGGCCGAGTTCCTTCGGGATGTGCGCCACGCTTGTCGTCGCCACTGTTCTCGCAAGTGGACCGGCTTGGGCGCAGAGCATGACGTCGAATGAAGCCAAGGGTACCGGCATTTCCGGTAAATGGCGCGGCAGCACCGGTCTCGTGACCAAAGGCGCTGACGGAAAGGTGGTCTTTCTGTTTGGCGAGATCCAACCATCCGTCGTCTGCTCGCCCTTACAGGTCTGCGACATTGAGCTGCAAGGCGGCGAGGTCGTGCGTGATGTTCTTGTCGGCGACACGGTTCGATGGAAAGTGGAGCCGGCAACCTCGGGTGCAGCGGGTGGGCAGGCGATCCACCTGATCGTCAAACCATCCGAGCCCGGCCTTGTCACCTCGATGGTCGTGACAACCTCACGGCGGACCTATCATATCCAGCTGAAATCACATCCGAACCAATACATGGCGCGCGTCGGGTTCGAGTATCCGGAAGATGTTTCGACAAAACTGGCCGATATCAATGCCCGGCTGGAGGCAAGCTCGATACCGGGCGCCGGCGTCCCAGCAGAAGGATTGAACTTCTCCTATTTGGTCAGCGGTCGAGCGTCCTGGCGTCCGACCCGGGTCTATACCGACGGACAGAAAACCTACATCCAATTCCCGCGCACGATTTCCGGGCAGGACGCCCCCGTTCTCTTCGTCGTCTCGGGCGGCCAGAACCGTATCGTCAACTACCGCATGAAGAACGACATGATGGTGGTCGACTACAATGTGGACCGCGCCGTTCTCGTTTCCGGCGTCGGCTGGCGAAGAGAAAAGATCACCATTCGCAGGGGAGGGTGACCATGCGATACCTGCTTATGGTGGCTCAGCTTGTGGCTCCGATGTCCGGTTGCCAGAGTGGCACAGACGCCTTGACCACGAGTGCTTCTCCACCCGAGCTTTCCGAGGCTGCATCCAGCGCCATTGCCGGTGACATGGCAAGCCGGTTTGCCGAACAGGTGGGGCAGGGTACGGGTATACTCGTTCTGAAACAGGATACGTCGCCATTCGGGCAGGCGCTTGTCGCGGCACTGAAGACCTCCGGCTATGCCGTGGCCACCGAGCAGGCAACCGAAAACAAAAAACCGTCCGTTCAGCTGGCCTATATTATCGACGATTTCGAGGGACAGACGCTCGCACGACTTTCCACCGGGTCGATAGAGCTAGCCCGGGCTTATAGCACGACGACAGGCGGCGCCTCGCCCTCCAGTCCGCTGTCCGTAATGCAGCGCCAGTAGGGAGGGCAAGAGCATGGTTCAGTCCTTGCAGCTCGGCGGCACGTCCCCTCAGCACGAGCAACACCGGGGCATCCGGCGGTTAAACCGCTTGCCGGTCGTGATCGTCATCGTCCTCGCGCTCCTGTTTTTCGCAGTGATCATTTACGGGCTTTCGTCGCGCGGTCTCTATTTCCGGGGTGAGCCCGGCATTGATGCCGCCTCGAACAATCCCGCTTCGACCTTTGCCGACCAGCTGAAAAGAGGTGTCTCCGATGGCATCATCGGGGAGCCCAGCCAAACGCAGGTGTTTCAGCCTACGCCGGTCGTTCTGGACCGAGTGGAACGGCTTGAGAACCGCCCGACGCCCCGCCAACCGGAAGAGACTGAAACCGAAAACAGACTTGAGCCCGAGAGAGAATGGCGGGCACGGCTGGAGCGTGAACAAAAAGAGCAATACCTCCGCGAGCAGCAGCGCCAACGGATGGCACGATTGCAGGCGAGAAGCGCTGCACTCGATTCGCCTTTGACGGTGGATGTTGGCGATGGCGATGCGAACGACGTAGTTGCTGATACGTCCGCAAACGGCGGCGGCCAGGACAGTTTGCCACGAAACGCTTCCGATCTCTATGCCGCAGCTCTGCGACCAGGCTTGGCCGGGCAGAATGTCGATCCGAACGGTCAGACCAACAAGGTCGATTTCTTCAATCAGGACATCAAGGATCTAGGCTATCTTCCGAACAGCGTCGTTCCCCCGCTCTCAGCATATGAGCTAAAACGTGGATCGGTTATCCCCGCCACACTCATCACGGGCATCAACTCCGATCTTCCCGGCCGGATCACCGCGCAGGTCAGCCAGCATGTATTTGATAGCGCAACTGGCCACAGGCTTCTAATCCCGCAGGGAACGAAGCTGTTTGGACGCTACGACGCCGATGTCTCGTTCGGGCAATCCCGTGTCCTGGTTGTCTGGACAGACATCATTTTTCCGAATGGCTCCACGCTGCAGATCGGCGGCATGGCGGGGACAGATGCGCAAGGCTACGGGGGGGTCAAGGATAAGGTCGACCGGCATTATCTAAGAACGTTTGGCTCTGCGGCTCTGCTCGCGATCATTGGTACAGGCATCGATATGTCGGTGCCCGAAAGCTCGACACTTGAGACACAGGACACCGCCTCTGACGCCGCGCGGCGGAATTTCGCCGAGACGTTCGGGCGGGTGGTGGAGCGAACGATCGACAGGAACCTGGATGTTCAGCCCACTCTCGAGATCCGGCCGGGCTATAAATTCAACATCCTCGTCGACCAGGATATCGTTTTCCCATCGGCATATCGTGAAGGATAGTTAGCCTCAGATTCTGCTTCCAAGATGTCCGTCGCCACGCGACTATTTTAGATCAGGCTCAGTTTGGTAGCACGCGCCGTTGCATGAGGGAGGGTATAGACGTCGAGCTTTGCCTTGGCCTTATTGATATGGAACACTACGGTCTTGTATGCGAGACCTTCCAAATTGGCGATGTCAGCCATTCTCTTGCCCTCGGCTACCATCTTTAGAAATGAGGCTTCCTTTTTGTTCAGGTCGGCAATCGCCGGTGGCGCCACGGGTTCCTGAGCGAATTTTGCGTGAAGCAGCGCCACGGCCGAAACCGCCAAGGCGATATCCAACTCCGCAGTTTTCGCCATTACTTCATCACGCGAGGATGCAAGCGTAAAGATCGCGAACTGTCCATTGCCAGTTCTCACCGGGATTGAAATGCCGGCGCGAATGCCGAAGCTTGCCGCCTCGTCGTAGAAGCGTTTGACATCATCCCCGGCGAGGCGTCGCTCCCGGTCGATTGACCACTCGAACGGCCGTTTGAGGCGCTTTGCGTTCGTTATGACCGGGTCGATGGTGGTATAGGATCGCGCCAGGTAAATGGCTTGCCACTCCTGTGGGCAGTCCGATACGGCGTGGACCTTCTGGGCGTGGAGATTGAGGTAAGCGAAGTAGTCATAGCCATAGTTGGCCCTCAGACGGCTCAATGCGAGCTTCAAGGGCTTTTCACCGGATGCCCGCGCGACGGTTTCGATGAGCTCACTAAAAAAACGGTTACGCTTCATGCGATGAAACTCCATCTGAAGTCGCCATGCTGCACATGGTGAGAGTTACGGCAGGCATCACCACCAACATGGCGTGTTGACTTAAGTGTCGCTCCGGCACGAATTTGCTTTTAAAAAATCCGGAGGACCGGTTTTGCGATCAGGCCATACGGGGCCCAGAACCCGTTCTAGCTGCCGTCGGAATCTTCTACAACCTCAAGGCTTCCTCGCAACAAAACTTAACAATTCACGCTTTGCTGCTGTTTCGCTTCGTGCCAGGTCTTTCCGACGATTCGGATCGACGCTTCCCATTCCACAGCGCAGACGGCAAGGATCGCCCAGCGCCGATCTGAGCAGATGTCCCGCAAGCCATCGGTAAAGCAGCGCTCGCCCTGCCGACGCCGGGCGTGCGACGCGGTGCGGCGGGATACCGGCGAGGAGCTGCGGATCAAGAGTCGGGCCACGCAGCAACTCCAGCCTACCCAGCAGCCGATTCGCCGCTGCGGAATTGTCGCCGACCCCAACGAAGCCAGATGAACCGGCTGACATTGGCATCGAGCAGCTCGGTCAGCAGCCCATCAAGCCGTCGCGTGCGTTATTGTCGAGCTTTTCCGCGATTCGTCTCGATCCGCCGTTCGGCGGCGACCAGCGGCGTCCGCACCAGGCTAGGCAGATCATGCCATCCCAGTTACAAAGTTGTCCTGATGGGGTCGGTCGACTGTCGACCTGCTCATACGCTGCGCGAGCTGGAAGATTGGATGGTCTCGGTCATCGCGATTATCGGCATGACCCTCGATCTTTCTTCGTCACATGGCCGAATGCTGGCAACCTTCCTGTCCGGCATTTCGGAGTTCGAGCGCGACCTCATCAGGCGTCGCCAAAGCAAGAGCGCGAGGAAATGAACTTGGCCGTCGGATCGGACAGCGCCTTAAATCAGATCGGCTCGCTCCGAAAGTTTAGCTCTGATTGCCGGAGGCCGCAGTTACCGTGGTAGCGACCCCATTGATCCTTCTGCGGGAATCGGATCGCCGGTGGCGCCAATTGGATAATTTGGCGCGCTATACCCTACAATTTAAAGGGTTCACAAAACTGTCACAATCCGCAATCATGGGTAGATTGATTGTTTCATTTTCAATGTGAGTCCATGTTCCGATATAGCACGCCGCCGATGTTCGACTGTGCAACTGCTTTGGCGGCATCTGTTGTGTCGTACTTTGACCCCGCGTCCAAAGCAATCAGTCCTCCCCGTTGGGAGAAAGAACGGGAACTTCATAAGTCGACAGTCGAATTTGTGCGGCAGGGATTAGGAATCGAGGTGGCCGAAGCGTGGTCTATCTCTCCTTCGGTGTCTTCTTTTTTTAGGGGTGTTTTGTCGAGCATCGAAGATGCTCTTGAACGGCCCGGCATGCCGGCCAACCAGGCAACCATTGCAGCGGGTCGTGTCCTTTCTGAAGCGCGACTGCTTTTTGCCATGCAAACTTTTGATGCAAATTCGGCCCCTCCGAGTAAGCGACGATCAGACCACCCCGGTAAAGTCAGCATTATAATTCCATTTCGAGCAACCGTCGCGCATGACGGTCGGCTGCGAAACCTGCTTTCGTGTTTGAGGGTACTTACCCGACAGAGCGCTGAAGCAGTATCCATCGTCGTTGTTGAAGATGATGAGGTTCCCCGTAACAGGGGGGCACTGGAGCACTACGACATCCAATATCATCATCTGCCGAACACCGGCAAATTCAACAAATCAGCAGCGATCAATTTTGGCTCATCAATTTGCAGATCGGATGATGGGATTCTCTGCATTCTCGACGGTGATGCCTACCTAGATGAAACATTTGTCGATCAGTCGGTAGGCTGTCTCATTGAGTCTGGTTGCAAGGTACTTTTTCCCTACACGGACATGTACTTCATTCAGCCGGAAGATACGGGCCGAATATACGAAAAGGGATTTCGGTCTGCCTGCCCAATCTTCGGATACGTCTCGAAGAATGCGCCGGGAGGCTGTGTTTGGTCGTTTCAAGAAACATTCGACGCCGTTGGCGGATTCGATGCAGGCTTTGTCGGCTGGGGAGGAGAAGACCGTGACTTCTTCAGCCGCGTTGAAGCGATTGAGAAAATCGCCCGTCTTCCCGGTATTTTTGCCCATCTCTATCACGAACGAGCTCCGGAGATAAAAACATCGGTGAATTCAGGCAAGCCATGGGCAAATGACTATAGAGCCTCTGCCACCTAAAATCTAAGTGAAGGACATTTCTGGTGCACAGTGCGATATCCGAATATATAACGGCTTTTAACAGCGCTTTAGCTTCAGTGCATTTGAATTCTATTGCCTCATTCGCTGATTTGATCGATGACGCGTGGCAGCGGGACAAACAAATCATCGTTTGCGGCAATGGTGGTAGTGCTTTGACAGCGCTCCATTATGTCACTGACTGGAACAAGTCTCTCCCACTCGCGACAGGGAAGCGGTTTAGGGGACGGTCCGTTCTTGACAATATTGGTTTGTTGACTGCCCACGCGAACGACCAATCCTATCCAGAAAGCTTTGCCGAGCAGATCCGCAATGTGGTCGATCCCGGCGACGTTGTTTTGCTTATTTCTGGTAGTGGCAACTCCGCCAATGTCGTCCAAGGGGCGAAAGTTGCAAAGTTCCTTGGCGCAACGGTCGCCTCGATCGTCGGTTTTGATGGCGGAGCACTGGTAGCGTTGTCCGACCGGGTTCTTCACGTTTCGCGCTCCGACATGCAGATATGTGAAGACATTCACATGATGATCGGACACATGATCCTGCGCACGCTCATCAAGCGGCACACTCCCCCTATTGCTGCTGCATGAGCGATCTCAGATCGTCCAACATATCGCCCGACGTAATAGTTTCAAAAACCCCTTTGAGGGTGAGCTTCCTGGGCGGAGGAAGTGATGTGCCAAGCTTCTATAAAAAAATGAGTGGCGGCGTGGTGAGCACCGCCATCGACAAGTTTGTGTTCGTGACCGCCAAATGGCGACGCGATAGCAAAATCAGGTTGGTTACCCATACCGAACAGCTATTTACAACCTGGCCTGAGATAAGCGATCCGATTCTGCGATCGGTTTTCCAGGCTCTCGACTGGCGAGGGGGAGTTGACGTTTCGATCATGTCGGACGTCACCTCAAGCGGAAGCGGCCTTGGAGCATCAAGTGCCGTTGCCGTTGGCCTGCTCAAGGCACTTGCGCAGCTCGCCGGCCAATTTATCGAACCGAATGAGCTAGCAGCCCGCGCCGCGCACGCCGAAATGATAATTGCTGGCCGCGAGATCGGGAAGCAGGATGCCTACCCTCCGGCCTTTGGCGGTCTTCGACATTATCGGTTTCTGTCTAACGAAACGGTCGAATGCCGTGGCCTCGACCTTTTGCCTGATGTGCAAGCAGAATTGTCAAGCTGGCTTATCCTGCTCGACAGCGGTTATCGCCGGGACGCGTCGAAAACCCTTGCAACGCAACAAGCGTTCGTGTCGCCTGTTGCGCGCGACGAGGTTCTGGCAAGAATGGTCCACCTTGCTGATGACTTGGCATCGGACTTGGAAAGTTCGGATCTATCGAACGTCGAAAATTACTTCGATGAGGCGTGGCATCTCAAAGAGCGTCTTGGCGCTTTAGATGACAAACCCGAGCTGGCGGAGATTTACAATCGAGCCAAGCGTTGCGGGGCTTTCGGTGCGAAAATACTGGGAGCCGGCGGCGGAGGATATTTCCTGTTTCTCGCGCCCCCTAGCGCACATGCTCGCCTCCAGGATGCCTTTCACAGCAACGCCTTGCACAAGGTCTCCATCCATAGCGAGGGCTCTCGTGCCGACAAGATTGACTACTCGGGCGTGGGAGCGTCTTAATGGAAGTTGCAGATAACTTTGATGTTTTGGTCGTGGGAGCTGGCTGCGCAGGGCTCACAACTGCCGACGTTCTAAGTGAACTTGGCGCAAAAGTCCTCCTCATCGAGCAAGGTCGTAGAATCGCCCCTGGTCCAAGCACTCGGAACGGGGGCTATGTTCACGGTGGAGGATTCCATGCCGCTGTGATCGATGATCCGAATCGGGCGGCCCGCACTGCTCAACGATGCAGGGAAGGGTGTGAATTTTACCGCACGCATCATTGGATGGCGATCCATCACGACGCAGCGCCGGTTCGCCTCCTTGTCCGCGACAAGATCCTCGCAGACCGGGCGTTGGAACGATGGGCTTCTTTTCAGATAGAAGCGATACCTCTCTCTTCTGCTCAAATGGCCGGTCCTGAATTTGAATTCCGCGGAAACACCACGGTTGCTGCATACGTGAAGGACCTGCCGATTAACTACGCAATGGTCTACCAGAAGCTTCTGTCCCGGATGCTGCGTAGAGGTGTCACCACGTGGGTGGGGCATCGCCTGTCTTCATACCTCGATGGTGACGCCACAATCACGGTCGCGGATGAAACCAAGCGGGTGAGGGTAAAGCAGGTCGTCTATTGCACAGGCTTCGAAACAAAAGGCTTGCTGGAGCGAAACAGAGACCGGTGGAGTTCACTCGGGGATACGACTGTTAGGTTATGGAAAAGTCATGTTGTTTTGACAAAGCGTTTCACGAAATTTGGATACATGATTGTTGATCCCGGTGACGTTTCGGTGATGCCCCAAGGCGAGTACAGCGTTGTTTGCCAGAGTCAGGAGGATTTGGAAGTCGATGCGCCCAACTATGACCAGGTGCCCTCCACTGTCGCCGGCATCAAAGACCGGCTGAATACAACCTATACCGTCCCGCATCTCGCAGCCTTTCAGGCCAATGCCTGCCTGAAGCCGAGCATCCATGTCAGCAGCGCCGGCCCACGATCAGTTGACGTGCATGTCATAGAGCTTTCTGAAAATGAAGTTCTGGCCCTTCCAGGCAAAGCGACAGAAGCCCCCCTCATGGCAGCAGAGGTCGCCGCCACATTACAAGCCATGCTCACGCAATCTATAACGAAACGGCCGGGAGACACGTATTCATGGTGAAACACAGATTCCCGGAAGAGACCCATCTTTCAGTAGGAGCCAGAAATGTCCGCTGCAAGCTTGCAGGTCGTTTCGAGTTCGATGACGCCGGTCGATCGGAACAGCTCCGCGTTTGGTCAGATTTCACACGGACTCGACCGAGCGCATTCGATGGCGGGCTTCTCAGGCTCAAATCTTTTGCGACTGCCGGGGGCATCGCGGCGATCGAGGCAGAGCGGACATCCTTCTCCGCTTACATCACATCACGCCCCCCGTCGTTTTCTGATGAGTTTCCAACGTCAGGAAGAGCAGATCCCCTGGGTTTGACTGTTCTTCTTGTCAGCCACGATAACCACCTTGTCCTCACTCAGCGGAGCCTAACGGCCGAGCAAAACCCGGGTGGTCTCTATTTCGTAGGCGGATATGCCGAGCCGACCGCTCGCGATGGAGAGATCAATCTATTCGAAGAAGCCACGCGCGAAGTGAAAGAAGAACTTGGGATTCTCGATGCTGATCCAGACCGATCATGGCTGATCGGCCTAGGGTATGATCCTGTCTACTGCCACCCGGAGCTGTTCTTCGTCGTAAGGGCCGGACACATCGCCGAGGAGATCGTGAGCCTCAGCCGGGATGCGGATGATCGGAGTGAGGCAAACAGCATCTTTACACATCCATTTGATGCCGTTCTATCAGGGGATGTGGAGCAACTGGCGGCTTTACCGAGGACGTGGAGTTATATCCGAGGCATTAACTTCGCGAGACGCCATGTTGAAACCACTGGCCGGCTATAAACGGCAGGAGTACGGGAAATTCCATTCTCGCATATATTGGCGACGCGAACGACAAAGCCTGCCGCGAGCGGAAATTCTATTCTTGGATCGGGATGGCGTCCTCAACGTCGACAGCGGATATGTGGGGAGTATTCCGCAAGTTGAACTCCTGCCCGGGGTGATCGATGCGATCCAATTTTGTCGCTGGTCAGGAATCCACGTCGCGCTGGTGACAAATCAAAGCGGCATTGGAAGAAATTATTACTCCTGGGCTGATTTCGAGTTGGTGTGTCATCACATAGAGCAATCGATCTTAGACGATGCTCCACTGTTCGAAGCTATTGCAGCCTGCGCCCAGGTTCCGAATCCAGACATGGTGGAGGGGGGCGAATGGAGGAAACCAGGCCCGGGCATGATACAGGCGGTATGTGACCGGTTGAAGCTACGCCCGAACCGGTGTTGGCTTGTCGGAGATCGGCTATCTGATGTCGAAGCAGCTGCGCGAGCCGGACTTGCCGGTGCAGTTCAAATCGCTGACCCGCGATCGCAGCAAGCGAGCTCTGCTTCAACGGGATTTTCCCATCTTTATGCAGATAGGGCGGCTGACGGCATTGCGCTGGCCGCGTCATCAATTCTACGACAAAGAGATCTAAGGGATTGCAATGTCTATGAGTGACACCGAGATCCCGTCAACTCAGTGGAATAATATCGCCTATGCACTGTCTATCGGACTGCTAACAGCGTCGGTGAATCCGAATCTCTCCTTGTATTTGTATGAGAGATTTCGCGTCGACCCGATCACGCTG
This sequence comes from Hyphomicrobiales bacterium, assembly GCA_900474095.1. GTDB lineage: Bacteria > Pseudomonadota > Alphaproteobacteria > Rhizobiales > Rhizobiaceae > Pararhizobium. The sequence continues at coordinate 108,047 of UCOA01000007.1, read as the reverse complement.
AGCTGGCTTTTGGGCCTGAACAGTATTGCCGGCTTGGTTTTCACATTGATTATACCGGGGATCTCCGATCGGATTTCAGACCTCCGGGGAATGCTTTGCGCCGTGAACTGCGCCGCATTTTCCGGCTTGGCTACCATTCCTTTCGTGTCAGACCCGCAGACGCTTGGCTTGCTGTTTGTTCTGTTGCTGGGGCCATACAGCGCTCTATCGAGCCTCTTTTTCACGTATATTCGGCGGACGCACTCCAACCCATCACTCGTTGTGAAATTGCGTAGCCTGTATTCTGTAGCATGGGTCGTGGGACCGGCAGCAGCTACCACAGCGATGACCAGTTTCGGTCTATCAAGCATATTCTGGATTGCCGCAGTTCTTTGTTTAGCCAACAGCATGTTTATTTGGTGGATGCCGTCATCCAACCCAACGTCTCCACGAGCTAAGAGGGACAGCAGTCAAAACGGAAAAGTCACCGTTCTCTTGATGTTCGCTGGTTTTGTGCTCCTTCTGGGGACCAACTATATCACGGGCAACGTGGTCTCCTTGTTGCTAAGGGATGAGTTTCACTCAACTTTGTTTCAGATCGGACTCGTCGCAAGCTTGGCCGCCGCGATTGAGATACCGCTGTTCTTTTTGTTGCCAATTGTCGCAGAAAGACGCGGACGCGCATTCGTGTTTAAAATTGGCTGTCTAGCAGGGCTCCTTTACTGCGTCGGCCTTTCAGCCTCACAAAACTATCTGCAAGTTCTGCTCTTACAGGCTCTTAACGCCGTATTCGTCGCATCCGTTATCGGAATGGGGCTTGCCTGGTTCCAGGAAATTCACCCGGCGAAGATTGGGTTCATGACGGGACTTTTTTCCAACGCTTCGCGTCTGAGCGCATTGGTCGCGGCACCAGTTATCGGCATGTCAACACTTTATTTTGCAAGCTATCGAGGTCCCATCCTAGTTGCAGCCATCATGGTCTTGGCAGGCGGGTTGATTTTGCTCCCGATCGCCGCCGACAGGAAACCGCACGCTCGGTAGACTTCGATGCGACATGCAGGAGATCGCACCTGCCATATTTTCTATCCAACCGCTCGATCACCATTGTTAGAGTGTCATTTCTCCCCCAGCCGGAACCGACCCCTGATGGCGTCACTACGCGGTAGCCGTGGTGATTTCCGTTTGGCGCGACCCGCGATTGTGGCCGGAGGTCGGAAACGAGACGAAGTGAACCTACTTCGTTTTCCCATCCAACACGATCTTCAACGTCCTGATCATCTCGGCTAGATCAAGGAGGACCGCTTTGACGTCGTCTTCGCTACCCCTGGCTTCTGCCATCAATGCCGCGATCTCGATGTCCCGCAGCGCATCGTTATTTCCGCGGCCGGGACGAACGCCGGTCTCAATACGCATCTCCCCAGCCGTTCTCACCGCGCGACCGACGAGCCGGCGGCGCTCGTCGATGCTCAATTTGCCGATTTCGTTGGCGGCTCGATACAGGTCGGTGATGAAGTCCGTGGTTTGGGACATGCTGAAACGACTTTATTGATGCTGGATGGGGACAATGACCGCTCAAAGAAAAAGGCCGGGTTAACGCCCGACCTCAGAGGCTCGTCTCAACAGCAAGTGCCAGTACATCCGTGGTCAAATGCTGGAGACGAGTTCCATCAAACGACTATAGAACAGCCGCATGGAGTTTTCAAGGCGCGTCGTCACTTCGCTGTTTCTTACATCGTTGTCCATTGCGTCGTTTTTCCAGTGGGAATGCTGCTCCATGAGCGGATTTCTTCCTGATAAAGGAAATGCGTCGAGCTGCATGCGCAAAGGGATTAGGTCAGGTGGTCGCGGCCGACGACAGCGGTGAACATATAGCCGCCAAGCCTGATGGTTTTGACGAGCTCCGGGTGACGGGGGTCCCTCTCGATCTTAGAGCGCAAGCGTCGGATGTGAACGTCGACGCTCCGCTCTCCTGGTTTGCCCACGCCCACATGGGCGAAGTCCAGGAGCTCGGCCCTTGTCATCACCCGGCCAGGATTGAGACAAAAGGCAAGCAGAATGTCGAACTCGGCGGCCGTAAGGGGTATAAATCGGCCGGCTGGATCGTAGACGAGGCGACGACGCGGATTGATCCGCCAGTTCTCAAAACGCAACACAGGCATGTCGAGGCCACTTGCGCCGCAGGTCTTTGATCTGCGCAGAAGCGTCCGAATGCGCGCGACAAGTTCGCTGATATCGAAGGGTTGCGACAGACAGTCGTCCGCTCCAGCATCGAGTGCGGCAATTCTATCCTGTCTGGTTGCACCGCCGATCAGAACAATCAAGGGGATCGTACTTTGGCGGCGAATGGCGTGGCAGATAGGAAGGCTGTCTGCTGCATGGGCCGTACAGGCGACCACCAGATCGAACGGTTGGTGCGCGAGCAACACGCTGCCCTCCGGCCCTCCGGTCCGGGTCGTCGCAAACCCTGCCGCCGAAATGGCGCCATACGCCTCATCATCTCCAAGCAAGAGAATGCTGGGGGCTGATTTTTCTGAACTTGTTTTTTCAGACACCGGCATGTTGCGCCCTCGCTTCTGACAGGCGCCCAGCCTGCACGGCGATCACTAGAAACAGGGCATGCTTCCCTGGCGTTGAGAACGCAGCAACTGGTAAAAATACGAGTGCCAATCTTTCGTCCCGAGAGGACCGGGTCAAAAACATCCGAGTGATCCATTCAAGACAGGGGCCGTCGCGGCGCAATAAAACTTAACCTACAACATTAAAGTGTGGTTTGAGTTTTATGCAACGAAATGACAAACTCATGGCTACAATTCTGGTCAGAGGCGCGGCAGCCTCACGCCGCAGCCGGCGTGCCATGCCGTGTAAATGTGAGACGCGTGATCATCATCACATCGAGCGACCCGCAATGCTCGTTATTCCTGCGGCATATTCTTGTGCGGGATGGTTTTGATACGGTGCTGGCCGCAGATTGCGACGAGGCCCTGTCGCTAACGAAAGAAGGTCTCGCCGATGCTTTGCTGGTGGACTGGGATCCGGCCTGTTCGCTTGCGCTTTGTGGAATGCTCAAGGCTACGCCCCTGACACGGGACGTAAGGCTGATTGCGCTGATCGAGCCCACAGCCGCTACCGAGTATCCGCGCTTCGTCAATGCCGGTGTCGATATCGCCTTCGTCAGACCGGTGGATCCGGTGCGATTTCTGGATATCCTCAGAGCACAGCCGCCATTGCCGGCCAGCGGGACTGCGAACCTCGCGCATCACAGCCTCGGGCAAGCGGATATTGTTCTTGAGCCCCTTGCATGCCGGGTCTTCCGCGGCGGCAGGGAGGTCCATTTGCCATTGATCGAATTCAACCTTCTACGCTGCCTCATGGAGCGGCCGGGGCAGGTCATGAGCCGCGGCGAGCTGATAGCCGGTGCGTGGCCGAAGGGCGTCTTTGTCGATCTCCGCACGGTCAATGTTCATATCGGGCAGCTGCGAAGGTCACTCAATTTCCTTTCGGGCGAGGACCCGATCCGAACCATACGCGGCGTTGGCTACGCACTGAACACGAGCGGGATGGAAGCCACGGCCGGAGAACCGTCCGGATCAGCCCAAGGAGAAGCGGGATGAGCACCAGCTTTCAGGATACCGTCATTATCAATGGCAGCGTGATCACGGGTGATGGCAGGACGTTTTTCGAACGGGGTATCGTGCGATTGCGCGACGACAGGATCATCGAGGTGCGGGAGGGTACCGAGGCGACAATCGAGGACGCGTGCGTGATCGATGCCGCCGGATGCACGATCCTGCCGGGCATCATCAATGGGCATGCGCACGGCTGTATCCACGGTCCCGCTATGCCAAGCGGCTCATCGCCTGTTGCCGAGGACGACGTAGCATATTTCCGCAACCGGCATCTTTTGTCCGGAACGACGACGCTGCTCAATGTCTGTGGCTTGGCGGCGGTAGACGAAACCCACGGTCCTAGCGGCGAGCGTCACCCACTCGATATTCATGTGTCGAGCGCGCACACACCGAGCAACATTGCCGCAGCGATGGAGATTGACGGAAAGGGATTGTCGAAGCGACACCACACTTTGACGATCGAGACAATGATTGCCGACGGCGTAAAGGCGCTGGGCGAGGCAGGTGGGGGCCAGACGCTGGGCGGTGGAGCGCAGGACTACCGCTTCATTCCCGCCGCCATTCTGGCTGCGACCGGGGTCTCCGTTCACCCGAAAACTGCCCGTTCCTTGAAAGAAGCGGTGCTCGGTCGGTCGCTCAATGGCGACGGAGCCGCCGATCAGTTTTATCTTGAGCACCTGATGGAGAGCTGCGGCTTGAAAGCGCATCTCGACGCGAAAGCGATGCGCGAACTGATCGCAAAGACCGTGCTTCCACCGGTTGCTCTCTCTCTTCAGGGCTTTTGGGAGATCGCGACCCAATCCGCCCGTTTCGGCCTGCCAGCTATTTTCCACACGGCGTTGCCGACGATCGAAACGTTGTTGAAGATTGCAGCAACCCATCCGTCCTGCCTGATGGTCGCGGGACACGCCAACCATCCGTCGTTTTCTGAAGAGGAAGCGGTGCACTTCGCACTAGAGCTTCGCAAGCGGGGTGCTGCAATCGACGTGTCGACGCTCGACAGTGTCCATACGCGCTGGCGCAACGAACCGGATAATCTGGACGCACTTATCAAAGCGGGTTTGGTCGATACCATATCGACGGATTTTGCCGGCGGCGACTGGGACAGCATTCTGTCGGCATTGCAACGCATGGTGACGAAGCGACAATTGTCGGCGCCAGCAGCGGTCGCTCTCGCCACCGGCAATGTTGCCAGGACTTTTTCGCAGCTTGCCGGCGACCGTGGGTTCATCGAGAAGGGGAGGCGTGCGGACCTGGCAATCTGCGAAAGTCACAATCTCAGCCGTGTCCGTCACGTCATGATCAGGGGCGAGATTGCGGTATGGAACGCCGCGCTCATTCACGGAACTGGCTTGCCGCAGCGTTTTATGCGTGGTCCACAGCGCGTTTCCCCCTCGTAATAGCTATTGGCACTGGATCGCTGCGGGAACCGCCGGCCAAGACGCTACTTTCTGCTCGCAGAACCAAATCGAACTCTGCGCCTTTTAAGAGAGCTGAGGCCTTTCTTCCCCAAACGCCTCACTAATCGATGTCACGTTGTCAACAATGCGTCGGCAACAAAGACCAGCGTTCCTCCCCCGGAACGCTGGCCTTTGTTCACAAACGATCGTGCGGGGCTTGCATGAACCAGTTTTGTCATTTCCTCAAATAGCTCTTCCCGCCGCTGTCGGTGATGCAGTACCGTCCTCCGCGTGGCCCGACACAATAGGCGCCTGCACGGCAGGAACAATTGGCGCCTACTGAAGGCGCCATTTCCTGTGCCTGACCGAGCAAACTAGCCCCTCCCATATACGCGGAGCAGGACTTTTTGCTCGCACTCACGGAGCCATCATTGCAAATGAAGGTATCGCCTTGACAGCCGGCTATGCCGCCTTTCTTTCCACTGCAGGGCATGTTCGCTGCGTGCGCTGGAAGCGCGAGCGCCAACACCATGACTACCAAGTGAAACGCCCGCATATGATCCCCCTTCTGGGATCATGCAACTTATTGTCGTTTTGGCAAGCGGCCTGTAGTGGCGGTCTGTCCTAATGCCGTGGCCTTCGGGCAAGCTTAGGGTGGTCAGAGTTCAAGCCTCCGACGAGCGGGTGGGGCCGAGTTCAGAAAGGAGCAGCGCACCGTCATCGGATAGGAGCCTCAGTACGGCGTTAATCAACGTCTCCTGCTGTCGGGGCCCGATGATCCCGCGCGTCACCCTCAGAAATTTCTCTTCCAGCGCACCGAAGGACAACGGGTGCGCCGGGTCTCCGACGGGTCCCGCAACCGGCGACCGGAAACGGTCTCCTCTGGTTGTTTCGACCGTGACCGTTGCCAATGTCTGATGGGGAAAGAGCCGATCGAGCTCCGGATCGGCGCTCATGCGCACCTTTTCGGCAAAACGCGCAAGGTCGGAGCGGTTGAGCAGTCTCTCGTCAACGGGAGCGAGCGCCGCCGGCCCGTCGATGGCTGCTACGGCAAGGCAATATGGCAGGCTATACTGGATATCGACAAGGTTTTCGGGGTTGGTCTTGTTGCCAAGCCTGAGCGCCCATCCAAACGTGTCGACAGTCACGCCCGTGATCTCCTTGGCAACGAGAGCGTGCTCGATCATGATCGTCAATAGGGCGTCGATAGGTGCATGAATATATCGGCAGCAAGCATAGAGTTTGAAATATGTACCGCCTATTTCCCAGCGGTCGCCCAACTGGTCGACGATCCTTTCACGATCATAGTAACCGGGGTGATCGAGTAGATCAGCAGGTCCTGTGTGGCCACTCATCGCCAGGTAAAGAGCGGTCAGACCAGTCGCCGCGCTCCAGGCTATGCCTTCCTTCACGTCGTTTCCAGTGTCGCTGGAATACCCAGAGCTGCCATTCGCCTGCTGATTGGGGGCAAGCACACCGGCAATTGCCAGAGCCTGTGCGGTGTGATCGGGCTTTGTCCTCATCATCGAGGCACCTGCGGCGACCGCGGCAAAGGCTGCCCAACGGCCGGATTGGCGGGTCGGGATGCCTTGCGAATTCTGCGCCGCGGCGATCCGCACGCCGATATCATAGCCGGCGATGATTGCCGACACGAGTGCGCGGCCGGTCACTTTCGTCTGGGTGGCAAGGGTGAGCGCGGTCGGGATCACGCAGGCGCCTGGGTGCCCGCGCGCCGCACGATGCCCGTCATCAAGATCAAGTGCGCAAGCCGCCGCCGCATTGCAGATGAGGGCGGCGACGGGAGCTGCTGTCTTTGCCGACATCCATATGGGGGCGGTGCCCTCACCGAAGATGAGCGGCGCAGACTGTCGCGTCGCAGTCGGGCCTTTTGCCTCCGCGCCGGCAATGGCAGCACCAATCAGATCAAGGACGCAACGCAAAACGGTTTCCTCAATTGAAACTGGGCGCTCCACTTGCGAGACGCACCATATGTGATCCGCCAAAATGCCTGTCAGGTGCATGGTGATCTCCACCTCTGCTAGCACAGCCGAACAAGTGCTCGTGCTCGCGGTCGTTCAATTCGGGGAGGAAATCCTGTCGTGCGCTTTTACGTATTTCTCGAAAGTCGCCTGGGCGACATAGAGATCAAGCATCGGCAGACCGACGCAGGTAATACAGACGGGTCCAGCCTGCTTCAGATACCAATCCTGCGATGCCGAGAGTTCACGGATCCCCAAAAGCGATCCAACGGTTTCCAGGGACAATCCGTTGCGCCAGAAATGCAGGGCCAGGCTTTGCGACCTGCGGTGCGACACCATCGCCAGGCTGTCGCAGACAACGGTGCCGGTGCGAAGTGCGCGCACAAGATAGGCTTGCGGAACTTCATCGCCACCCAAATGGAGCGTCACGGCGTCCGTAAGAAGCTCACCGTCCTCAAACACGGGCTGCCGGGCGTTGGACGCAGTGACGACGAAAGCGCAGTCGCAAAGCCGGCTATTGTCCGCAACCGGGATCAGCGGGATCGTCGTTTGCGCACGCAAAAGTGCTGTCATCGAGTCTGCACCTTCAATCGTCCGGCTTCGCACGAAGATCTGCCGGATCTTATCCGAAGCGATGTGTGCCAAGCACGAAATTGCGGCTCTGGCGACCGGCCCCGCGCCAAAGACAAAGACCGAAATCTTCTCTTGTTCGGGAAAGCACCGCTGAAACACCTTCGAAGCGTATGTTCCGGTTCGCGTCGCCGATATTGCGGTACCGTCGAGAATGGCCACGGGACGCATTGTCATTTTCTCCAACAGGACGATCGTGGACGTCGACCGAGGCAAACCGAGCCGCCGGTTAAACGCATTGGCGCCGATGATCTTAACCGCGCCGAATTCCGCATTGACGCTGTAGAGCGACGAAAGCTTCCATCCGAGGCGCTGCTTGGTAAAGTCAGCCTTGAAGGGTTGGAATTCCGGCCTGCTCCAGAACTCCTCCTCGGGCAATGACAGAACCGCTTTACCGCCGAATGACTTGGCCGCCCGGATGTCGCGCCAGGCCGAATTGACGGTTTTGAGCAGTTCGGCAGTCGTTAGTTCGGCCCGCATCGATTGTAACGCGTCGAGGCCAATAAAGGTGACGGGCTCGGTGAAGCCTGCGTGACGATACATGATTGTTCCTCCGAAGATCGACAGTGCTGCGTGCCGAGCGCGCGTCAAACCTTAACTTCTTCCGGCAACACGCGGGGTGAAGGTTTCGCAAAGCTTCGGCCTTGCTGGTAAAGCGACGGAGCAGCGCAGGATAAATCCAGGTAAATAGATGTGCGGTGGTCGGTTCGCCTAAATCCGACTAGGCCTACGAGTTCCCCGCAGGTCCTTGACGGCTAACGGCGCTATGATCAAACGTTTCGGGTTAATGTCCTTAGCCTTCGCTCATAATGTCGTTGAGCAGATCGCTGGCGCTGGTATATTCTTTGCCAAGACCTGCTTCGCTCTCCGCGTCGGCCGCGCTGATTTCCTGACCTAAAGACCGGACGCTCATCTCGTAATCGGCCAACATCCGAATTCCGGCTCTTACCGCCTCGGTTTCGGTTCCAAAACGGCCATTCCGGACCAAGTCAGACAAGATACCATCGTAGGTATCGCCCAATGAAAATGTCTTTGCTCGTGCCATGTGCGCAATACTTTCGCTAACACGTTACATGCCATGCGGGCCGGCCGGACCGGCTCGGAGGTAGCAAGTGATGCTAGGCATGTCAGTGGTTTTTGGAAACAGCGACGATCAGCGCAACGACCCTGCGGCGGATCCTCGGGTCCGCGATCTGTTTGAATGCACGGTTAAGCTCAATGCATTCGGGAGTGCCCAACCAGGCCAGGATCGCTGTGTCGATCGAGGCTGTCGACGAGGTGACGTTGCGGGTCGGACTTGCGACTGGCTCAAACAGCGACGAGATCGGGACGTGAAGCTTCCTCGCGATCTGTTGTAGACGGCTAGACCCGACACGCGAGAGCCCAACTTCATATTTCTGCACCTGCTGAGCGGTGACACCGAGGAAATGTGCAAGTTCGGGCTGGCTCATTCCAAGCCTTCGCCGGTGCTCCCGAATTCTGCCGCCGATGGCAAGGTCAATGACATTTGGTTTTCGTACAGCCAGTTTCATACCTTCCAATTGCTCGACGTCAATTGTGAGATGGTCGACCGTTTGCCGCCCGACGCCGGCGCTAAGCGCCATTTGACCTTAATCGTGTGACAGCCCGTCCGCGGCGATTACATACTATAGTTGATAAACTTAAATTCTACAGGCTGGCATCAGTGGCGCATGGACATGCGCAAATTGGTCGGACGGAACTTTGCGCGCCTGCGTCGGGAAAAGGGTTTGACGCAGGAGGAAGTCTCGGCGCGCGCTGGCTTCAGCCAGCAATATTTGAGCGGCCTCGAGCGGGGCAAACGCAACCCCAGTATCGTGACGCTCTACGAACTTGCGCAGGCGCTCGGCGTCGACCACATGGACCTTGTGCGGCCGGACGCCCCGACACCATGAATCCACCTGACGTGCGGTGTCGCGAATTTCGCGTTGTCAAGGCCTCCTAGTGCCCAGGTTACTGGCGCGGACGTCAACGCCGGACAAATCCAGGCGGTGGTCCCGCATCGGGATCCACTGGCGAACCTCCTTCAAACGCGAGGCATCCAGTGCCGCGGTGACAATCGTGACTTTGCCGGCAGCCCGCGCGATAACGTCACCCCACGGATCGCAGACCATGGAATGTCCGAAGGTTCGCCGCTCTTCCCCTCCGGGCGCAAGATACGAGCCGCACTGGCCGCAGGCGGCGAGATAGGCCTGAAATTCGATCGCCCTGGCGCGGCATAACACCTCCCAGTGATCCTTTCCCGTCTGCTCGGTGAATGCTGCCGGAAGGACGAAGAGATCGACGCCTTCAGCTGAAAGCCGATTGAAGAGCCCTGAAAATCTGAGGTCGTAGCAGATGGCGCAGGCAACGCGGAATCCATTAATCTCGTAGATCAGCAGTTGATTGCCGGGCGCGACTGTTGCTGACTCCGCGTAGACCTTGCCATCAGGTGCGGTGATGTCGAACAGGTGGATCTTGCGGTAGACGCCCACCTGCCGGCCGGAGGAATCGAAAACCACTGTCGTGTTGTAGATCCGCTCAAAACCCGGACTTTTCTCCAGCAGGCTGCCAGCATGCACCCAGACCCGGTGTTTTGCGGCAAAGGCCTGGACCAGGGCATAGGCCTCGCCACCCGGAACACGGTCAGCAGCAAGGCGTTTGTCCTCAGCAGTTCCGCCAGTCCAGTCGAAATGCTCCGGCAGCACAATGAGGTCAGGCTGTTCGCGAGCAACCGCCTGTTCCATCAATTCCTGGGCGGCCTTGAGATTGCGAGCCCGATCAGGCTGCGAATTCAATTGGATGAGCGCTATCTTCACTGGGAGGGGTCCTTCTGAAAGTCGAAGATTGAGCGGCCTGCGGACAGATGGGAGCGCAGAGCCGTGGACCGGCGCTGGCGTTCAATCGCCAGCATGGCAAGGTCCGCCATCCGCGTCGCGGCGGCGACAAAGACACCCTCGTTGTCGGCGAGAACGATGTAACCAGGCAGAACGGCGGTCGCGCCACAGGCGATTGGAACATTTACGGAGCCGCCGGTCGCAAAGCTGCGGTTGGTGGTTTTCGACGAGCGTCCACGGCACCAGACCGGCAGGCCGATTGCAACCAGTTCATCGATGTCGGTGCAGGGTCCGTCGATGACGATCGCAACAGCACCCTTCGCCTTTGCGGCCGTGGCCACACCGCCGCCGACGCAAGCAATGTCGTCCCGGTCGACGCGTGAAATCACCAGCACATCGCCGGGCAGCAGCAGGTCGATCGCCTTGTAAATCACGATGCCGTCGCGACCCGGTGCCGCGACGGTGAGAGCCGTTCCAACGGCCCGCGCTGGAAAGACAGGCCGGATGTCATCGCTGACAAACCCGAGATGCTCTATGTGCCCGATGGTCGCCGTTTCTACATCGCGAAGCATATTCTGCAGAGCGATTGACGAGGGCGGTGGGCGGTCATCAATGCGATAGATCGGCGTCATGGTGCCTGTCCTTCCGAAATCATAGGTAACGGGGTTCAGACGGGCCGTTCGCCCGCGGTCGTCGTGCGATGCATGATGCGGATCAGGGTCGGGTCGAACCCATCGCGCCGGTGCATGGTGCAGCGGTTGTCCCACATCATGATGTCGCCCTCATCCCACTGCTGGACGAAGATTTCCTGTCCCTTCGTCGTATGCTGCCACAGCTCCAGGAGCAGATCTTCGCTCTCGTCCAGCGGCAGGCCGACAATCCATGCGCCCTCGGTGGTGCCGCCGAGATAAAGGGCCTTGCGGCCTGTATCCCCGTGGGTTCGCACCAGCGGATGAACAATGCCGCTCCATTCCCGAAAATCCTTGGCGTCGGGCACGCTCCTGCCAAGACGCAGCTTACCGGTCTTGTCATAGACGTTCTGGAAGAAGATCTGCCGCCCGTCGGTCATCTTTTTCAACGAATCCGGCAAAGTTTCGAAGGCGCTGTAGGTCGACAGGAAATAGGTGTCGCCACCAGATGGCGGCACGGTCACAGCGCGCAGGATTGCACCTGCGGGCGGCCGTTCGTAAAACCATGTGTCCGTGTGCCACGTCGCCTCGCTGTTGCCCATTGCTCCGCTCGGCTTGCCGTCCTTCATGGCGTTGCTGATCACGAGGATTTCCGGATGGTCCGGATGGCCGCCTTCCTGCTTCTGTTTGGGGTGAATGACGAACTCGCCAAAATGGCGGGAGAATTCCACCTGTTGTGCATCGGTGATGCCGGCTTGTTTGAAGCGCAGCACGCCATACTGCAGCCAGAAACGGCGAAGCTCCTCGATGTCATGGGCGTCGTAAGAATTGAAATCGAAGCCTTCGATATCGGCGCAGACATTGCTTTGGTTCTGAACCGCCCGTAGTCTTTCCTTCATCAGCATTTCCTGTCTCCTTTGGTAGCCTTCCTCTAAGGCCATCATCACCCTAGAAGTGACCGCGGCGGGGTTTCCAATACCGATCGGCGCGCATTGATAGGGCTGAACTATGGATTGCAGATCAGTCGGAGAGGACCTGCACGTCGTGCGGATCGATCCCGAGCGTAACTGTGCTTCCGGGCTCCGGTGGGCTCGATGATCGGCCCGAGCGGACAAGGACGGTGAGGGCGAGCCCGTCTGCGATATCGACCAGTAGTTCTTGATGGGCGCCCAGGTTGACGATCCGCCGAACGACACCGTCGAGGCGGTTTTGACCAGGCATCAATTCTTGTGTCCCATCCAGAAGCACGATGCTCTCGGGGCGGATACAGCAGGATCGAATGCCCTGCGGATCGGTGAGGCACGCCGAGCGAAGGACAATCGGACTTCCGTCGACGTTGAGGGTGAGAAACGCCGCTTCCCCGGCGCTCCAACTGACGGACAGGATGTTGGATCGTCCGATGAAATCGGCGACGAAGCGCGTCGCCGGGTTCCTGTAGATCGAATCCGGCTCTCCCTGCTGGACGATGGCCCCCTGCCACATGATCACGATCCGATCGGACATGGCCATCGCCTCTTCCTGATCATGGGTGACATAAACGAAGGTCATGCCCAGTTGTTCGTGGATCTCCTTGAGTTCGATCCTCATGGCTTCGCGCAGCTTCAGGTCAAGGTTGGAGAGCGGCTCATCGAGCAACAAGACCGTTGGCCGAGGGGCGATGGCGCGCGCCAGGGCAACCCGCTGTTGCTGGCCACCCGAAAGGGCCTTTGGGTAACGCGCGCCCAGACCATCGAGGCGAACGCTACGCAAAGCGGCCTCGACGGCCGGCCCGATTTCGGCCTTGGGCGTGCCGCGCATGCGAAGCCCAAAGCCGACATTTTCAGCCACGGTCATGTGCGGAAACAACGCGTAGTTCTGAAACACGAGGCCCAAATTGCGTCTTTCCGGGGGGACGCGCGTCTGGCTTTTTCCCCGAACGCGAACATCGCCACTACTCGGCGTATTGAATCCCGCGATCATGTTGAGCGTTGTTGTCTTGCCGCAGCCGGAGGGTCCGAGAATGCTGACGAATTCGCCGCGCGGAATCTGAAGGTTGAGGTCCTCGACCACCGGGAGGCCGGCAAAGGATTTGCTGACCGAGACAAGTTCAATGTCGTAATTGTTCATTTGCTTCCACCATGCAGTTGGGCCGAGAAACCGCCGATTTTCTCGAATAGGAAAATGACCGCCAGGATGAAGATCATCGATGCGACGTTGACGGCCGCCATGACGGGATCGAGGCTATATTCCAGGTAGTTGATCACCGCGATCGGCAGCGTGGTGTCGCCGGGACGAACGAGAAAGACGGACAAGGGGATGTTGTTGAAGGAGATGATGAAGGCGAAGGTGACGCCCGACAGGACACCGGGCTTGATCATCGGCAACACGATGTGCTGCAGCCTTTGACGCTTGGTGGCGCCCAGACTCTGGGCCGCGCGATCAAGATTTCCGTCGAAATTGGCAAGGGACGTCGCCGCCATGCGGGTCACGAAGGGCAGGGCGAGCACAACATGGGCGGCAATCAGAGCCGGTGTGCCAAGAATACCCTGCAAGCCGATGATCGACAGGAACAGCACGATGGCCACCCCCTTGACGATCTGCGGCACCGACAGTGGCGACAGGAGGCCCGCCATGATCGCCGTGGCACCCGGGATCCGCTCATAAACGATCGCGTAGGCAGCCAGAATGCCAAGCACACCGCTGATCGCCGCGACAAGGGTTGCGATCCTGACGCTCAGCAAAAACGGCTGTAGCCACCGATCGGTGAGCAAGGCGCCATACCAGTCAAGCGTCCATTCCCACGGAAGGAAGGTGACGGCGGAGGACGGGCTCAACGAGGCGGCCACCACGACTGCAAGCGGCAGGGTGATGAATAGCAGGACCAGACCGACCGCCAACCAGAAGAGACATGCCAGAACTCTGTTCACGACCTTTCTCCTTCCCGGTTACTTCTTCGGGCGCTGCGGCGTGCCTCGTATCGGATGCCGAGGAACGAGACGGTGAGCATCATGACGAGAAGCGCGACTGCCATGACGGCGGCGAAGCGCCAGTCGATATAGAAGAGCACTTGCTCGTAGATCATCGTCGCAAGCACCTTGAAGCGGGCGCCGCCCAGGAGCGCCGGCGTGGCATAGGCGCTTGCTGCCATCGTGAAGGAGATCAGGAGTGAGCTGACGATCCCCGGCACCGACAGCGGCAGGATGACGTGGCGAACGACGGAGAGCCGCGATGCACCGAGCATCTGCGCCGCCCTCTCCAGATTGGGATCGATGCCCTGGATGCTCGTCGTCAGGGACAGGATGCCGAAGGGCAGGACGACATGGGTCAGGCCGACAACGACGGCAAAGAGGTTCTTCGACAGCGGAAGCGGCGAGGCGACGAGACCGAGATTCATGAGCGCATCATTGATGAACCCTCGATCCTCAAGAATGATGAGCCAGCCGTAGGTGCGCAAAACGACGCCAGCAAGCTCCGGCGCCAGCGCCAGCGCGAAGACTACAGCCCGCCAGCGCGAGCGCGACCGTGCCAGAAAGTAGGCAATCGGATAGCCAAGAACCGTCACGCTCAGTGCGACGAGTATCGACATCATGGCTGTCCGATAAAGACCGGCAAGCGATAGACCGTCGGAGAAGAAGCGCTGATAATGGGCAAACGTCGGCGCAAGCGTTTCACCATCCGTGAAACTCATCCCGATCATGACGCCCATTGGCAGGGCAAAGAACATGGTCAGCACGAGACAGGAAGGAGCGAGAACCACGTAAGCGGACGTCCTGGCGGGCGCCGCCGGCATTACTGCCGGCGCGGCAAGTGCAATGGTAGACATGGAGCCGCCCTCTCACTTGGCCTGCGAAACGACGTCGCGTTCCCAGCGCTCGCCCCATTCGCCAAGCTTGTCGGCAACACGCGCGAGATCCGGCAGCTTCAGGCTCTTTAGATCGGCCTCAGTGGTGATCTGACGCTTGCGAGCATCGTCGGGAATATCAATATCGATCCGCGCGCTTCCGACTTTGTACCCGGTCACCCATGCTTCCTGCCTGGACTTTTCGAGGAAGAAGTCGATGAAGGCCATCGCGGCTTGCTTGTTCTCGGCACCAACAGGGACGTTCAGCGTCGCGATCAGCGGGATCGTACCCTCTTTTGGGCGGACATAGTCGACCGGAACGCCCTGATCGATGAGAAGCTGGGCACGCCCGTTCCAGAACGGCATCGCCCACACAGTCCCGTCCTTGATGTAGCTTTCGAGGATTGCCGAGGATTGTTCGAAGCCGATCGACTGGCGTGCAAGCTCAGCCATCGCGGTAAAACCGGGACCGACGTTGTCGATCATATCGCCACCGCGGGCGACCGACATGATTTCAAGCAGAAAGACCGCCATGATGTTCTGGAACGTCGGCAGGATGATCTTGCCCTTGAGCTCGGGCGCCAGAAGCGACGACCAGGAGGTTGGAGGAGAGGTGAGCTTGTCGGTGCGGTAAAGCAACGACATATACTGCACCTCATGGACGGCGCCGCAGGGACCGGCCACTTCCGAAAGCCTTGGCGCAAGTTTCCCGAGATTTGGGATCGCCGCGGCGTCCAGCTTCTCCAGGAGCCCTTCCTTACAGCCCTGGAGCGACTGCGAGGCGGTCATGACGCCGACGTCAAAACCGGGATTACCCTTCGTGGCCTTGATTTTCGCGTAGTCCTGGGCAGCTGATCCGACAGCGTCATAGACGACATCGATACCAGACTTCTCCTCGAACGGCTTGATGATCCGCTCCTCGATAATCGACTCGTAAGGGCCACCATAGCTATTGACGATGAGAGTTTCGGCAAAGGCCGGCCCCGGTGCTTCGCCCAACGCAAGCACAAGACATAGAGGAAGGCAGCGATTCACATTCACGGCAGGGTCTCCCGGTTTCATTGTTCCCGGGAGGATGGTGATGGTTGGGGGGAGACGGGTCTAATATGGATTGCCAGCCATTGTTAAACGTGGGCTATCAATGACCTACTGAGAAGTCAGTGCGATTTCTTAAGCAGGTCGGCAGCCTCCACACCAAGAACCGTCGAAAGCCGATCAACTACGTCTATGCTCGGGCTGTATATCGAGCGCTCAAGGGAGCTTATGTAGGTTCGGTCAAGGTCGGCGCGGTGAGCAAGTTCTTCTTGCGACAGTCCTTTCGACTGGCGAAGGCGCCTCAGATTTTTTGCAAATGTTTCGCGTATCTCCATACACGCCAGAGAAAGCCATTGTAGAGTATTCAGCCACGGAGTATACTCTACATTCGCTCCGTCGAGACGTCTTGGTTTGATGTCGACCTCTCTCGGATTCCCATAAAAGTGAGATAGATGGATCACTGACATATGGAACTTCGTCAGCTCCACTACTTCGTCGCGGTTGCCGAAGAGCTTCATTTTGCACGGGCGGCCTCACGCGTTCATATCGCGCAGCCCGCACTGAGCACGCAAATCCAATCCCTGGAGCGCGAACTGGGTGTCCAGTTGCTTGTTCGCACGACACGAAGGGTCGAACTAACGAGGGCAGGGGCGACCTTCTATGATCGGTGTGTGCGCATCTTGAGCGACATCGACTTGAGCGCGGAGATCACCAGATCGGTCGCGGGCAAGACAGTCGCCAGAATCAGGATCGGAACAATATACCCCGCCACCGTCGGTCTGCTACCGGCATTCCTTGCCCGTATCGCCAGGAAGTATCCGGAGATCCAGCTGCATGTTTCGAGCGGCACCACCGACGACATCATCCGTAACCTCGAAAGCGGGCAAATCAATCTCGGCTTTATCAGGCCGGTGGAGAACATTGGGTCTCTGCGGTTCGTTTCCATTGCTCATGAGAACTATCTGCTGGCGGTAGAAAAAAGCAGTGTGCTCGCATCCCGAAAGGAGATCTGCGTCGAAGACCTGCGTGACCAGAAAATCATCTCGTTCTCACGGCAAAACCTCTCCTACACGGAGAGATATTTCGCCGAGAAGTTTGCCGAACATGATTTGACACGGAACATCGCCTACACGTGCGATGATACTTTTTCGCTCGTTTCGTTGGTCTCCGCCGGCCTTGGGATCGGCTTCGCGCCGGAATGGACGGGGGAGCTTCCGAACCGCAATGTGGCGCTTCGGAAAGTACGGGGTGTCGACTTCCGGATCGGGCTCGGAATTGCTTGGAACTCGGAAGATCCGACGACGTCGCGCAATGATATTGTCAATATCGCGCGGTCGCTGGCCCGCCAGCGCTAAAAAGACAGCGACCTAGGAAATCAGCCTGACCACTGAGCATGAGGTATTTGTCGCACGGTCGAAATGACCGGCTACCTGGCGCGCCGTATACCTATGTGTACCGGTATCGGAAGGTTTCGACGAACGCGGAAAATGCAGGGGAGGGATGGCGCCGACTAGGGTAGTAGAGATGATAACCTTGAAACGTTGGAGTCCAATCTGCGAGCACTTCCCGTAGTTGTCCAATTTCAAGGTATTGTTGGACGAGTTCCTTCGGGGCGTAGGACAGCCCAACGCCATCAAGAGCGGCATTGATCGCTGGTCCTATGTTGCTCGTAGTCAGTTGGCCCTCCACCCGAACATTGAACTCGCGACCGTCCTGTTCAAACTCCCAACCATAGAGCGCTCCTGACGTTGGAAGCCGCAGGTTGACGCAATTGTGGTTTGTCAGGTCATGTGGGCTAGCGGGTACGCTAAGACGCGCAAAGTATTCCGGTGATCCGACCACGGCATACGTCACATCAGGGCCGATTCGAACGGCCACCATGTCGCGAGCAATCGCTTCGCCAAGCCGTACCCCGGCGTCGAACTGGCGTTCGACGATATTCGTGAAGCCGTTGTCGATAATGAGTTCCACGTTGATGCCAGGGTTATCACGCAGAAATGCCGGCAGCTTCTTGCGGAACACGAGGTCGATGGCGTCGTCGGGACACACGACGCGGACTTGACCTGAGGGCTTGTCACGCAACGCGCTAATCGCATTGACTCCGGCAGCGATGCTGTCGAAATGCGGTTGGACGCTTTCCACCAGGCGCGCGCCGGCCGTCGTTGGAGCGACGTCACGGGTCGTGCGAGAAAGGAGTCGGACGCCGAGCCGTTCTTCGAGCCCGCGGATCGTATGGCTCAGCGCGGAGCGCGTAACACCCAATTTTGCCGCAGCGCGTGTGAAACTCCGTTCCTGGGCAACCTCGAGAAAAGCTCGCATCTCCGTGAACTCGTCTCGTCGCATTGTTGAATCTCCTTCATCACAACATGCAGATCATAGCTTCTAGTCGGCCAAAACCAACCCTATTATCTAGTCTGGTACGGACAGGAGCGTGACCATCGAGCTGACAGATGAAAGGACGCCGACCGAAGGCGCAGCATTCGAATAGTGGAGCCGAGTTCGTGTACAAGATCTACCGACAGACACTCGCCCATTGTGCTAAAAAAGGATCAGTTTCTTGGCCCGTATATTCATTACCGGATCGACACAAGGTGTTGGGCGGAACGCAGCAGAAGTGCTTGTCGCGAAAGGGCATGAGGTGGTTCTGCATGCCCGTAGCGAGCAACGCGCCGAGACTGTGAAGGATTTGGCCGATAATGCTTTAGCCGTCTTGACAGGCGATCTTGCCAGTCTTGCCGAAACACGCAAGCTCGCGGAGCAATTGAACTCAATTGGGCCCATGGACGCAATTATCCATAACGCCGGAATTATTGACGACAGCCGCGAGTTGGCCGGACATGGTCTGTTGCGCGTTCTTATGGTCAACGCAGTTGCGCCTTACCTGTTGAGCGTGCTTGCAATTCGTCCCAAGCGGCTGATTTTTACGGGCAGCAGCATGCATCGCGGCCATGATCAGGTCCTCGACGATATGAACTGGACGTTGCGCCGCTGGTCGGGGAGCAGCGCTTATGGAGAAAGCAAGCTGCTAGCCGTTACGGTGGCAAATGGATTGGCGCGGCGTTGGCCGGACGTCCATTGCAACGCTGTCGATCCCGGTTGGGTCCCCACTCGGATGGGCGGTCGGGCGGCGACCGACGATTTGGCCACGGCACATGTGACGCAATGTTGGCTCGCCACGTCGAGCGAAACTGAGGCGCGTGTCAGTGGCGCATATTGGTATCACATGCGGTCGCAGGAACCTGATGCAAGGGTCCGCGATCCGGGATTTCAGGATGAAGTCCTTGAACGGTTCGCGACAATGACCGGGGTCTCTGTAGGTTGAACGAGTACGTCCTAAGCAAGAGTGGGAATGTCGTACAACTATTATGGCGAGGTGCGGAAAAATGGAAACGACAGAACTGGAACCACTGGTCGATCGAATGACCCTCGAAGAGCAGATCAGCCTTTTGTCCGGCACAGACGTTTGGTCGTTGCCCTCGATCAGCCGACTCGGCATCGGCAAGTTGCGCATGACTGACGGGCCGAACGGAGCTCGCGGCAGCGGTTCACTTATCGGCGGCGTCAAATCGGCAGCTTTTCCAGTTGGCATTGCCCTTGGCGCAACCTGGAACCCTGCCCTGGTACGGGAAGTTGGCGCCGCACTGGCGCACGAGGCGCTTGACAAGGGTGCACATGTACTCCTCGCGCCCACGATCAACCTGCACCGCGGAGCACTCAACGGCCGTAACTTCGAGTGCTATTCCGAAGACCCTGTCCTCACCGCGCGGATAGCTGTGGGTTACATCACCGGCCTTCAGGAAAATGGAGTAGCGGCAACGGTCAAGCATTTCGTCGGCAATGAGAGCGAAATTCAACGCACCACCGCGTCATCGGAGATCGACGAGCGCACCTTACGGGAACTCTATCTTTTTCCATTCGAAGCCGCAGTTCGGGAGGCCGGCGTCTGGGCTCTGATGGCGAGCTACAACCGATTGAACGGTACATACACATCAGAGGACCGCTGGCTGCTCACCGATGTGCTGCGAGGCGAGTGGGGATTCGACGGTTTGGTCATGAGCGACTGGTGGGGTTCGCATTCGACCGTCGAGGCAATTTTGGCCGGACTGGATGTAGAAATGCCGGGTCCCACGCGTCAGCGTGGCGACAAGCTCGTGGCGGCAGTGAATTCAGGCCAAGTGCCTGCCGCAGCGGTGCGCAGCGCAACGCTCCATGTATTACGACTTCTCCAGCGCACAGGCGCACTCAACGACACGAGGCTGCATGAAGAGCATGGACGAGAGAAGGAGACTACGCGAGCGCTGATTCGCCGGGCCGGTGCCGAGGGCGCTGTCCTTCTAAAGAATGTCGGCGTACTGCCATTACAAGGCGCAGAAAAAATCGCATTGATCGGACCCAACGCCAAGGTTGCGCGCTGTATGGGAGGGGGGGCGGCCCAATTGAATGCGCACCGTCAGGTATCACCTTGGGAGGGGCTGAAGGAGGTTCTCGGCGAAGACGCGCTCACTTTCGCTATTGGATGCACCAATCATCGCTTCGAGCCGGTATTGACTGTCCCCCTTAGAGCCGAATGGTTCAACAATACCGATCTTTCCGGAGACCCGGTTCTTGTTAATGAAGTAGACGCCGCCAATGCCTTCTTCTTTAAGGACGTGGCTGAGGGAAAAGCCGATGCGGCAGCGTTTTCTGTGCGCCTCACCGGTCATTTCACTCCCGATTCCTCGGGTATGCACCGGATCGGCGTCCATTGCACCGGACGTGCGCGTGTCTACCTTGACGGTAAACAAGTCGTTGAAGCCTGGGAGAGCTGGACCCCAGGAACGACGCTTGCCGAAGAAGGATGTGAGGAAAGAATTGCAGAGGTCGAGCTCGTAGCAGGGCGTGCCTACGAGGTTGTCATCGAGTTCCGTTCTGCGAAGCCCCGCATTTTCGACTTTTCGGCATATTATGTTGGCATAGGGCGGCCGTTTGGCGACGCAGAGATCGACGAAGCTGCACGAGTGGCGGCAGAAGCCGACGTCGCCGTTCTGTGCATTGGACGGAATGCTGAATGGGACACCGAAGGTAGTGATCTGCCGTCAATGACGCTGCCGGGCCGACAGGACGATTTGGTGCGCGCCGTGGCAGCGGTCGCGAAAAAGACCATCGTGGTGCTACAGACCGGTGGTCCCGTAGAAATGCCCTGGGTGAGCGAAGTCGATGCGATTCTTCAGGTCTGGTACCCTGGTCAGGAAGCTGGCCACACAATCGCTGACATTCTCTTGGGAAAGGTGGAGCCGGGCGGCAGGTTGCCTCAAAGCTTCCCCGCTCGACTTGCCGACACTCCAACGCAAGGCAGGGGCGGAGCCGTCTATCCAGGTGAGGGCGGCAAAGTGCAATATAAGGAAGGCCTGTATGTTGGCTATCGCCATCATGACCGTAGCGGCATCGCTCCGCTATTTGCCTTCGGGCACGGCTTGGGATACGCGGACATCGACATCGTGGATGCTTCAGTCGAGAGCGAAGCGTTTGAGGCGGCCGGAAAAGTTGACGTTCGCGTCATGGTCACCAACACGGGAAGCCGTCCTGGCACTCAAGTCGTTCAAGTTTATGTTGCACCTAAGAATGCACCAGTCGACAGACCGGAGGCCGAGCTGAAGGCATTTGCAAAGGTACATCTGGAACCAGGCGCGCGACACGAGGAAGTACTGGAACTGTCTGCGCGCGACTTCGCCTGGTATTCGACGGAGCGCGCGGCGTGGATTGTCTCGCCCGGTGCGTTTGAACTGCGGGTGGGTCTTTCGGCCGCCGACCCGCGACAAATACTCGGGATTTGGCGGGACTCAGAAATAATTGGCTAGCTGCCACTTCGGATGCTCATTTCGGATTTTCTCTGACCACCGCCTGCATCGCATGCTCCGATAGAGCCGTATGCACCAGGTCGAGTTCCGCAGCGATTTGCTGCATACGATCTCTGACGTTCTGCAATGCGGACACGTGTGCATGTTGCTTCGTTATTGTGAATGGAACGACATTCGGCACAGTGAGACTCCTCCACCGATGAGCATGGGATTATTTATCGAATGTTGGCGCCGCGCCCGGTAGGTTGTTCAAAGTGCCAAGGACCAAACATCTGCAATTCCGCAGATGTATGAGAAGGCACTGCGTAGCTCGGCGCCGAATTTGCTTTGACGCCGATCACCACTCGGGCGGGCACTCCGCGAGGTTGTCTTTCGTGATTGGGATGAGATCGTAGGTTACGAACCGCGCTTTCAGAGTGTCCTTGTTGGTGACCGCCTTGAATAACTCTTGGAACAAAAGCCTGCCGAGAAATGCCGGTTGAGTACAGACAGAAGCATCGATCTCACCGGCGGCAATAGCGTCGTTGCCGAGTTTTGAACCGCCGCCTGTCGCAACAAGCTTGGCGCTCGAGTGAGCAGACTTGATCGCGCGTGCGCAGCCTATTGCCATGTCGTCAGCCTGGCTGAAAATCAGGTCAATGTCGCTGGTCGTAGCGAGGAAGTTCTTGCAGACCGCCTCTCCTTTTTCAGGCGTCCAGTCAGTTGTCTGCGAAGCAACGATTTCGTAGTTCGCGGCGGCGGCATCGAGGGCATTCTTGAAGCCTTGGTTACGCAGTTCAAGAACCGCATAGCCGGGGGCGCCTTCGACGACTGCGATTTTTGCTTTGCGGCCAGGCGGAAGCATAGTAGCAGCGAGTTCGCCTGCAACTTCTCCTGCGCGGACATCGTCCGTCGAGACCAAAGCCACAAGCCGCCTGTAGACATCTCGGAGGTCTACCTTGGTGGGATCGCCGACCTGACCGGCTATGGAAATTGCGGGGAGGCCGGCGTTGTCGATTTTGTCGACATAACTCTGGGCAAGGATGGAATCGAGCGGTAGGAACGCGATCCCATCAACTTTCTGAGCTAGCAACTGGTCAATGGCATTGGTTTGTTTCTCAACGCGACCCTCGGGATCAAGAACAACTGTTTGCACACCCACCTCTTTTGCGGCGGCTTCAAAACCCCTGGCCGTGGCAACATTGTACTGATTGGCCAAAGTTCCGACCACGTAGCCCAACTTGATTTCCTGGGCGAAAGTCGTTCCTGCAGCGAGAACCAGAAGACTTACCACGGCGGTAGACTTCAAACACTTTTCTAAAAAACGCATGGCTTTTCCTTAATGCCCTGATGTCGGGGCCGACCTATCCCACCGACATGCGGTTCTTCCGAATGGGTTCACTTCCACGCCGGACACGAGCCCCTCGACTTTAGAGGCAACAAATTCCGGCGTTTGAATATCTGGTATCCAGAGCGTGACTAAAACTCTTCCCAGCTATCGGTCGCAATCGCTGTTTGACCCCCAGCAAAGGCTGTGGCTACCGAGTTCGCCATTCGTCGTACTGGCGAAGCAACTGGCCTATGCCGATCGCTAACGACTGTAAGGCTCGCCGGCTTTTTGGGGATCGTCTGCGAAGTGCTTCTTCCCCCCAGTTGGAACTGGCCGACCAGCTCTCGCAGGCGTCCCGCCTCATTGGCAAGCGTTGCACCGGCTGCGTTTGTTTCTTCGACCATGGCTGCATTTTGCTGTGTCACCTGGTCCATCTGGTTCACCGCTGTATTCACTTCGGCAAGTCCGACGGACTGCTCACGCGCGGAGGTTGCGATGGAATCCATGTGCTGGTTTATCGTGACGATGTAAGTCTCGATCGTCTTAAGTGCATGGCCGGTCTCGCTGACAAGCTCAACTCCGCTTTTGACCTCCAGGCTCGAGTTTCGGATCAGATCCTTGATCTCTTTTGCGGCCTGCGCCGAGCGCTGCGCAAGTTCACGTACTTCCTGTGCGACAACTGCAAAGCCCTTGCCAGCATCTCCCGCACGGGCGGCTTCCACTCCCGCATTCAATGCCAGCAGGTTGGTCTGGAACGCGATTTCATCAATGACGCCAATAATATTGGCGATCTGGTTTGAGGACTGCTCGATCTTCTGCATGGCATTGACGGCATCTGCGACCACCTTGCCAGATGCTGTCGCGCTTCTATTGGCTTCGGCGGCAACAGTCCGCGCCTCTTCTGCGCGTTTAGAAGAATTGCGAACGTTTACTGTGATTTGATCCAGTGCTGCGGCTGTCTCCTCGAGCGAGGCGGCCTGCTGTTCGGTCCGCCTTGACAGATCGTCTGCACTTTGGCTGATCTCTCGTGTCCCGTCGCCAATCGTTGCCGTTGAACGAGCAACCGAGCCCAGCGCTTCGGCAAGCTGCTCCACCGCCAAATTAAAGTCGGACCGCAGGCTCTCAAATTCGGAAGCAAACGGTTCGGAGAGTTGGAAAGCCAGGTCGCCGTTGGCAAGATGCTTCAAGCCCACGGCAAGTCCCGAAGCTGCATGGGCCATTTTCTCTGCCTTTAACCGCTCGACTTCAGCCGTCCTGCGTCGTTCCACGTCAGTCTGGTTCCGCTGGGTATCAGCTTCCTGCTCAAGGCGCTGATTGGCTACAGCGTTGGCACGGAATACTTCGACAGCTGCAGCCATCTCCCCGATCTCGTCGTTACGTCCCTCAAAGGGGATAGCAGAACTTGTATCGCCTTCCGCAAGCTTCTTCATCGAGGCGGTAATTCTCTGTATCGGCCTGGCAATGCCCGTCAATGCAAACCAGATCGAGCCGCCGATTGCCGCGGCGCTCATAGTAATGGCGACGAAGGTGATGATCAGCGAAGCGTTATAGACATCCTGACTATTTGAATAAGTGTCTTTCGCACCGCTCTCGCTGATTTCGACAAGCTTGGTGATGTCTTCCATCATCTTTTCGCCGAGAGGTGCCAATTCTGACCAGAGCACTTGCTTGGCCGTTTCGTACTTGCGTTTGCGTGTGGACGCGACGATCCGATCTCCGATGTCGTTATAGCTCTGCAAATCGGCTCGAAGCTGCTTGGTGATATCGATCTGGGTCTGGTCGGTATAAATCGCTTCATAAGCTGAGGTTTGCGCTATGAACGATGCAGACAACTCTTTCATCTTGTCTTCTGCTCGTTCCCATCCTGCGTAGTCCGCGGACAAAATATGGTCGCGCGAAACAGTGCGCAGATTGGTCATGTCGTCGCTCATGTGTTTCGCAAGGGCAAGGCTAGGCATCGAGTGTGTGGCGAGATCACTGACGTACCCATTGACGACCTGGAGACGGTTGACCGCGTACAATGCGAATCCACCAAATAGGAGGCTAATGGCGATCAATATGCCAACGAGTGCAGTTCTGATTTTCGGACGAGACATAGATCCCCCTATCGCTGGATCGTGGTCCAACGGGACAAAAATTTAAATCTGAGGGCAAAATCATTCTGCTCACGGCGGTGACGGGAATACATTTCCCGTACCCGCCACTATGGCTTTGAAAGTTACTCTTTCATTTAGTTTCTATATTTGTTGCTTGAGAAAACGCGGTAGATTGAAGGGATATGTGCTGGTTTTATACCCAAACCGCTAAAACACAGATATTTGAACCTCCTCGACTTGACAGACATGATTCCAAGCAAATGATTCCTGGCTCGCTTCAAGTGCGATTGTCATCCTCGCCGGTCGCTACTTGCTCCAGCAGGCGCAAAACAGCGCGCCTTGTTTGTGCTAGCGACACCGTCGAGCCTTGCCGAGAAACTTCGTGCAATGGGCTTTACGCCCTCGTCGAGGAACAGACGTGCCGTCGTGCGCCCCGACCCCGGAGGCCGCGCCGGTATGGGATGGGGCGGCCGAAAAGCTGTTGGCGACCGGGCTTTCAAATGTGAGCCGCTCGTTGGGAACGGGCCGGTTTCAGCGCTATTCATGAATGAAATCGATAACTGCAAGAAACGAACCTCACCTAATCATTTCCGCCCGCCGCTCTAAGTCTGACTGCGCGCGGCTGGTCCGCGCTCAACGGCGTCAGAACAAAGGAGCCGGAAATGCAAAGCCCCATCCAACTTGAAATATCCCGCCGGAACTTACTTATTTCGTCGGCCGCGACCATCGCGGTCACGGGTGCCGCTACAGGGGAAGCGGTTGCGCAGGGGGCGCGAACTTCAATGCAGCATATGTCGAAAGTATCGCTGAGCGTAAACGGTGAAAGCTACAACCTCGATGTCGACAACAGGACGACATTGCTCGATGCGTTGCGTGAGCATCTCCATCTTACCGGCACGAAGAAGGGTTGCGATCACGGCCAGTGCGGTGCCTGCACCGTTATAGTTGATGGCCGCCGCATCAATTCGTGCCTGACGCTTGCCGTCATGCATGACGGCGACGAAGTCATCACGATCGAGGGACTTGGGCAACCGGGCGCGCTTCACCCGTTGCAGGCCGCCTTCGTCAAGCATGATGGGTTTCAATGCGGCTACTGTACGCCCGGACAGATCTGTTCCTCCGTGGCGGTGCTTGAGGAAATCAAGGCGAACATCCCGAGCCACGTCACCGGCGACCTGACCACGCAGGCGGCCGTCACACCGGCGGAAATCCGTGAGCGCATGAGCGGCAACATCTGTCGCTGCGGCGCCTATTCCAACATTATCGATGCCATCGTCGAAGTCGCGGGGACTAAAGCATGAGAGCCTTTACCTATGAACGCGCCTCGTCCGTCGAGGCAGCAGCCAAGGCGGCCGCATCCAATCCTGAAGCAAAATTCATCGCCGGTGGCACCAATCTCCTCGACCTGATGAAGCTCGAGATAGAGACGCCCACGCATCTGATCGACATCAACGGTCTCGGGCTGGACAAAATCGAAACGACGGCAGACGGCGGGCTGCGCATCGGCGCCCTCGTCCGCAACACGGATCTCGCCGCGCACGAAACTGTCCGTCGTGACTATGGTCTGCTTTCCCGGGCGCTCGTTGCAGGGGCCTCGGGGCAGCTGCGCAACAGGGCGACGACGGCCGGCAACCTGCTGCAGCGCACGCGCTGTCCGTATTTCTACGATACCAATCAGCCGTGCAACAAACGCCAACCTGGCAGCGGCTGTTCGGCTATCGGTGGCTTCAGCCGCCAGCATGCAGTGGTCGGAACCAGCGACGCCTGTATCGCAACTCATCCGAGCGATATGGCAATCGCTATGAGTGCGCTAGACGCGGTCGTCGAGACTGCCAAGTCCGATGGCAGCCGCCGTTCGATCCCAATAGCGGACTTTCATCGTCTGCCAGGCGACACGCCCCATATCGAAACCATCCTTGAGAGCGGTGAGTTCATCACAGCTGTCGTTTTGCCGCCGCCGTTCGGGGGAAAACACATCTACCGCAAGGTTCGCGACCGCGCCTCCTACGCATTCGCGATCGTTTCAATCGGCGCCGTCATTCAACAGGACGGCACTGGACGCGTTGCCGTTGGGGGCGTCGCCCACAAGCCTTGGCGCATCGAGGCCGCTGACACCGAGTTGCCCAAAGGCGCGCGTGTAACAGCCAGCGCACTGCTCGCAGATGCCCGTCCAACCGAACAGAACCGTTTCAAGATTGATCTGGTCGAGCGCGCGCTCGGCGCGGTCATTGCCGAAGCAAGGGATTGAGCCATGCAGTTCGATAGACCAGCAACGACCAATCCGATCGACCGCTTGAAGGTCGTCGGCCAACCCATTCGGCGCATCGACGGACAGCTGAAGACGACAGGTCGCGCCATGTATGCGTACGAATGGCATGATACAAACACGCCATACGCCTATGGCTACCCCGTCGGGGCAGCCATCGCCAAAGGTCGCATCAAGTCGATAGATATATCGGCCGCCGAAAAGGCGCCGGGCGTCCTCGCCGTGGTGACCGCGCCGGAGGTCGGGGAAAGGAAAAAAGGTAAGTTCAACACCGCCAAGCTGTTCGGCGGCGATCAGGTGCAGCACTACCATCAAGCGATTGCCGTGGTCGTTGCAGAGACCTTCGAGCAAGCACGTGCTGCGGCGACTCTTATCAGTGTCGACTATGCCGAAGAAAAGGGTTCCTTTGATCTCCGGCAGGCGATGGATACGGCCGTCAAACCTGCGTCTGGCGACCCCGATTCAGGAGCAGGCGATTTCGATACCGCCTTTAAGGCCGCTCCCGTCACCTTCGAGGAATCCTACAGTACACCCGACCAGTCCCATGCAATGATGGAGCCACACGCCTCTATCGCGGTCTGGGAGGGCGACGAGTTGACGCTCTGGACATCGAGCCAGATGATCGACTGGTGGCGTTCCGATCTCGCGACGACCCTCGACGTCGACAAGGAGAAAATTCATTTGATGTCTCCGTTCATCGGCGGAGGTTTCGGCGGCAAGCTGTTCTTACGGGCCGATGCGGTCCTTGCAGCATTCGCCGCAAAGGCAGCCAAACGACCAGTGAAGGTGGCGCTGCCACGACCGTTCATGATGAACAACACGACCCACCGGCCGGCTACCATCCAGCGCGTCCGCATCGGCGCGCAACGCGATGGAAAGATCACTGCAATCGCACATGAAAGCTGGTCGGGCGATCAGCCCGGCGGCCAGCCCGAGGCAGCCGTCATGCAAACACGTTTGCTCTATGCCGGTGAAAACCGCATGACGGCGATGCGGTTGGCGACGCTCGATCTGCCGGAGGGCAATGCCATGCGCGCTCCGGGGGAAGCGCCCGGCCTCATGGCGCTCGAAATCGCGATGGACGAAATGGCGGAGAAGATTGGCATCGATCCCGTCGAATTCAGGATCATCAATGACACCCAGGTCGATCCCGAGAAGACCGAGCGACCATTTTCCTATCGAAATCTGATCGGATGTCTCAAAACCGGGGCGGACCACTTCAATTGGAGCGCACGGGGCCGACCCGGGTCTCGCCGCGAAGGCAACTGGTTGATCGGCATGGGTGTGGCGGCAGCCTTTCGCAACAACATCCACTTCCCATCAGGTGCGCGCGTCCGTCTCAACGCGGAAGGCGTTGTCACGGTAGAGACGGACATGACCGACATCGGAACGGGGAGCTACACCATTATCGCGCAGACCGCGGCCGAGATGATGGGTTTGACGATAGACAAGGTCGCTGTCCAACTGGGTGACTCCCGTTTCCCGGTTTCTGCAGGCTCCGGCGGACAGTTCGGTGCCAATTGCTCGACGGCCGGCGTCTACGCAGCGTGCGTCAAACTTCGGGAAGCGGTTTCCCAGAAGCTCGGCTTTAATTCCGCAGACGTCATTTTTGAAAACGGCGAGGTTCGGTCGGGCAATCGCGCGGTACCGCTTGCCGAGGCCGCAGGGTCAAAGGGACTTGTGGGCGAAGACACGATCCAGTGGGGCAATCTCACCGAGACGCACCAGCAGTCGACTTTCGGCGCACATTTCGTCGAAGTCGGTGTCGACGTCGCCACGGGCGAGAGTCGAATTCGCCGTATGCTGGCTGTCTGTGCTGCCGGACGCATTCTCAATCCAGTCACGGCCCGGAGCCAGGTGCTTGGTGCGATGACAATGGGTGCAGGCGGAGCGCTCTCTGAAGAGCTGGCGGTCGACACACGCCGCGGCTTCTTCGTCAACCATGACCTAGCCGGCTACGAAGTGCCGGTTCACGCCGATATTCCGCATCAGGAGGTCATCTTCATGGACGAGACGGATCCAATGTCGTCGCCTATGAAGGCGAAAGGCGTTGGGGAACTTGGCTTATGCGGGGTTTCGGCCGCAATCGCCAACGCCATTTATAACGCCACAGGTATCAGGGTCCGGCACTATCCAATAACGCTCGACAAGCTGATCGG
The DNA here is from genome assembly GCA_900474095.1 of Hyphomicrobiales bacterium. Taxonomy (GTDB): domain Bacteria; phylum Pseudomonadota; class Alphaproteobacteria; order Rhizobiales; family Rhizobiaceae; genus Pararhizobium. The sequence goes on along the minus strand of UCOA01000007.1, from coordinate 78,448 downwards.
CGGACTTCCAGACGTCGCCTGACGCGACGCGTTTTCCGGCGGCGGCGTTGCCCGCCGCCACTTTCAAAGGAATTAGGATTGAAAAACGTTTTTGCTTCCGTTTCGTTGCCAACGCCGACAAGGGCACTCCTGAGCGACGATCCTGTCGAGATCCTTGGTTTCGCCGCGGCCGTCTTTCCCCAAGGCGGCGTCGCGATTGCAACACTCGTGGAAATTCGGGGCGGTGCGGCGCGTTCTCTTGGATCGCATGTTGTGGTGGCGGCTGACGGCCGCTTTTGCGGCTACGTCTCCGGCGGATGCGTAGAAGCCGCCGTGGCGGCAGAAGCACTTCTGGCCTTGGAAGAAGGATGCGATCGCAGGGTGATGTTTGGGGATGGCTCTCCCTTCATCGATATTGTTCTTCCTTGCGGTGGTGGAATTACAGTTGCGATCCACTTACTTCGTGAGATCACAGGTATCGAGCATGTCCTCGATCGGCTAGCGCAGCGCCGTTCGGCGGGACTGCGCTATTCGCCCAAAGCAGAGTCGCTCAATGCGGTAGATCCAATCAAGCGGGCAGGGTGGCAAAGTGATCAATTCCTGACAGTGTATCATCCGAGCACACGAGTGATTATTTCAGGGCAATCGATCGAGGCGCAGACCGTTGCACGCTTAGCCGAGGCCTCCGGGTATAAGGTAGCGGTCCGCACCCCGGGCGAGGGCGCCGGGCGCTTCGACTGGGATATTGATCCCTACACCGCGGTGATCCTACTTCATCATGATCTCGACCAAGAAGAGCCGGTCCTTAACGCCGCGCTGAAATCGTCGGCATTCTACATCGGCGCGCTTGGGAGCACGCGAACACATAGGAAGCGTATCGATCGACTGAAGGAACACGGCTTTGAAGAAAGCGATCTTCTTCGTATCAGGGCGCCAATAGGGGTCTTTGGTCCAACACGAGATTCCGCGTCATTGGCACTCTCGGTGTTGGCCGATGTCGCCGCTTCCAGACTAACGGCGCTATCATGAAGCAGTCCACGAATGCTGTGATACTTGATGAATGTCGCAAGGCACCCACAGTTCCGCCGGCCGTCAGCCCGTCGCCAATGATCGACCCGTTCCAGCGGGCCGTCACCTATCTACGCGTCTCGGTGACCGACCGCTGCGATTTCCGCTGCACCTATTGCATGGCCGAAACCATGAACTTCCTGCCAAAAAAGGATCTGCTGACGCTGGAGGAACTGAACCGGCTCTGTTCCGCCTTCATCGCCAAGGGCGTGCGCAAGTTACGGCTGACCGGCGGCGAACCGCTGGTGCGCAAGAATATCATGCATCTCGTGCGCGAACTCGGCAAGCAGATCGGCTCCGGACTCGACGAGTTGACGCTGACCACCAACGGCTCCCAGCTTGCCCGCTTTGCAGATGAACTCTACGACTGCGGTATGCGGCGCATAAACGTCTCGCTTGATACGCTTGATCCCGTCAAATTTCGCCAGATCACCCGATGGGGCGACTTCCACAAGGTCATGGAGGGCATCGACGCTGCGCAGAAGGCGGGATTGAAGATCAAGCTCAACGCCGTGGCGCTGAAGGATTTCAATGACCGCGAAATGCCTGCGATGATCCGCTTCGCCCACGGCCGCGGCATGGATCTGACCGTGATCGAAACCATGCCGATGGGCGAGATCGAGGAAGACCGCACGGACCGCTATCTGCCGCTGTCCACGCTGCGCGCCGATCTCGAACAACAGTTCACTATGAGCGAAATCGGCTACCGCACAGGCGGCCCGGCCCGCTATGTCACGGTCACGGAAACCGGCGGACGTCTCGGCTTCATCACACCTATGACCCATAATTTCTGCGAAAGCTGCAACCGCGTGCGCCTCACGTGCACCGGCACCCTCTACATGTGCCTCGGCCAGGACGATGCGGCAGATCTGCGGTCGACATTGCGCGCGACCGACGATGACGGACTGCTTTATGCCGCCATCGACGAAGCGATCGCGCGCAAGCCCAAGGGCCACGACTTCATTATCGGCCGCACGCACAACCGCCCGGCCGTCGCCCGCCATATGAGCGTTACCGGCGGATGAAGTCGCTTCAATGATATAGCAAAATGCGGAGCCATAGCGCTGGTGACGCACCGCCTGAGTTGATAATGCTCGCAATCGCATCCGTTTCCGCGCGCCGCAACGGCTTATTCCCACGCTAGACAACCGCTCGGAAGGATCGAACATATGGGTACCACTGTTTGGCACGACATGATGGTGGCCGCGAGCGCGGCAATCATCCTTGTTGTTGTGACTACCGTTCTTCTTTTCTGTAGCGGTTAGGCCTGCCTATGATGATACCGCGGTGGCGTTCAGAGTATCGACGTCCTGCCAATGCATAGGGGCAAGCCTGGATGGACGCGGGGGATGCCTGTATTGGACCGCGACAGGCCAGGACACCAGACTTACCCAAATCCTGGTTGCGCGAGACCCCAATCGCGTCGGCTCCGAGTTGCGGGCTTGATGGCAAAGCGAAACATTGATGAGCCATTCTCATAGCTGCATGCGTTTCCACCCGGCTAATTTGATGTCGTGCGGCCTGCTACCTACAACGCACTACATTAAAGCCCTGCAATGGCCGACGTCAGAAATTGATATGAGGAAAGAGCAATGAAAGATGGAAGTTCCCGAAGCCTCTTGACGAGTTCGGTATCCAGCTTAGCTCCGGCTCAAACACAACCAACACGGGACTAGCCATGAAAGTCGAATTTTCTTTTGCTGGCTTTGTTTTTACAGCAGACCTTTACGACAATCCTTCGGCCCATGATCTCGCGTCCATGATGCCTCTCGAGCTGACCATCGACGATTATTCGATCAATGAAAAGATCGCTTACCTGCCGCGAAAGCTCACCGAACAAGGAAGTGGGATTTTCGAGAACGAAGCTGTTGGCGACCTTTGTTACTATGCTCCATGGGGCAATCTGGTTTTCTATTACGGAAGCTATCATTACGCGTCCGGGCTGATCCGACTTGGACGTCTCGACAATGGTTTTGAACCGTTGCTCACCCGAGGCAAGTTCCCCTTAAAGGCGAGACTTTTGAGCTAACGATCAAAGCGGGACAGCGGCCACGCAAACCTGCCGAGGTGATCCCAAACGCTGTAAGTGGCGTTGCAGATCTTATTGGAGGCGCCCGCTGGAACGCGTTTTTAACGACGCGACACACGAAGTTGAGATGGTCGCGTTGCATTCCAAGGAAGATTTACATGCTGATGCAACCCGTATTGAGAGAAGAAAAAACAGCCAATTGGAGCGCTGTCGTTGCTATGTCGCTGTGTGTGTTTGTGCTGATTGCATCTGAATTCCTGCCCGTCAGCCTTCTCACTCCAATCGCAGATGAATTGGTCTTGACCGAAGGACAAGCCGGCCAGGCCATTGCGGTTTCTGGTATATTCGCAGTCCTGACGAGCCTGTTCATATCTTTCTTTTCGCGGGGTCTCGATCGCAAAGTCGTCCTCCTTTCCTTGACCGGACTTATGCTTGTCTCTGGCGCTGTCGTCGCTTTTGCTCCCAACTATGCCGTCCTTATGGTGGGTAGGGCGCTTCTCGGCGTCGTCATTGGCGGCTTCTGGTCTATGTCGACGGCCACCGTGATGCGGCTCGTGCCGGAAAGCGATGTTCCCAAGGCTCTCGCCTTCTTGAACGGTGGCAACGCCCTGGCCGCAACGATTGCAGCCCCCCTCGGGAGCTTTCTCGGCGGCTTGATCGGTTGGCGCGGCGCCTTCTTCTGCGTGGTCCCACTTGCCGCGATCGCTGTCTGTTGGTTGGCGATAACGCTCCCCCGCATGCAGGGTGGCAGCGCGTCCGGAGCCACGGCGACATTCCGCCTTCTCGCACGGCCCGTTGTCGCTACCGGCATGGCAGCGGTTCTTTTTCTTTTTATGGGTCAGTTCGCATTGTTCACCTACTTGCGACCGTTTTTGGAGACCGTCACCCGCGTCGATGTCTCGACGCTGTCGCTCCTTCTGCTGGTCGTTGGCGCAGCGAGCTTTGTCGGGACGATGATCATCGGGCCGGTTTTGAACAGAAGCCTTTATGGCGTGCTCGTGCTGGCGCCAGTGTTCATGGCGGCAATCGCCGTCGGTCTAGTTGCGTTTGGTGGGTGGGTTATAGCTGCGGCCTTGCTGCTTGGCGCATGGGGTCTCGCAACATCGGGCCCTGTTGGCTGGGGGGTGTGGCTTTCGCGCTCTATGCCGCGTGACGCGGAGGCTGGCGGCGGTCTGATGGTCGCTACCATCCAGTTCGCGATCACCCTCGGTGCAACGCTTGGCGGCTTCCTGTTTGACACAAGTGGTTACGAAGCCACATTCCTGACGAGCGCAGGCATTCTGCTTGCCGGCGCCCTGCTCGCTTTTGTCTCCTTCAGAACCGCGCGCGGTGGACAGGACTCCATGAGCGCGCAAACCGCCGGACAAGCATAAACCCGCGACGGCGGGCGGGATCCGGGAGGTCAAATGCGGATGTTGTTGCGCAGCCTCATGCCAGAGGCATGTTCCTCATCGATCTGTTCGCAGAAGATTGCGTCCCCCCGCACAGGACAGCATCACACCAGACGACGAGCCAAGCTACTCATGCATCCAACCTGTGTGTCAGTGGAACGTTCTACCGCCATCGACGGCCAGCGTCGCTCCAGTGATGTATGAAGAGTCTGAGGCTGTAAGAAAGAGCATGGCGCCGGCAATTTCGACAGGATCGGCGATCCTTTTCAGAGCGTAGTTTCCAACGTTGGTACGGAATCCATCCGCCATCGGTGTATCGACCATGCCGGGGCATACGCAGTTGACGCGGATATGGGGCGCCAGATCCGAGGCCAGGGCCTTGGTCATGGCAATCACCCCGCCTTTGGAGGCTGCATAGGCGACCAATCCCGGCGCGTTGGGTAGCAGTCCCGCTCCCGAGGCGATATTGACGATCGTCGGGTTCTCGCTGCGTTGCAGCCATGGCAGGCAGGCGCGAACAACGAAAAAGCTGCCCGTCAGGTTAACGTCGATCACCTGTCGCCAGGTTGCCGGGGACGTGTCTGCGGTCGCAGACACGATCATAATGCCCGCGGCATTGATAACCCCGTCAATACCACCGGCCTTTTCCGCAGCGGCGTTGATCGCATGTGCCACCGCATCCTCATTGGTGATGTCAATCGGTGCAGTAATTCCGCCAAGGCCTGCAAAGGCTGCGTCGAGGGCCTCAGCGTTTCGATCGACTAGAACGACCTTTGCGCCTTCCTCCAAAAAGAGGCGTGCCGTTGCGCGTCCAATGCCCGAGGCAGCACCTGTGACGACGATGCGTCGTCCGGCAAGCCGTGGGTTGGTGGACATTTTGAGGGGGGCATCTGACATGTGCTTAATTCCGGATTGAGTGGATTGATCAGTAGCGTTCGTACCGTCATGACCGCGACACGGCTCTTGAAAACGCTTGGGTGGCTGCGGATCACCCTTTCAATTGATCAGAGGGTTGTGCAAGAAGCGAGGCAAAATCGATCTCTGGCCCGGCCAAGGATAAGTGTGGCTTATATCCTCGACGACGCGCGTGACATTGGCGAGCCGGTACCTGCAGTCTTTTCGCTAAGGCGTTTGAGCTTCACTGTCGCGAGAGATTTCTATCCCTACGACGCGGACACACTCGAGCAGATCGCGGTGCGGCCTTTCCATCTCGTATCCTTCGCGCGTGAACAGTGCGACGCTGCGGTTCAATAGGGGCGATGAGATGGGCAGGCAGGCCAGTGTTCCCTCTCTGATCTCGGTCAATGCCGCGTGTGAGGGCAGCAGCGCAAGGCTATCGCTTGTGGCAACGAGCGACTTCAGCATGGAAATCGAAGAGGACACCGTGTTGGAGGCTGACGGGCCAAGACCTTCGGCTTTCAAAACCTCTTCAAGCAGTGTGCTGTAGCGGCCGGCCGGTGGCGATACCCATGGAAAGTGGACCAGATCCGACCATGCGAGTTCGGTCTTGAGGAACAGCTGATGCTGTGTGCGTGCGATGACGTAAAGACGCTCACGAAACAGCACGCGCTGCTTTAAACCGCTCAACAGGTCGTAACTGTCAGTCACGCCGACCATGAGATCGAGTTCGCGGCCGAGGAGCGCGTGCAACAGCTCGATCTGCACCCTCTGAATGATCTGCAGATTCTCTTTCGGGTATTGCGTCCGCCAGCGCCCCACGGCTTTCGGAATGACGGTGACCGACAGGCTGGGAAGAGCGCCAAAGCGGATTGCCGGATTTGCCTCGCTGCGCCAATCGACCAAACGGCGTTCGAGCAGCTTGATCTCGTCACGGATCAGGCGGGCATGTGCATAGACGAAATCGCCAAACCGTGTTGGCACGACGCCGGATGGACCACGTTCCATCAGCTTTTGACCGACATCCGCCTCCAGCCGGCTCATCGACGCGGAGAGTGCTGGTTGGGAGACGAGAAGGACTTTGGACGCCTTCGTCAAGCTCCCCTCATCAATGACCGTGACAAAGTAGATCAGCTTTCTTGGGTCTAGATCGCTTGCTTCCAGGGACAATGGCTCGACCTCACTCACAGTCTTTCAAACCCGGAATATTCAGATCCACGCGCCGCATTCCGGCATCGTGTTTGCCAAGTAAACTGCATGGAAGTTTTCTCGCCTGAATGGAGCCTATGGCAGCCGTCTGTCCGGCAAACTTCTCCTCGGCAGAAAATCATCTCTTGCTGATTGTGTTGTCGTGAACGCGCAACGATCCTTCCATCACGCGACCTTGGCCAGATCCGACGACCAAGCTCCAAGCCGCTCTTACGGTCATGTCCAGCAGGCTACAGCCAGACAGTACGCGACGAGACAGGCCAGGTTATCTAACTCTGTTGCTCCAGACAGCTTCCACGCAACCGATGTCATTCTTCCAGCGCTTCATCCTTCTTCTTGCGGATTGCCGGTAGCAGCATTGCCGCCAAGGCAACGGCCGCGATCGCCAGCAGGACGGCACTGACCGGGCGCTCGATGAACACGAACGCATTGCCACGCGACACCACCATGGCTCTGCGAAGATATTCTTCGAGCAATGGCCCGAGGACGAAGCCAATGAGCAAGGGAGCCGGTTCGCAGCGCAGCTTGTAGAGAAAATAGCCGATCAGGCCGAAAAACACGGTCTGAAACACGCCGAATGCGGAATAGTTGACCGAATAAACGCCGATTGCGCAAAAGACAAGGATCGTTGGGTAGAGGTAGCGATAGGGCAATTTGAGCAATGAGACCCAGACGCCGATCAGTGGCAGATTGATGATCAGCAGCATCAGGTTGCCGACCCACATGCTCGCGATCAGGCCCCAGAAAAGTGCCGGCTGGGTCTGCATCACGGCCGGGCCAGGCTGAATGCCATGGATCATCAGGCCACCCATAATCAGCGCCATGACCGCATTGGCGGGAATGCCGAGCGTCAGCATCGGAATGAATGACGTCTGTGATGCCGCATTGTTGGCACTCTCTGGACCGGCGACGCCCTCGATTGCCCCGGTTCCGAACTCGTGGCCGTATTTGGAAACGCGCCGTTCCAGCATGTAGGACGCGAATGTCGATAGCGCCAACCCGCCGCCCGGCAGAATGCCCAGGATCGAACCGACCACCGTCCCGCGCAGAACCGAGGGTGTCGCGCGCTTGATTTCTGTCTTTGTCAGCATCAGGCTTCCGACCTTGGCGATGGTCTTGCCCCGGTTTTCCGGATTTTCCAGATTTCGCACGATCTCGGCAATTCCGAAGATCCCCATAGCCACTGCGACGAAGTTGATGCCTTCGAACAGTTCGAAAAATCCGAACGTGAACCGGACCTGCCCGGTTTGCACGTCAGTGCCCACAAGACCCAGAGCCACGCCCAGTGTCAGCATGGCAATGGACTTGAAAATGCTTCCCTGCGCCAGCACCGTTGCGACGATCAAGCCGAGAAGAATGAGGGAGAAGTATTCGGCAGGACCGAATGACAGAGCGACATCGGTGAGCAAGGGGCCGGCGGCCGCGACGACCAGTGTCGCCACCGTCCCGGCGAAGAAAGAGCCAAGCGCGGACACCGCCAGTGCAGCCCCGGCACGGCCCTTCAATGCCATTTTGTGGCCCTCAAGCGTGGTGACGACCGCTGTGACTTCGCCCGGCAGGTTCAACAGGATTGCCGAGGTGGACCCCCCATATTGTGCTCCATAATAGATCCCCGACAGCATGATCAACGCGGTCACGGGATCGAGCGTAAAGGTCAGCGGCAAGAGCAAGGCGATCGTGGCCAGAGGACCGATGCCGGGCAAAACTCCGATCGCCGTGCCGATCAAGCATCCGATGAATGCAAAACTAAGATTGTGAAACGTCATGGCGACCGAGAGGCCGAGCGCGAGGTTTTCAAGCATGTTGGAAACTCACATTTCTGTCAGGGCGGGTGGCAGGAACGAAACGTTCAAACCAAGGCCAAAGATGAAGATGAGCCAGCAGACAACGACAAGCGAAACCATCAGGCCGATTACGCCGAGGATCGTCTGCGACCGATCCGCCAGACTGCTGATGACAACGACAGTTGCGACTGTGAGGGCCAGGCCGATCCATTCAATCATGACACCAAAAGCGGCCATGGCTCCGAGGATCAGGACGAGTTCCCTCCAGGCCCATTTTTCCAGCGGGTCGGGGCCACTGCGCAAGCCAACGACAATCACCGCAAGGCCAAGCAGCGCCAGGAGAATGAACACAAGCATCGGCATGTAGCCGGGCCCCATTTGAGCGGCGGTTCCGAGTTCGTATTCCTGGTTGAGGAAAAGGCCGACAAAGGCAACTCCCATCAGGAAAATGCCCGCCGCAAGGTCCTTGGCATTCAGCTTACGGAATTTCGGTTGTACTTGTTCGTTCTGCATCTGGTATTTCCCGGACTGTTTTGCATTGGTGATCTCAGTCGTGATCCAGGCTGTCATTCCACCCGTCGCCCACCACGTTAGTGGAGATTGCGGGCACTGCGCCTTGGTCCGCAGATCACCTTGTGATAAATGAGGCGTCTTCCCGTCGAGCGCGGTCGACAAGAACATGCGCACGTTGTGGATGCAGGCGATGGACCGAAACGTGCCCGCCCCACATTCAAAACCGGCGACGTCGAGAAGCTGATGCCCTGCTGATAATCATCCCTGGTCTCCTCTCAGCCCAGCAAGGAGGCGATAGGCGTGCAACCCGGACTACGCCAATCGATCGGGCAAGCATGGCCTGCCATGCTTGCCCGTGGCCCCGCCGATCATATTGTGCCGATCAATTGTTCAGCCGGATATTGTTATCGGTAATGATCTTGCGAAAGCGCTCCTGTTCGCTTTTCAGGAAGTCGCGCAGTTCAATGCCTGTCTTGAGGTCGGTCTGGAACGACAGTTCACCGAACCGTTCCTGGAAGGCGGGGCTCTCGACCCCCTTGACCACGGCGGCAGAAAATTTAGCGACCATGTCATCGGGAACGCCAGCCGGTGCCGCATAGCTGTACCAAACGCGCGAATTGATCTGCGGGAAGCCGATTTCGGTCATGGTCGGGACATCAGGGAGCTTTGCAACGCGCTCCTGCGAGGTGACGGCAAGCACGCGAAGATTGGGGTCGTCCTTGAGGATTGCCGCTTCGCGGGCCGAGGCAAATGTCATCTGGGTAAAGCCGCCTGCCAAGGCCTGAATTCCCTCGGGGTTGTTCTTGTAGGAGACATGAACGCCCTTGGCCTTGGCCTCGGACAGGAACATGGTCGCTGTGAGATGGCCGACAGTACCCACGCCGCCGCTGGCAAACGTCACGCCTTCCTCAGACTTTGCGATTTCCATGAGCTGTTCGATGCTGGTGATGCCGGCCTTTGCTGAAACGATCAGGGCGAGCGGATAACCGCCGATCGAAACGATGGGGGTGAAGTTGTCGAGACTGTACTGGAGATTGTCGCGCAGGACAGTCTGCACAAGACCGGTCGTAATCAGGCAGAGAACCTGGTAGCCATCCGGCTTTGCCGACGCAATCGTGTTGCCGGCGACCGTGGTCGATCCGCCGCCGCGGTTTTCCACCACGACGGGTTGCCCCAGTTCGGCGCTCATGCCTTGGGCCAAGTACCGGCTCAGTGTGTCGTCGTCACCGCCCGGAGCATTGCCGATCGTGATCGTGATCGGACGCGACGGCCATTTCGTCTGCGCATTTGAATTGCGCGCCATCAGTCCAGCCGACATCGCGGCGCCTGCGCCAAGCAGAACCGTTCTTCTCGAAATCATGTATTTCCTCCCAGTTTCTTCCGACGCCTTCCAAAGCGATCCAGGCACGCTGCCACGGAAGTTTGTTTCCACCCCCGCGCTGACCTCCCAGCGCGGCTCTACTATCCTGCCATTGCCGGGCCGGATGAATGACCCCAGTCGATCCCGTTCGTGAGATTGTGTAAAGCGAAAAGCCGTCAAGGCGGTATGGCTACATAAATCCTGTTTATACCCCTGCGAGCAAGCAAGGCGGCAAAACCCCTGAAGCCAGTAGCACTTGCGGTCTTTTGCGGGCCAGCGAGCATCGCTCGTGCCATGCCGTCGCAACGACAGAATGCACCCAATCAGCCCTCGTTTTTGAAGCTGTGTCGCTCGCGCAAGGAAGAATTCCTGCAGCCAATCACGATTCTCGTTTTTACGGAACTACCGATCAAGGCAGCCATTTCTGCCGTCATCCCTGCAACGCTGGAAATGCGGGCTAGTTCAATAAAATCTTATATGTTGACATAACGTTGCAAATGTAGCCTCCTGGGCGTGATCCGGCGGTAATAATTCCTACCAATCCGGATTTGTGTTGCCGGTAAGCTGTCGATCGACAGTGACGCGTCGATCCGCAGACCTTGTCGGAGGGGGCTATGGGGAGGGCTATGGTTGAAAACCTGGCCACGTTTTGAACGATTGGGAGGAATGTAATGAGATATCGTAGAACATACGCGTCCGCATTGCTGGCTGCTCTGGCGATGTTGACTGGCCATGCGACGCAGGCCGATGCACAAGGTGAGAAGCACAAGGTGTATCTCAGTCTCAGTATCACCGGCAACGACTGGATGAAGCAGGCCGAGAACATGATCCGAGCGCAGGCGGCGTCCAGCGGTCTGCGTGACAAGGTTGATCTGGAAGTGCAGGTCTCCGGCGGTGACGCGCAGAAGCAAAGCCAGCAGATCAATGCCATGGTTCAGGCCGGCGCAAAGATCATCCTGGTCTATCCGGCGTCCGAGACCCTGCTGAACCGGGCCGTCAAGACCGCCTGCGACAAAGGGGTCGTCGTGATGGCCTTCGCGGCGTCGATTTCCGAACCCTGTGCACATAACATCAACTCTGATCAGTCCGACTGGGCGCGGGTTGGCGCGCAGTGGCTGGTCGATACGCTGAAAGGCAAAGGCAATATCGTCATGGTGACGGGCGCCACCGGTCTCGGCGTGGATACCGAACGCAACAAGGCGGCCAAGGAAATTTTCGACAAATACCCGGATATCAAGGTCGTGGCGACCGTGATCGGTATGTGGAATGACACGATCGTGCGCTCCGAGATGTCCAAGCTTCTGGCAACCCGTTCCTGGGACACCATCGACGGTCTGTGGGTTCAGGAAGGCTGTTACACCCTCGGTGCGATGCAGGACGAAGCAGGCATCCCCGACGATAAGAAGAAGGCCATGTCCTGTTCGGCCTCGAATGGCGATCGCGTCCAAATGTTGCCAAGCGGCACTTCCATGGAAGGTGCTGGCGGTGCCTACAGGCCAATGGGCTATCCGGCAATCTCGCTGGCTTCCGGCCCCTATATGGGTGCCCTTGCGCTGAAATATGCTGTTCAGATCGTTGAAGGCGCCACGATGCCACACGACATCATCATGGCAACTGATGCCGTGACCAGCGACAAGATCAAGCTGTGCGAGGACGGTACCTGGGCCGAAATGGACAAGACCAAATGCAATGTCTTCAAGCCCTCGGTGGTGACGAGCGCTGCATGGTATTCTCCGATCTACTCGCTTGAATTGCCTGGCATTGGTCTCGAGGCCGCGCTGAAAGGCGTTCCGGACAACTGAGCATAGCTGTTGTTGCCTGAAGAGGGGCGGCGCCGACAACGCGTTGGTTCAAGAATCAGTTGTCAGCATTTTTCCCTTTTGTCCCATGCTTTTCCAGTAACTGCTGCCATGCGTTGGAGGAGACGCTGCCGGCAGGCAGGACTGGGGAGCATGGGCAAATGCCGCCCGTCCTGGCCCAGCTTTCGGAACATTCGATGGCCCCTCTTGATCGTCACGCCTTGGGCCGCGGTTTTCGATCATCATTCCACTTGCAAAGAGAGACACCACTATGACTGCAAGCAAGCGCATTCTTTTCACCGGCGGGTCCGGTAAGGCCGGCCGTAACGTCGTGCCCTATCTGGCGGATCGCGGCCACCAAGTCGTCAACCTTGACTTCAAGCCACTCGACTATCCGGGCGTGACAAATTTGGTCACTGACATTTCGGACCCGGGTCAGGTTTTCAGCGCCATGGCCACCCATACCAACTTCGAATATATCGAACGGGGAACGGGCGTTGCCGCCTTCGATGCGGTTGTGCATTTCGCAGCACTGCTGCCTTTTGCCAATCCTGACAACGCGGTCTTTCGTGTCAACACGATGGGGACCTACAATGTAATCGAGACGGCGGTCAGACTCGGCGTGCCGAAAATTATCATTGCGTCATCCGAGACCACCTATGGCGTGTGCTTTGCCGATGGCCGCATTGACCCGGTTTCCCTACCGCTGGAGGAGGATGACGACATCAATCCGATGGATAGTTACGGTCTTTCCAAGGTGTTGAACGAGAAGACCGCGCGCGCCTTTCAACGTCGTTCAGGTAGCGATATCTATGCGCTGCGCATCGGTAATGTCATCGAGCCGGACGAATATTCGACGCTCTTCCCGATGTGGTTTGAGAATCCGGAAATGCGTCGCCGGAATGCCTATTGCTACATCGATGCGCGAGACCTTGGCCAGATCGTGGACCTTTGCGTGAAGAAGGATGGTCTCGGATTTCAGGTGTTCAACGCCGGCAACAACACCAACGGTATCAACATATCCACGCCCGAATTGCTTCGCCGGTTCTTCCCCGGCGTGCCCGTGACACGCCAGCTCGGTGAAAACGAGGCGCTTTATTCCAACCGCAAAATTCGCGACGTTCTGGGCTTCAAGGAAGAACATGATTGGCGAAAATACTGCGACGGCTAACCGCTTGCGTCATCGATCCGGATTGCAGGACCGAATTGCCGGTGGCGTATCGCAGATCCTTCCTGAGCGTCAGATCCCAACTGCACCCCCAGACGATGCCCATCTGGGGCCGCACCTTTTTGCAGGTTACAGCAGCCTATACCCGCGTGTTTGCAAAAGATGCAGCCCTGCCACTCGATTTTGCGGGCATCGCCCTTTTGTTTTGCCAGGGGCCGCACGGTCGCTACCTGCGTGTCAGAGCCAGTCTGAAACGGCAGCGGGATAACGGTATAAATGCGATTTATGGTGGCACGATCCCTCGTGTTGCGCATTTGCCGCGAGCAGAGGATGGTCGTGGCACGTTGGATGAGATCGCTGAGCCGATCCAGAGATGGGGTGCCCGGATGCATGGGGTAGTGTTTGAAGGCGACAGCAAGGTGCGCCTTGCGTCTTTTCCGGATCCGACACCCGGCCCGGGTGAAGTCGTCCTTGAAATCAGGGCTTCTGGGATGTGCGGCAGCGATCTCCACGTCTATCGCCGTCCGCCAAACCAGAGCAACCCCGCCGTAATACGGGGCCATGAGCCCTGCGGCGTCGTTGTTGCCGTGGGGGCCGGCACCACCGGCGCCCATGCGCGCATGGGCGCGCGCGTCATGGTGCACCACTATGCCGGATGCGCTGGTTGCATGCAGTGCGATTCCGGTTGGCCTCAGATGTGTGAGGAGGTCCCGATCCAAGTCTATGGCGAGGATCAGCACGGCGCTCATGCTCCCTATATGAAGGTGCGGGCCGATACGCTTGTGCCACTGGACGACAGCCTGAGTTTTGCTGCGGGTGCGGCCATTTCCTGCGGAACCGGCACCGCTTGGGGTGCCTTTGAGCGCATGGGGCTGAGCGGCCGCGAGACCGTTGCCGTTTTTGGCCAGGGGCCGGTCGGTCTTTCGGCGACATTGATCGCCAAGGCGCAGGGCGCAACTGTTATCGCTCTCGATATCGACGACGACCGACTTCAGGTTGCCAGCAGCTTCGGTGCAGACTTCACGGTCAACCCGAAACATGGCGACGTTGCCGACATGGTTGGCGAACTGACGCATGGAAAATTCGCCACCATGGTGCTCGAAACATCTGGCGCAACGTCCGCGGCCGCGGAGTCCATCCGCATCGCCCGCAACTGGGGCACGATCGGCCTCGTCGGTATCGGCGGAGAGTTCCGGCTGATTTTGTCGCAAGTGCTGCGAAAGCAGCTCCGTGTTTTGCCGTCATGGACCATGTCCATACAGGCCCAGCGCGCGTGCAGCGATTTCGTCGTGAAAAAAGGCATAGACCTCGACAGGATCTTCACCCACCGGTGGCGTCTGGACCAGGCTGAAGAGGCCTATCAGCTGTTCAGTCAGCAGAGCAGCGGCAAAGGCGTTTTCCTGATCTAGCCGACGGCAGCCTCCTGAAGACGCGACGATCGTTGATCGCTTCTGATCGATGCCCGTCGCCGTCGAGGCACTCAAAATCAATGTGAAGCGGACAAAATGCCCATGACCCAGACAAACCAGTCCCCGCCGCTCTCGCAAGCTGCGCAACGCTTTCTGTCGCGGAAGGATTTCAAGCATTTTATCAATGGGAAATCGACGCCAGCGCTCTCCGGAAAGACCTTCGCCACCTACGACCCTTCCTCGGGTGCGGTTCTGGCGCGACTTGCCGAAGGTGAGGCTGAGGATATCGATCACGCGGTAAGCTGCGCGCGCGCCGCGTTCGAAGGTTCATGGAGCCGATGGACACCATACGAGCGTCAGGCGCTTCTTTACCGCATCCACGATGTGATCGACCGCAATTTCGAGGAGCTTGCGCATATCGAAACGATGGACATGGGCGCGCCGATCTCTCGGACTGCCAACTACAAGCCATTTGTGCTGAAGGTCATCTTGTTCTTCGCGTCGCAATGCGGTTCCGTTGCCGGCGAAACGCTGCCGAATGGGTTCACCGGCACCATGACGATGAGCCTGAAGGCCCCGGTGGGCGTGGTCGGAGGCATTATCCCGTGGAACGGCCCCTTGCCCAGCCAGTGGTGGGTCCTCGGTGGGGTTCTGGCTGCGGGATGCACGGCGGTCCTCAAGCCTTCGGAGGAGGCATCGCTGTCGATCCTGCGAACCGTCGAACTCCTTCACGAAGCAGGCCTGCCCGAAGGAGTGATCAATGTCGTGAGTGGGTATGGCGGGACCGCTGGCGCGGCGCTGGCGCGTCATGCCGGCGTCGATCGCATCGCGTTTACCGGCTCGACTGCCACCGGACGCAAGGTCATCGAGGCATCGACAAGCAATATAAAACGGCTCCAGCTCGAACTCGGCGGCAAATCGCCGAACATCATTTTCGCCGATGCGGATCTGGACAAGGCCGTTCCGGCCGCCGGCATGGG
This sequence comes from Hyphomicrobiales bacterium, assembly GCA_900474095.1. Lineage (GTDB taxonomy): Bacteria > Pseudomonadota > Alphaproteobacteria > Rhizobiales > Rhizobiaceae > Pararhizobium. The sequence goes on along the minus strand of UCOA01000007.1, from coordinate 62,862 downwards.
CGTGTTCGGCAACTCCGGACAGGTCTGTTATGCCGGAACGCGCGTTTTTGTCCAGCGTCCCATTCTCGAGGAATTCTACGCCAGGCTAGTAGCTTTCACGAAGACGATCCGCGTCGGTGTCGGCTTCGATCCGGGAACGCAACTGGGGCCGCTGATTTCGGCCAGGCAACTCGACCGTGTGATGGGGTATGTCAAACTCGGTTCGGAAGAGGGGGCCAGGCTCATCCATGGCGGAGAGCGTCTCGGGGGATCGCTTGCGGCTGGCTACTTCGTCAGCCCGACGATCTTTGCAGGTGTCGAAAACGGCATGAGGATTGCGCAGGAGGAAATTTTCGGACCTGTCGTATCCGTCATCCCGTTCGACACCATTGAAGAGGCGATCGGGCTCGGCAACCAGATCGAATATGGCCTGGGCGGTGCCGTCTGGACAAGGAACATCTCGACTGCGCTGACTGTGGTGAACGGCATCCATACCGGTGTCATGTGGGTCAACTGCTATGGCGTGATCGATCCGCTGGTCGGCTTTGGCGGGACAAAGATGAGTGGTTACGGTGCAAAGGGCGGTCGGGCCCACCTCGATGCCTATCTCTACACCAAGACCGTTTATATCGACCTTTAAAATGAATATTCGCCTTCGTTTCGAGTCGATCGCAGCCGTGTTTTGCAGCGCCGTCGTCCGCGGAGGCCTCTTTCTGGTGGACAGCGTCCTGGTCAGGCCTTCGGAGCAATGGCGCTTTTGCACAGGCGCGAGCCCGTCTCGGCCACCTTGTCCAGGAAACTGCGGCTTGCCTCGTCCAGAAGCGTCCGCTCGCGGAAGAAGACCGCAATGTTGCGGTTCATCAGCGGCGAGGTGATGGGGAGAGGTACCAACCTTCCCTGTGCAAGCTCGTCGCTGAGAGCGTGCTCCGGCAACATGCCCAGATGATCGCTGTTTTCCATGACCGTTTTCATGAAGCTGACAGAGCTACATTCTGTCAATTGCTGGGTCGCGCGCACGCCCTCGGCTTTCATGATCTGCTCGGCCGGCGACATCTGGCGCCAGATGAGATGGGTGACCCAGGGATATCTGGCGAGTTCCGGCCACGTTATAGGCCCCTTGAGGACCGGATGGCTGGGGCGGGCATAGATGACAAGGCAATCCCGGAACAGCACGCGTTGTTTGATGCCTTCGCAAAGCTCTGAACACCCTGTCTGCGCGATGATGAAATCCAGGTCCGCCCGCATCAAGCCGGCAAACAGTTCCGGGTAGGAGTTTTCGACAATGCGAAGCTGCACATCCGGATACTGCTCGCGCCACCTGCAAAGCGCTCGGGGCACGACGTTGGCGACGATGCTGACGATCGCCCCCACAGTGATGCTTTGTGCTTTGCCAACCTCTTCCCGATGCTGGATCTGATGCCTTGCAATGTCGATCTCGTCCTGGATGAACAATGCGCGGGAATACAGCAGTTCGCCCGCCGGCGTTGGCACAACCCCTTGAGGCCCGCGGACCAGAAGCTTCACGCCAAGCGATGCTTCCAGCCTGTCCATCGATATCGACAAGGCCGGCTGGGAAACGTGAAGCTCCTTGGCAGCCTTGCTCAAGCTGCGATGCTCCACGACGGATTTCATGTACAAAAGCTTCCTCGGATCCACTGGGTCTCCTTCCGAAACCGGCCCGTGCGACCGTTGTGCAGACTCCTGTCCCCCGGGCCTATCGTTCTGATGGCTGACGTATCTGTCGATAAGACCGGTCGATACCCGTCAGACCGCTCCCTCCACGGTGAAGGCTGCGGTTAGCAGTGTAACCGAACTGAGCGATCAACACGACATAAAAGTTACGAAATGTCATTATTTGACATTTTATTTGACAAGGCTTCAGGATGCCGCCATCACTCATGCTTGGAAAATGACCAGACATCTGCAAGTCTGCATGCTGCCACGACGAGGGAGTGGGGGCGGAGGAAAAGTCCGAAGTCCACCCGGAATTTGCTGCGGCCTAGGGAGTGGTAGAGGCGCAAAAGGACTAGCCGATCGCTGCCGGGGAGGCTTCTGCTTTCTGGGACTTTGCCGAAACTGACCAGAGTGATTGACCGCCATCTTGTAATTTTCGCCCTGCCATGTGAGACCGAAGAGTTCAACGAACATGATCATCCGTATCGAACTGAACGAAAAGCCGTGCAGCATTGAGGTTGACGACCCGCGCGTAACACTGCTCGACCTATTGCGCGAAAGGCTCAACCTGACGGGCACGAAGAAAGGATGCGACCGCGGGCAATGCGGTGCATGCACGGTGCTGGTCGACGGGCGGCGCATCAATTCCTGCCTGACCCTGGCTTTTTCCGTCGACGGTCGTTCCGTGACCACGGTCGAAGGACTAGCCAAGGGCGGCAAGCTGCACCCGATACAGGAGGTCTTCATCTCACGCGATGCGTTGCAATGCGGCTTTTGCACACCGGGGCAACTCATGAGCGCGGTGGGGTTGGCGAATGAAATGCCCTTGAGAAACGACCCCGAACAGATTCGTGAAGCGATGAGCGGCAATCTCTGTCGATGCGGTGCCTATCAGGGCATTGTCGAGGCGATCATGGACTATCACGGTGCCCTCTCGACCGATGGAGCCACCCATGAAACGATTTGAGTACATCCGCGCGACAAGTGTGGCGGAAGCCACATCGGCGGCCATGGAACAGAATGCGGTTTTCCTGGCCGGCGGCACCAACCTTGTTGATTTGATGAAGGTAGGCGTATCTCGCCCCGACCGTGTGATCGATATTTCCGGTCTGGCGGAACTGGCGCGCGTGGAATTCCTGCCCAACGGTGGGGTCAGAATCGGCGCGCTGGTGCTCAATACCGATCTTGCCTATCACCCGCAATTCAGCCGCGATTATCCCAGTGTGGCAGAGGCGCTTCTGTCAGCAGCGTCAGGTCAGTTGCGCAACGCAGCGACGGCCGGGGGCAACATTCTCCAGAAGACACGTTGCAGCTACTTCTTCGACCTGGCAAGCGCATGTAATAAGCGCCAGCCCGGTGCCGGTTGTGATGCACGCGACGGCGAAAATCATGGCTTGGCCATTCTCGGGTGGAGTCTGTCCTGTATTGCAACGCATCCTTCCGATTTCGCCGTGCCGATGGTGGCCTTGGATGCCGTGGTGGAAATTGACGGCATTTCCGGGCACCGCGAAGTACTGCTCGACGCATTCTATACCCTGCCCGGCGATTATCCCGAGCGTGAGACCGTTTTGCAACCCGGCGAACTGGTTGTCGCTATTCGACTTCCGCCCGAGGCTAAAACCTTTGCTCAACATTCGCGCTATCTCAAGCTGCGTGACCGAACCTCTTTCGCGTTTGCCCTTGTTTCCGTCGCGGCCAGCCTTGTTGTCGAAGAGGGAATGATCCGAGATGCCCGCATAGCCTTGGGTGGTGTTGCCCTCAAGCCCTGGCGGGCGCGGGCGGCAGAGACCAGACTGAAAGGCCAGGTCTGCAGTGACACCCTGTTTCGCGAGGCGGCCGAAGTTGCGCTCGCCGACGCCCGCCCATCGGGCAACAATGCGGCTAAAATTGAACTGTCCCGACGACTGGTCGTGCGTGCGCTCCGGGTTGCCGAGGCCGGCAACACCGACCAGCCCCGGTCGCTACCAGGATCGGTTTTCGCCGAGCAACCGAAAGTATCTGCCAATGGTTGAAATGCGGGAGTCGAAAGACGCCATGCGTGGTCGTCACGGATCGAGCGTGGGTCAGCCTTTGACACGCCTCGATGGTCACCTGAAGGTTACGGGCGCGGCGGTTTATGCGGCCGACAACAATCCGCCGGGCATGTTGCACGCGGTTATGGCGACAAGCGACATCGCCAATGGCAAGGTCGCTTCACTGGAGATCGAAGCGGCTAAGCGTCATCCGGGCGTGGTCGAGGTCATGACGCCCGACAACCGGCCGCCGATTGCGGATCCGGCCGGGCCAGACGCCCCCTTCGGCTGGCGGCTGGATGTCCTTCAAAGCGACATTGTCCACTACGCAAAGCAGCCCATTGCCGTGGTCATTGCAACCTCGTTGGAGGCCGCGACCGAAGGAGCAGCTTTGCTTGCCCCGCGATACGAGGAGCACAGCCCTGTTGCGGATTTCGACACTGCCGAAACCTTTGCGGCAACTGCTGCGGGTGTGTTTGGACCCGCACGGGACGAAATGGGAAATGTCGAGACTGAGCTTCATGCCGCCACTTTCCGACTTGACGAGGTCTACGATACGCCGGCGCAATATCACAACCCGATGGAGCCTCATGCGATTGTGGCATCGTGGGACGGGGATGAACTGACTGTCGATACGCCCAGTCAGGGCCTGATTATGGCACAGCGCCGGATCAGCGACCTCTTTGGCATACCGCTTGAGAATATTCATGTGCGCAGCCCCTTTCTTGGCGGCGGCTTCGGCAACAAGGGTTTCCTGGCCGGCCCGCAGATACTGGGCATTCTGGCGGCACGTCTGGTTGGAAAACCCGTCAAACTGGTGATGCGGCGCGACCAGATGTATGGTCCGCTGGGCCATCGCGGCAGGACGCAACAACGCTTTCAACTTGGCCTGGACGATGACAGCAAGTTGGTTGCCCTGAACCATACCATAAAAGCGGCAACCAGCATCTTCGACGAGTTCGTCGAACCGGCGGGGAAGATTTCGCAAACACTCTATGCCAGCCGTGCGATTGCGACCGACCATCAGGCGGTTCCCATGCACATTGGTACGCCTGGTTTCATGCGGGCGCCCGGTGAAGCCTCGGGCTCTGCGGCACTGGAAATAGCCATGGATGAAGCCGCGTTCGCGCGCGGCCTCGACCCGCTGGAGTTTCGCCTGAACAATTACGCGGAAGTCGAACCGATCTCCGGCAAGCCCTTTTCGTCCAAGGAGCTTCGAGCCTGCTATACGCAAGGAGCTGCGCGCTTCGGGTGGGCGGATCGGCCGCTCCTGCCGCGCCAGATGCGCAATGAGGCGGGTCTGCTGGTCGGTTGGGGCGTCGGTACGGCAACCTTTCCAACCCTCATGTTCAACGGGCAGGCCCGGGCGGTTCTGACTGCAGATGGCGCGGCCACGGTGGAAACCGCAGCAGCCGATATGGGGCAAGGGGCATGGACGTCCTTTGCCCAGATAGCAGCCGACAGTCTCGGGCTTTCCCTCGATAAGGTGGAGTTTCGAGCCGGCAGTTCCAAATTTCCGGATGCAGGCATTGCCGGCGGCTCCGCTCACACGGCGACGGCTGGCAGCGCCATTCACGCAGCGGGACGGGACCTCATTGCCAAGCTTGCCGCAATAGCGGCACGCGACGAGCGCTCAGCGCTCCATGGAACTGGCAACAAAGACATCGTGGCTCGGGATGGCAGACTTTATTTGCGCGAGGACGAGGATCGTAGCGATAGCTATATCGATATCCTCGGCCGCGCCGGGCTGGGCGAGATCCGCTCCGATAGCAAGGTCGGACCTGACGATCCTATCCGATCCGATTATGCGATGCACGCCCATGGCGCCGTGTTTGCCGAAGTGCTGGTGGACCCGGAGCTTGGCCAGGTCCGGGTATCGCGTCTCGTTGGCGCTTTCGCTGCCGGGGCAATCATCAATCCGCGGCTGGTGCGCAGCCAGTATTACGGAGGCATGATCTGGGGGCTGTCCTTTGCACTTCACGAGGAGGCATTGATCGATCACCGATCCGGGCGGATCCTGAATGCAGATCTGGCCGGCTATCATGTCCCCGTCAATGCCGACGTGGTCTCGCTTGAGGCACTGATCGTTGACGAATACGATCCGCACGTGAACGCCCTCGGCGCCAAGGGAGTCGGGGAGCTCGGCATCACCGGAACGGTGGGAGCGATCGCAAACGCCGTCTGGCATGCCACCGGTGTCCGGGTTCGTCGCTATCCAATCAAGATTACCGATCTGATCGACCAGCCGGGCCGGTCAATCTAGCAATTCTAGCAAGGTGGGTTTTGCCTCCGGAAATGCGCCAGTGAAATTGGCATGGAACGTGTGCCACACGCGCTCATGCCATATATGACATTGACGGCCCAACCACCGGCGCCGGTAGGATGACGGCTGGCCTGCTTTTTACCTGCATGCCTGTAAGTCCTGCTCAGCCGGGCCAGGTCTTGGCGCAAATCGGGATTTCGAGGCAATTTCTACAACAGATCCTGCCGCGACAAATAAAGCCTTTCCCAAAGTCTGCTTTTTATGTAATCTCAATATGCGGGACTAGATTAATGACTGGAGTTGGGAGGCTTCAGTTTCATCGTACCTCGATACGGCACGTGTGGAGATCGTGCCGCAGGTGACAAGTGGTGAGATGCGACGGAAGCCTTGGGAGACGGCTTTGTCTGTGAACGGTCATGCCCGGTGCCATGACTCGTGCGATTTTCTGATCTGCACAACATCAACGTTTCGTCACCACCGCATCGAATGCATGCCCCTGTCGGACGCAAGGACAATCACGCGAAGGGAGTTCGCCGGGTTTGTCCTGTCCCGTCAGGACCCCGCCATCGAATGGCGCGCGCAACGGGAAGAGGCGGGTCGTAAGGCCTGGATGCGCGGCATGGAGGACCAGGGAGGAAACATGAACACGCTTTTCCATTCGACCGGGATTATCGCGGATGTCCCCGTGACGGGGCCAATTGCCCTGTTGCGAGGAGCTGCCTGCCATTCCATTGATGCGTCATCTCTGGAAGTGGCCAACCTGTCAAAGAGTTATGGCGCAACCAAAGCGCTCGTCGATGTCAGTTTTTCGGTGCGGCCCGGCACGGCGCATGCGCTGCTTGGCGAAAATGGCGCCGGAAAATCGACGACCATTAAACTACTGAGTGGCCTCATTCGCCCGGATAGCGGCACCATCAGCGTCAAGGGACGGCCGGTCGTATTCAATGGACCGCTCGATTCCCAGCGCGCTGGACTGCAGACAGCGTTTCAGGAACTGGCTCTGGCGCCGGATCTCAGCATTTTGCAAAACATGGTGCTGGGGCACGAGCCGCGTAGGGCGTTCGGACTGATCGACTGGCGCGCCGCGCGCCGCTCCGTGCTCGACCATTTCGACAGGCTCGGTCTGAACGATGTGAACCTTCGCGCAGAAGCCCGGTCCCTGTCTCTCAGCCAGCGTCAGAAAGTCGAGATCGCACGTGCTCTTTTCCGCCAGCCGGAAGTGCTATTCCTGGATGAGGCAACCTCAGCGCTGACCTCGCGCGACGTAGATTGGCTGGAAGGGCTGGTTCGTGACCTGAAATCGGCCGGAATGACCGTAGTAATGATTACCCACAAGATGCAGGAAATCAGAAAATTCTGCGAACATGTCACGGTGCTCCGCAACGGCCGGGATGTAGGGTCGTTTGCTGCAGGCGATGTCTGCGACGAAAAGATCGTTGAGATGATCATCGGCCGGTCGCTGGACGCCACCTTTCCGCGAAAAACCGCGGTTGCCATGGACAAGCAACCGACCTTGCGGGTGGAAGGCCTGTCCGCCAGGGCGCGTCTCGCCGGCTGCTCTTTTGATCTGCGCCCCGGCGAGATTCTGGGGGTCGCGGCGTTGCAGGGGATGGGGCAAAAGGAGTTGTTCGATCTGCTGTTTGGTGTCGAACCGCCATCTGCCGGTACTGTCAGCCTGAACGGCGTGCCCGTGCGCCTGGGATCGCCGCGACAGGCGATCAATAGCGGGATCGCGCTGGTGCCTGAGGAGCGCAAGACCGAGGGCTTGTTTCTGCAGCTTAGCGGCCTGGAAAACATGGTCGCACCAATTCTCGGCCGGATCAGCCGCTTCGGGTTGCTGAGCCGCCGCCGCAAAACCATGGCGGTGGCGCAGATGATGAAGCAGGTGCAACTGGCTGATCGTGCCGTCCATACCCGCGCAGGCGCGTTCAGCGGCGGCAATCAGCAAAAGATCGTCATCGGCAAATGGTTGCTGACCGATCCGAATGTGCTTTTGCTCTTTGATCCCTGCCGCGGCGTCGATGTCGGGACCAAGCATGAAATCTATCGGATGGTGAACGAGTTCGCCGCCGCCGGAGGGTCGGTCCTGCTTTATTCCAGCGAGACACCGGAAGTGTGCCAGATGTGCCACCGGGTGCTCGTTCTCTATGGCGGAAGGGTTGCCGAAGTTCTGTCAGCTCAAGGCCCGCAAGGCGACATTTCCGAAAAGGAAATCATGCGGTTCATGCTCGGCGACAAGACGCCATGCTGTGGGGTTGCCGAAAGCGGAGCCTTACAATGACCGGAGCATTTGCAGGCGCGCAATACCAACTGCATCGGAACCGCACACCGCTCCTCGTGCTTTCACTGCTGATCGGGGTGACACTGATCACCCACCAGTTCACGCCGTTTCCGCTCAGCTATTTCGATATCAGTTCCAACCTGGGCACAGGGGGCGGCCTTGCCCTTGCGTCCATGGGTTTGGCGCTTGTCGTTTTGACCCGCGGGATCGACCTCAGCGTCGGGGCCATTGTTTCGCTCGTCAGCGTTTTTGTCGGCTCGACGATGACCGACAGCCCGGTCAACCAGTTCGTGGTGTCGGTGCTAGGCCTGTTGATTGGCGCCGGCGCCGGTGCGGTAAACGGGTTCCTCATCGCCTATCTCAGGATCCAGCCGATCGTGGTGACGCTGGCGACTTTGTTCATCCTGCAAGGTGCGGCACTCTTGGTCATGCCGATACCGGGTGGGTATGTGACGAGCGAGTTCATCAATTTCTTTGCAGGCGATGCCATCCCTAACCTGCTGCCCGCAGCGCTGGTGGTCATTCTTTCGGCGATCGCACTCTGGATGTTACTCCGCAACAGCCGGCTCGGCATGGCGATCTATGCCATCGGCAGTGACGAGGCCGCCGCAGCGGCAAACGGGGTCAAAACGGCGAAAGTCAAGTTTCTGGCCTATACCATCGCCGGTGGCTTCTACGGTGCCTCAGGCCTTTTTATCACAGCACAGGCGGGGGGCAGCGATCCGTTGGTCGGCTCGTCCATGCTCATTCAGGTCTTTACTGCCGTGGTTCTGGGCGGCACGTCGCTGGCGGGCGGTCGAGGCGGGCTGGTCGGGCCGGTTTTCGGCGCATTCCTGTTGATGAGCACGGTCAACACCCTGATGGTGTTTTCGATGCCCACCTATCTTTCGCCGATCTTCGACGGTGCAATCCTCATTCTGGCAGTCGTCCTCAGCTCCCTGATGTCGGAAAATTCGCTGCTGCACAATCTGTCCGATATCGTCCGGCAGGTTCGTGGCAGCCTGGCGGCGCCGCGACTACGGGCCCATAGACCTATGGCTGAGACCAGCCCGGACGGCGCCATGCCGCACGCCTCGTTTCGCGTGCTGCATGCCGAGAATATCCGGCAGGTCTTGCCGGCGCTGGGCGCATTCCTGGTCATTGTGGCTGTCACCTTTGCCTTTTTCGGCAATCTCGGAGCCGATTATGTGCGCTCGCTCTTGTTGCTGACTGCACTTCTCGGCGTGCTGGGATTCGGTCAAGCCACGGTGATCATCACCGGAGGGCTCGACCTGTCGATACCCTGGGCGATCACGTTGTGCGCCGTCGTGTTTTCGAGCCTGGTCGATGGATCCGACGCGGCATTGCTATGGTCCGTTCCTACAGTCATTGGTCTTGGCCTAACCGTCGGTCTGGTCAACGGCTTGGGCGTGATCATCCTCGGATTACCGCCACTGGTCATGACGTTGGCCGTGAACGGAATTCTTCAGGGGCTGACGCTGTTCTACACCAATGGCTCACCGAAGGGTTTTTCCCCGCCGTTACTGCTCTGGTTTGTCAGCGGCAACGTGCTCGGGCTTCAGCCGGTGGTCTGGGCCTTCATCCCCTTCGTCATCCTGGCTACTATATTCCTGACGGCCACGGCTGCGGGGCGTCAGCTCTACGCCCTGGGCAACAGCGCGGTGGTGGCCAATCTCTCCGGCATCAATGTGCGCCTGACAACGGTGCTGGCCTATATGATCTGTGGTGCCTCAACCGCGCTTGCAGCGGTGCTTCTGGTTGGCTTCAACGGAGCGTCGACGCTGAGCATGGGCGACCAGTACCTGCTGCCATCGGTTGCCGTTGTCGTGGCCGGCGGGGTGCTGATTACCGGCGGGCGTGGACACTATCCTGGTGTCGTTTGCGGCGTGTTGATGCTGATTGCGCTGCAGATCCTGATCGGTGGCACGATGCTGCCGGATGCGTTCCGCAGCATCATACTGGGCTGCGTCCTGATGGCCGCACTTCTGGCCTTGCGCGAGGGGCGGGTGTCATCGTGACGGCACCGGCAAACCAGCGCCGGACAGACGACGGAGTGAATGCATCGGTGGCAAGAACCTCCCGCGAAAGCCCTCTCTGGGACATGCGCGAGCAACGGCTCTATTAGTTGACAGTATTGCGTGCGAGACCTGGAGCTGCCGGGAGGATGGCAGCGACGTCAATGCATTCTACGTGCCCACGCGCCGGCCGGTTTTTGCCGGCTATATATCCCCTATGTGACCAGCATGGGTGGGCCGATGCGCGGTCTGCGGCAGACGGAAGCCGTTGCCGGTGGTCCTTTCCCCATCCATGGCCTCGGCGTCACGGCCTGCCTAGGCGGCGGTTCGCTGGCTGAAAGGGCTGTGCCGCGAGGTTTTCTTCGCGGGATGGTATCGCGGGCGGTATCCGTCTCCGAGCCCGGTTTGTATGCCCGTTTGGCAGGTCCGCTTATCCCTGTCGGATCGATCAGGCTTGGAGCGCTGTCTTACCAAAAGTGCGCCGGATAGATGCCGCCAGATGAATTCATTTATTGACAAAGTCCCACAATGCAGGAACTATTAATTCAGCGTTTCAAATCCGCATGGCACTAACAATGTCATGCCGCGGCTGGTCCCCGGCCATTGCTCCAAAAGTTCGATGCGCACTTAAAGGGTGATCCAGCGCTGCAACCGCGAGAATTCAGGGGGCAAATCCCCGATTGTTGAGAAGGAATAAACGGGTGAACGAGAAGACTATTCTAACCTGCGCCGTAACGGGTGGTGACGACGTAGCTCACAAGTTCAAGCAATTGCCGATCACGCCGAAGCAGATCGCGCAGGCGGTCATCGAGGCAGGCACCGCCGGTGCCGCCATCGCGCATATCCATGTCCGCCATCCGGATACTGGAAAGCCGAGCATGGAGCTGGAATACTATCGGCAGGTGGTGGAAATTATCCGCGACTCCGGAAGTGATATTATCCTTAATCTGACCACCGGTCCGGGTGCCCGCTTCGTACCGGGTCTGGAAGAAACAAATACGTTCGCTGCCGGATCCAACGTCCGTCCACCATCGGACCGGGTTCGCCACATCCTCGATCTGAAGCCCGAAATCTGTACGCTTGACATGGGTTCTCTGAATTTTGGGAGCGGCGCGCTGATTAACGTGCCTGCTCAGATCGAGGCGATTGCCAGGGGTATTCAGCAGGCCGGATCCCTTCCGGAGCTGGAGATATTCGATGCCGGTCACCTGGCGCTGGCCCTGAAAATGCTCAAGGATGGCACTGTGCCTGCGGCGTCGATTTTCCAGTTTGCCCTTGGGATCCCCTGGGGCGCTCCCGCCACGGCCGAAATGGTGGCCTATTTTAAATCGGCTTTGCCGCGCGACACCATCTGGGCTGCCTTCGGCGTCGGACGGTCCGAATTCCCAATGGTTGCGCAGTCATTCCTGATGGGCGGGCATGTGCGTGTCGGTATGGAGGACAATTTCTATCTCGGCAAGGGTGTCCTTGCCGACACCAATGCGCAACTCGTGGACAAGGCTGTCGGTATCATCCGCTCTATCGGCGGCGAGGTTGCCACATCGACCGAAGCCCGCGCGCTGCTGGGCTTGTCAGCGCAATGACCGCGATCTGCCGCGCCGCCTGTCTGCAGCTGACGCCGGGCAACGACCTTGGCCAGACCATGGCGACGATCGTGCGGCTCGTTGCGCGTGCGGTGGAGCAGGGGGCGACGCTGGTCTGCCTGCCAGAATTCGCGACTTATCTGGATCGCTCCGGTCAATCCATGCGATCCTCGGCAACGCTGGAACAAGACAGCTCGGTACTAGCGCAAATGCGCGTGCTGGCCGGCGAGCACGGCATCTGGTTGCTGGTCGGTAGCCTTGTCATCCTGGCCGATGATAGCCCGCAATCGCGGTTGTTGAACCGGTCCTTTCTGATCACACCCGCGGGTGCGATCGCGGCCCGTTATGACAAGATCCACCTGTTTGATGCCCGCCTTCAGGATGGCCGCCTGGTCGGCGAATCTCGCCACTATGCAGGGGGAACACAGGCTGTGGTGGTCGGGACGCCGATCGGCACAATCGGGATGTCGGTCTGTTATGACCTAAGGTTTCCAGCCTTGTATCGTGGCCTCGCCCTGGCGGGAGCCGATATTCTCATGGTGCCCTCAGCGTTCACGGCCGAAACGGGACGTGCCCATTGGGAGCCATTGCTGCGGGCGCGTGCGATCGAGACCGGCGCCTATGTTCTGGCAGCGGCCACCTGCGGCACCCACCCTGGCGACTGGCACACGCATGGGCATGCCATGATCATCGATCCCTGGGGACAGGTTATCGACAGTTGCGGTGATCAGCCAGAGACCTTCTGCATCGCCGATATCGATACGGCCCTGTGTGAAACGGTTCGCACTCGCGTCCCCAGCCTCTACACGAATCCGGACTTCAAAATCGACAAACTCGATATCTCTTAACCTTGGAATGGAGGAACCCATGGCCCAGAAAAACATCAACCCCCCGGAGCTTGCTTCGCATTTCATCGCCGCATCTGCCATGGAGTGGGAGGAAACAGGCATCGACAAGATCCAGATGAAGATCCTCTACAAGGATGCGGATGGCCGCTCGACCATTCTTTTCAAGATGGGACCTGGAGCGATCGTTCCCCTGCACGAACATACCAAGCTTGAGCAGACCTATGTGCTGGAAGGTTCGCTCGAGGATGACGAGGGGACCTGCTCGGCCGGCGATTTCGTCTGGCGGCCCGGTGGCAATATGCATATTGCCCATTCGCCAAAAGGAGCCGTGATCCTGTCCGTCTTCATGGCGCCCAACAAGTTTATGGATGGGATCAAGTTCTTCACAGAGGAAGGCTGATACAGCTGCGCTCGACATCGGCAATTCCAAGACCTGAAACGCCGCGCGGGGGAACAACGCGCGGCGTTTCACTGTTCGATATCAGCTTCAGCATCCGCATCCGGGCAGCAACGGACAGCCCATTCATAATCCTATGCTTGCGGAAAAACGGTTCACTGCGTCAAACTCCGCGATGACCAAGATTGGTACACAGCCACGAGATGCTGACGTGCGCACATTGGAAAATCGCGTCAGCTACCGATTGCATCTGGCAGGCTTGAAGAGCAGGTCAGACAACGGCGATTGTAACCTCGATATTGCCGCGTACGGCCTTAGAATATGGGCAGGTCTGATGTGCGGCTTCCGCCATCTGGGTTGCGACCTCGGGCTCTAGGCCCGGCAGGCTGATGTTGAGGCGCGCGCGCAGATAATACTCACCGCTCGTGCCGCAAAGGTCCACTTCCGCATCAATAGCCATATCTGGGGGCAGTGTCACTTTCATCCGCCGCGCGGCAAGGCCGAGCGCACCTTCGAAGCAGGCTGACCACCCGGCGGCAAAAAGCTGCTCCGGATTGGTGCCGGCGCCGGTGCTGCCTGGCTTGGAAAGCTTCACATCCAACCGGCCATCGTTGCTGCGGGCAGCGCCTTCACGGCCACCTGTCGTATGCGTATGTGCGGTATAGATTACCGGGCTTGTTTCAGTCATTTCTACACTCCTTGCTGTGCTTCATCTTGCTATCGGAGCCGCGCGGGTGACGTTCATCCGCGCCCTCGATATGAAATGCCCGAAGGCATATTGTCTGAACCAGGTCGCCAGCGCGGCCCTGGCTCTCTCGTGCTTGACGTTCGCCTCGCGCCGCTGTCGCAACGGCACTGCAAATGAGGCGGCGACCTTGCGCGCACAGCACAGTGCTCGACACGGGGCGGCTTATGCAAAAAGGCGTTCTTTCGTCGGAAGATCCGCGGTGGAGGACAGTTGCGGCAGCATCTGGCTGCGTTCAAACAGCAATTGGGCCTCAGCTTCGCTATGGGTGCCGGCGGTACATTCGCGGAATTTCGCCCAGAGCTGCTCAGTTGACAGCGGATCGAACGCATGTCCAAGGACAGTTGTGATTTCGCCGGTGTCGAATATCTTGCCGCTCTTCAACCGCACAATCACGCGTTCCGATGGAGAATGCGCCGGATCGCGCACATCATAGGCATCCACCGGGATCAGCGAAACCTTCGGGAAAAAGGCCTGGATCTCGGGACGCAAGACCACTTCATCACTAAGTTCGGCAATGCCCATCCGCTTCAGGATCACCGCCGCCGCCATGGCGAAATGTTCGCTGAATTTGGCTTCCAGCCCGGTCTGCGGGCGCTCATTCACCAGCACGGCAGTCTGTCCGCGACCCATGGTGACCGAGATATTCTCCACGTCATCCGCCGCAACCTCTGTGCCCTCCAGCATCCGCACCGTGGCATCGAAAGACCGGTGCATGAAATAGCAGGTTGGATAGCGCTTAACGCAAAGCCTGTGGCCGAGAATATGCCAGTCGTCGCCCAGTCTGGATGGTGAATCCCACTCGGCGGTCATCGTCGGCGAAAATGCCGTCAGGAAGCCGCGCGGATGTTCGAGCGCGATCTTCGATGCCGTTGCCCCGCGGCCTGCCAGGCGCGCAGCGATGATGCCGCTGCGAGCGGCCATGCCGGCATGATAGGGCTTGGTCATGGTGCCGAAGTTCACGGCAAGGCCGCTTGCATGGCTGGCCGACATGGCCAGCGCCCCCGATGCCTGGTCTGCTGGCAGCTTGCGCAGCACAGCCACGGCGGCCGCACTGGCCAGCGAGCCAAACACTGAGGTCGGGTGCCAACCTTTCGTGTGATAGTTGCCGTTCCGCCGCACCAACTCAGCCCAGACTTCATAGCCGGCGACATAGGCCGTCACCATGTCGCGGCCCGTCGCCCCCAGCATCTCGCCTTCTGCAAGAATTGTGGGAACGAGAATGGCACTCGGATGCCCCGTCAGGGCCTGGTCGTCAAAATCCAACGCATGTGCTGCTGTGCCATTGATCAGGGCTGCATCCGGCGCCGAGATCCACAGGTCGGACAGACAGGCGCGGGCCTGTCGCGGAGCGGGTCCAATCGAGACTTCTTCATGGAGGATCCTGACTATCGGTTCGGGAATGCCGGACATGATGACACCTATCGTGTCGCTGAAAGCATCGCGGACAAGCGGAATGGCCTCGGCTGGCAATTGTTCGAAGCGGATAGTCTCGAGGAATTTCCCGAGATCGGCAGTCAGAGTCATGGTGTTCCTCGGTCCCTTTATACGCATCGTTCATGCTGACGCATTAATGTGTTATCCCAATATACGGGATATAGTCAAATACTGTTTGATGTGAAGACGCACGCAGTTTAGCGGGGGGCCGATAGCCTGTCAGTCGCGTTGACGAAGCCTTTCATGCCGCGACATATGGAATGGTTCGGGCGAGTTTTGGGCAGAACGTGCTTGAATAACTGCAATTTAGCGTTTATCGAACGCGTGTTCAGCCGTGCCCGGAATCGGCACGGCACCTCCCGCTACGGGCCTGTGTCGAACGGATTTCTCCTGAAGCGGTCGACGCCAGAACTCAGAAGTTCTTCCAATCAGTCTCTATATCTGGGATTTTTTTGTCAGAGCGCACCGAGGCTGAGTGTGCTCATGATGCCCGCGCATAAGACCGCACTTGGCTTTGTCGCGGATCGCTGTTTCAATAAGTAGCGTTGGAAGTGGTTGATGTACTACGCGCGTTCAAGATTCGGGGGCTGATCCGAGGCTCGAGACGTCGAGCTCTGCTGGCTTGCCGAATCCCCTCTAGCCGGCCCGGTGGGAGGTTTCCCGTGACGGCAAATGGTGTGCCGTCCGGATCAACCCACGGCGCGCGGCGGCAGTCCTAGATCGGTTGTGATCGTCGTCATGCGTTGCGATATTTCGCGTGCGGCCCGTTTGACCGAGATGGTTACCTTGTGCAGGTCGGTGTCCTGCAATTCTTCCTGACTGCAAGCGATGCCGATCGCACCAATGATCGCATGATCAACGTTGAAGATCGGTGCCGCGATGCCGACGACGCCCGGGTTAAACTCGCCAACCGATTTCACGTAACCGTCCGAACGGATCTGCGCCAAGGCGTCACGAAATTCAGCCCATGTCCGCCCCAGCTTCGCCTCCGTGATCGCCTCGATCCGGCGATCGAAGATCGAGCGCAGCCGATGGCTGGGCAGATGCGCCAGGATGACTTTCGAGATAGCCCCCCTGAACAGCGGCCTGCGTTGCCCACGGGTGAAGAGATTGGTCGGGCTCAGCGGAGCCCGCAGTTCGTCAATGCAGAGCACGGAATTCTGAAAAAGCATGCAAAGCAGCGCTGAATGGCCTGTGGCGTCGACCAGTTGATTGAGAAGCCCACTCGCAGCCTGCAAAAGCGGATCGGTTCTGCGAATTTGCAGGTCCAGCTCAATAATCCGCGATCCCAGCATGTAATAGCCATTGCCGACAGCGCTGATCAGTCCTGCCGAGTGCAATGCCTTGATGTAGCGATAGCCGGTCGAACGCGAGGTTTCCAGCGCCTCAATGATGTCACTGGTCGACCAGACGGGCGCCTCCGGCGTGAACAGATCCAGGATGCTCAGCATCTTGGTAAGGCTGCTGGCTCCATTGCGCTCTGTTTCACCTTCCGCGTCCGACATTTGAACTTCGGGGTTCTCGTCTGTCTGAGATTGGGTTGCCGTTCGAGCCAAGGCCATATCCTCTGTAATGGGCTACATGAATAACGTTCCGCAGCCTGCGTCTGATATGACGCTATACCAGAAAAACGGTATACCAGAAAATGAGATTCTCTCTCAATATTAACTCGGCACAATCCAGATGAAAATAGTCTGTACCGGGTCGAGCGCGGGCAGGGCGCCATCTGGTGTTTGCCAGAGCTGTCTGCGTTTCGGTAAATGACTGAATTCATATGTAAAATTTTTGCGTTCAATGGTCTGTCTTTGATAATTGTCAGTCGGCGCGCTGCACATGTCCAACGCTTTCTGCCAGAGTCGTACTATTGACTAATTCCACATTGTGGCATTTTGTAAGAACCAGGCTGGTCGTTTTACCGCCACGCCGCGTTCGTTGCGATGGCTCACAACAGCCCCTCCGCCGTCCTTGTCGGGCGGAGAACCCCAGGCAGATACAGGGCCGGCACGGTCCGCGAGCCGTCATGACGGCGCGTATAGAATTGAGGATCTGAACACGATGACCGAACCACTCCTAGTATTCCTGACCGGCGCAGCCGGAGGGATCGGCAAGGCAACCGCACACTCGCTCGTTGCTGCGGGCCATAAGGTTGTGTTGGCCGATCGGGAAGGCGATTCTCTGCGCGAATTGGCAGAGGAGCTCGGCCCAAATGCTACGCCCTTGACGCTCAATGTTACGGACGCTGCTGCCGTCAGCAACCTGCGCGAAGCCATCCCGGCGGATTTTGGCCCCATCGACGTGGTCATCAATAATGCGGGCCACCATCTGGGCGGCGGCACTAAATTTGCTGAAGGTCCGGTCGATGACTGGGCCTCGATCATCGAAACCAATCTGATCGGCCTGATGCGCGTGGCGCATGCATTTCTGCCGACGATGATCGAGCGGAATAGGGGCCATATTGTCAACATCAGCTCGATCAATGCGCTGCGCATCGTCCCGACCATGGCGCCTTATGGAGCCTCGAAGGCTGGCGTGCACATGCTCACCGACACCCTGCGCGCCGAATTGGCCGATAGCGACATTAAGGTGACTGAGATCCATCCAGGCCTGACCAAGACAAACATTCAGGTGCAGCGGTTTCGCGGCGACGTGGAAAAGGCGAAGAATTATCTGGAACGTTTTCGCATGTATCTGGCACCTGAAGACATCGCGCGCAGTGTGATGTTCGTGCTTGACCAGCCGGCGCATGTGCAGATCGCGCAGATCGTCGTGCTTCCGACGGATCGTGGCTGACGGCTATGCATGTCGCGCTTGGGTGAATGCATTCAAACGCGACATGCAACAGACAAGGGAAAGATTGAAATCAAGCGGGGACCGGTGTGGCCGCCTGAGCCTTTCAATCGGGGGGCATTCTATCAAGGGTGCGGGCCATTGCCTCGCCCGACAGCACAAAACCTTCGAGCCCCATCAGCGCTGCAAGCTGGAAGATCTCGAGGATTTCCCCTTTGGTCGCCCCTTCGCGGATTGCATTGCGGACATGGATGCGCAGGCCCGGCTCATAGCTGTGGGTCACCGTGCAGTCGATCCCGATGCAGACGAACTCGCGCTCCTTGCGTGTCAGGCAACCACGATACCAGGATTCCGTCGACATATCCGCCAGCGCTGCAAAATAGTCGGGCATCTGGCGCGCCAGGGAATCGCGATCGCTATTCCAAAAGCCGCGGATATCGATAAAGCGCTGCTTTGCGGCGGCAAATATCGGATCATCGTCCGGCAGTTCCTCATCAGATTTGCCAGCCTTCGTCCACTCCTCCTCAAGCACGGGAACAGACGCGTAAAGCGCATGATTCGCCAGCCCCACGATGGAGATCAACACGTCAATGATATCATCCTGCGTACCGCCGGCGGCAAGCACCCGCTTCTGCTGGCGCTGCAACGCTTCGACGTTCAGAGCCGAGGCCGATGCATGCATCGCAAAGTAGATCAGCTCTTTCATTCGCGGCGACAGATGTTCGCCCGCCATCGGCGCGCGCCAGAACTGGGCTGCTGCCGCATAGGAGGTCGGCGAAATTCGCTTGATATGCGCAATGACATCCGGACTGCTGAACAGCGCATCAAACGAGGTGGGGTCGAACGGATCGCCCTTGGGTGTTATCTTCTCTTCCATGTCTCACTCCACAATTCATCGGGGCGTCCAAGACGCCATATCGCCAAAGGCTGTGCGCGATTGGTCGGTGTTCTTGTTGCTTCCATTCTCCGTGAGCGAAATGCCGAACCGGCGGTTGGGCCGGTGCGGCAATTGCGGCTCGGTTACAGACGAACGATCACCGATTTGGTCTGCGTGTAGGCGTCGATGGACTCCGGGCCCATCTCGCGGCCAACGCCTGATTGCTTATAGCCTCCCACCGACATGACCTGGTCGATCTCGCCATAGGTGTTTACCCAGACACGACCGGCTTGCAGGCGCCGGGCTACCTTGTGCGCGCACGAGATGTCGCGCGTCCACACAGCGGCGGCTAGCCCGTATCCGCTGTTATTGCTCTGGAAGACGGCGTCATCCTCATCCTTGAACGAGATAATGGAGAGGACAGGACCGAAGATTTCCTCCTGTGCGATCTTCATCGAATTGTCGACCTTGCTGAAGACCGTCGGATTGACGTAGTAGCCCGTATCGCGCTTCTGCCGAGATCCATCAAGACTGGCTTTCGCTCCTTGCGTGTGGCCTGCCTGTATGTAGGAGAGCACCCGCTCCTGCTGCTTTGCCGAGATCAGCGGTCCCAGTTCGACGCCTGCCTCAAACGGCGAGCCAACCTTGTAACCGGCGGCGATGTTCGTGACCTTTTCGCTCACTTCGTCGTAAACCGATTCATGGACAAACAATCGGGTACCCGCCGAGCAGATCTGGCCCGAGTTTCGGGTGAAGGTGCTGGCCGCGGCTGCAATCGCCTTGCTGAGATCGGCGTCTGAGAAGATGATGTTCGGTGACTTGCCGCCGAGCTCCAGCGTTACCTTCTTGAAATTGCTGGCCGAGGCGGAAAGGATCTGTCGCCCCACCTCGGTTGAGCCGGTAAACGAAATTTTGTTGATGTCGGGATGGTTGGTCAGGGCATTGCCCACCGTGGCACCGTGGCCTGTCACCACGTTCAGCACGCCCGGTGGGACTCCAGCCTCTAGCATCAGTTCAGCCAGCCGCAGTGTGGTGAAATTGGTGAGTTCGGCCGGCTTGATCACTGCCGTATTGCCGCAGGCCAGCGCCGGTGCGATCTTGGTGGCAGCCTGGTTCAGAGGCGCGTTCCATGGGTTGATGAGGGCGCAGACGCCAAGCGGCTCGCGCAATCCGTAGATCAAACGACCCGGTTCGCTTGGCGATGTGCTTCCCATGATCTTGGTGGGCCAGCCCGCATAATAGCGAAAGGTCTGGGCGCAGTATTTGACGAAGTTCCGGGAGACTGTGATCGGCGCGCCGAGATCGAGCGTTTCCAGCACCGCCAGCTGGTCAGCATGCTTATCGACCAGATCGGCAACATCACTGAGCAATTTACCCCGAGCGTGAGGCGTCATGTTGGTCCAGGCGGCTGACTCAAAGGCCGCACGGGCTGACGCGACTGCAAGATCGACATCCGCCGAATCCCCTTCCACAACTTCAGCGACGACCTCTTCTGTTGCCGGGTTGATTGCCATGAACGTCTTGCCGGAAAGCGCGGCAACGTGTTTGCCGTTGATCAGCATCTGCTTGGGGCCGCCCCTCAGCCACTCCAGCGCTTCGCTATAGCCGGCAATCTGAGAACTATTTGATGTTTCGGTCAAGGTGACCTCCCTTTTTTGGATCAATACAGGTCCGGACCGCCCCGACTGGATCGATAGCGCGCCGCTCACTCCTGTCCGACATTAAGCCGGACGAATTGACGAAGTCAACAAAATCCCGAATATCGGGACTTTATATGATTTCCTTGCCGCCGCGCATTTGCTGCAAGCATTCCGAAAACGACGCCGGCCACAATCAAGTGTCTGGCGCGCTGTCTATGCCCGTGCGCATGGCACCAGTTTTCCGGCTAGACGTTGTCAGGCAATTTGAGCCGGACTAGTACCTGTGTTTCCTGCCGTTCGTAGATCCCGTGCGATGCCCTGAGGTAATTGTCCCATTCCGGATCCGCATTGCGAGCCTGCCGACGGGTCTCCATGTCACCCATGCTGTCATACCCCCAGATATGGGTGATCTGCTGCAGGTTCCCGACAGTCGTCTGGTAATATCCTATCGGTGGTCCGATATGGCGCACCATCACCTTTAGGGCATGCTGCTCCGTTGTTTGAAGGAAAGTCGGCATCTTGTTGAAGTGAATGAGATAGGTGCGAAAATCCACCACCGGTTTTTTGAACGAAGTATTCGGTTGCCCATCGATGCTGGAGAATGCGATGCGACGTGTCAGCCTGTTTTCGCGGTAACGGATCAAGCCCTCCGCAGCCTCGAGGTATTTCTGCCACGATGGATCGGCTTCAAGTACTGTTTGTTTCGCCTCGTAGTCTGCAAGGGAATCAAACGCCCACAACTGCGTGATGCAATTGATCCGTCCGACGTTTGGCACATAGAAGTTAAGCGGGCTCCCAAGGTGGCGCAGCTGAGCGGGCAGGCCGAGGTCGTGGTAGACCGTCATGAGTTGGGCAAGCGTGCCGCGCTCGTATTCCTCCACCCGAATCTCGACGATGGGCTTGTTCCACATGCAATTCTCCCTGAGGTCGTCCGCTCTCGTCCGAATGATGGTCAGCAAGGCTACACCGCGCATTGCTCTTTGCTGGAAGGAATCCTCCGCCTCCAGCTGTGGTTCAACACACACCATGCGTGATGCATGGTGTCAATATGCGGGATTATATCAAGAGCCACTCGTAGAACTTCAAATGTGAAGGTGCGGATGGTGGCAAAGACATGGGGTCTGCGTCACATCTGGGATTAAGTGGACTGGCCTAATGGGCGGGCCAAAAGGTAAAAATACCTAATGCCTCCATGCAGCGGAGCCCGCACGCGGAACTCTCGGTCAATTGACAAACATAATCACAATGTGGGATTAAATTGCAACCGCATCAACCGGGTCGCGCTCAGTCGAGCAAGGAAAGCGTTACTTCGTCCACCGAGGTGGGATCAAAGTCTGGCGCTCGGCAAAACACGCAGCGGCATCGGCCGTAGTTGTCGCGATGGATGGGCGCGGGGCGTCGCGCGCAGAATTGAAACAGGAACCGCAAAATGACACCTGAAACACCCATGCCTCTACGCTTTCTGGGAGAACGAGCGCAGTTGGCTTTTGTCGTTAAGGATATTGAGGCGACGATCAAATTCTGGACGGAGGTCATGCGGATCGGACCGTTCGTATTAATCGAAAATTCCCGTGGCAATCGCGATATCTTCTACCGCGGACAATCGACGCCGATGGATTTTTATGTCGCCTTCGCCTACATCGGCGACCTCCAGATCGAATTGATCCAACCCAAAGACAACCATCCGTCGCTTTACAAGGAATTTTTTGATCGCGGACAGGAAGGCTATCACCACACAGCCTTCTGGCCCGATGACTTTCCCGCGGCTTGCACCTGGCTGCAAGAGAATGGCTTTAGCGAAATAGGTTCGGTTCGCATGGAGGATGGCAGCATGAGTGTCGCGTACTATGAGGCGCCTGCATGTGTCGGCTCGATCGTCGAGATCGTTCCATTGACAGCGGATCGAATGGCCTATTTCAGCCGGATCCATCGCCTTTGTAAGCACTGGGACGGACGGTCTCAACCTTTGCGACGTTTCGTCGATCGTGCCGCCTTTCTTGCCTCCGGCGAGGGTGCCTGAAGTGGGGCGATCGGTGCAGGTCCGAGCGCTATAAGCGGCAGTTATATCGAAAGTCTGTGCAGCTCAAATGCTTGGTGACTCACCAACAATTCAGTGCCAGAAAGGAACCCGACATAAAATAAGTCCTGCAAGGCAGGATTTGGTGATTGCGCGCGTTGGGCCGACCGAGGAATTGACCAGCGACAAGATCAAGCCGTACGAGACTGGCACGTGGAAGGAAATGAACGAGACAGGATGCAATGTGTTCAAGCCATCCGACAGTGTCGACACCGGGCTGGTACGCAGCAATCTATTCGGCCGAGCTTCCGGGCATCGGTTATGCGGCCGCACTGAAAGGCGTGCCTGACTTCTGACCGTTCTGCAGCGCATGGCGACCTTCCTCCTCCTGCCATGTGCGATCCTCGCGGCACCCTCCGTCGGGAAGGTGCCGCGGGAGCGTAAAGCCCATCACCGAAGAACTGAAAGAGAGCGCAAGGCAGCGTCCATCGACGTTTCCGGGCCATCGGGTCGAGACCGTAAGATAATGCGAAACGACGATCGGGATAACTTCGACTACGTGGTCGTCGGTGGTGGATCGGCCGGGTGCGTTCTGGCGGCCCGCCTTTCCGAAGACCCGTCCTGCCGTGTGCTGCTGATCGAGGCGGGCGGGCGGGACTGGAACCCGGTCATTCACGTCCCACTCGGTGTCGGCGTGATCCGTCAGCAAGAACTGTTCGACTGGGGCTTCGTCACCGAACCGCAGCCGCATCTCTTTGGACGACGTGTCGAAGTGAAGCGCGGAAAGGTGCTAGGCGGATCGTCCTCGATCAATTTCATGGCCCATAACCGCGGTGCGAAATGCGATTTCGACAGATGGGTCGCACTTGGCGCGACGGAGTGGTCGCACGAAGCCCTTCTGCCCTATTTCAAACAGCTAGAAACGTGGCATGGCGCGCCGTCGCAACACCGTGGCACCAGCGGACCGACACATGTGCAATATACCTGCACCACCGATCCTCTGGGCACTGCGATACTGGAGGCGGCTGCTGCCAATGGACAACCGATCTGTGACGATCTCAATGGGCCAGATGCTGTGGGGTTCGGGCTTGCACAATCGGCGATCCACAACGGCAAACGGGCCAGTGCCTCCCGGGCCTATCTCGCCCCGATCCGCAGATCGCGCCGCAACCTCAACGTGGTGACCCGCGCGCATGTGACGAAAGTCAACTTCCGGGGCAGCCGCGCCACCGGTGTTCAGTATCGTCACAAGGCTAAACTCTGTATGGCGTATGCCGGTACCGAAGTCATCCTGTCGGCTGGGGCCTTCAATACGCCTCATATCCTGATGCTTTCGGGTGTCGGAGAAGCTGCGGCACTGCGCCACCACGACATCGAAATCGTCCAGGATCTGCCAGGCGTTGGAAAGAACCTACAGGACCACCTGTCGGTGCCGTTGACCTACAAGCGCATTGGCCCGGAAGGTCCGTTGCACAGGATGTTGCGGATAGATCGACTAGCGGTGGCGATTGTGCAGGCCACGCTGATGGGGCGTGGGCCCGCGACGGTGCTGCCAAGCGGCGTCAACGCAATCCTCAAATCCAGGCCGGACGTCGAAACTCCAGATCTCCAGATGCTGTTTGGGGCGGGGGCGATGGAAGCCAGGGCCTGGTTTCCCCACATCAACAACTGGGAGGATCTTTTCTATCTGCGTCCGATCCTGGCTCGTCCCGAAAGCCGCGGCGAGGTGCGGCTGAGATCGCCGGATCCCCTGGTGCCCCCATCGATAGACCCCAGCTATTTGTCCACCGATCGGGATGTGGCCACCCTCTGTCGTGGATTCGAGATCGCCCGGGATGTCGCGCGCCAGCGGGCGATCGACCCTTTCCGTGGTGAGGAATTGATCCCAGGCGCTGGTTGCCAATCGCCCGATGACATCGAGTTTCATGTCCGCTGCACGGCAACAACGGTTCAGCACGCCGCCTGCACATGCCGCATGGGGACAGACCCGCTCACCGTCGTCGATCAGGCGCTGCGCGTGCACGGCCTGGACGGGATCAGGGTCGTCGACGCATCCGTCATGCCCGAAATTCTTGGCTGCAACATCAACGCCACGGTTCTGGCAATGGCCGAGCGCGCCTCGGACGTGATCAGGGGCCGCACTCAATGACCAGTTTCGTGGAGACGTGTGGCTGCTTGGGTGTGGTTCGGCTGGGCGGCCATGTTTCACTCCACCAGCGGGCGGGTCAAGTTCCGCGCAAAGGTGCAACCCTTTGGCTCGATGCGGTCGACCGCTCCATTCGGAGCATCGCAAATCTAAATTTCAGGAGAAGATAAATGAAGAAATACAATCATTGGATCAACGGCGCAGAGGTCGCTCCGGCATCTGGCGAATGGTTTGATACGGTTGATCCCTATCGCGGCGAGGCGTGGGCGCAAATTGCCAGGGGGACCAAGGCCGACGCGGATCTGGCCGTTTCCGCCGCGCATGAGGCCATGAAGGTTGGTCCATGGGCGAGCATGACCCCCACGCAGAGGGGCAAGGTGCTGCACAAGATCGGCGATTTGGTGATCGAGAACATCGATCGCCTCGCCACGCTGGAAGCGCGCGACAACGGCAAGCTGCTGGCAGAAACCCGCGGCGGGCTGAAATATGTTGCGGAGTTCTGGTATTATTACGCGGGGCTTGCGGACAAGATCGAAGGCTCGGTCATGCCGATGGACAAGCCCGACCTGCTGGGCATGACCTATCGGGAACCGGTGGGCGTCGTTCTCGCACTGACAGCCTGGAATTCTCCGCTGCATTTTCTCACCATCAAATGCGCACCGGCGCTTGCGGCCGGGTGTGCCGCGGTCATCAAACCGTCTGAATTCTCCTCGGTTGGATCGCTGGAATTTGCCGCGCTCGCTAAGCAGGCCGGTCTGCCCGATGGCGTGTTGAATGTCGTCACGGGCTTTGGTGGCGACATCGGTGCGCCGCTCGTCGAGCATCCTGGCATCGCTCACGTGACCTTTACCGGATCGGATGTCACCGGCGCAAAGGTCTATGCCGCGGCAGCGGCGGGCATGAAACGCGTCGCGATGGAGTTGGGTGGCAAGTCACCCAACATCATATTCGCCGACGCGGATCTGGAACTGGCAGCCGCAGGGGCGGTTTCGGGCATATTCGGTGCGGCGGGGCAAATGTGCTCGGCCGGTTCGCGGCTTCTTGTGCAGAACTCGATCAAGGAGAGGTTCACCGAGCTTCTCGTGGCGCGGGCGCGCGAAATCAAGATCGGCGACCCGATGGACGCAAGCACGCAGATGGGCCCGATTGCCACAGCACCGCAGTTTAAGAAGGTACTCGACTATATCGAGATTGCCCGGTCCGAAGGCGCTCGTTGCGTATTAGGGGGAAAGCCTGCACACGGTCCCGGGATTGTTGGCGGCCAGTTCGTCGAGCCGACGATTTTCGCCGATGTGAATAACTCCATGCGGATCGCCCAGGAAGAGGTTTTCGGCCCGGTGCTCGCGATCATCGGGTTCGAGGATGAGGCGGAAGCGATCAAGATCGGCAACGAAACCGCCTATGGCCTCAATGCAGCGGTCTGGACCAGCGATATCGGCCGGATGCTGCGGATGTCCAAGGCGCTCGAGGTCGGAACCTTCTGGGGAAATACCTATCGAACCTATAGTTTCACCATGCCCTTCGGTGGAATGAAACGATCCGGCGTCGGCCGTGAAAACGGCATCGAAGCGATCAACGAGTTTCTGGAGACCAAAAGCGTGATGATTTCGATGTCGGCGATCCGGCCGACAAACAATTTCATTCCACGCTGACGTTTGCTTTGATGTCGGCATCCACAACAGGCGGTGCGGCGATTTTGCCGCGCCGCCCCAGTTAGCGCCATAACGGTGGCGAATAGTAACTAATCGCGAATAGTGGGATTTTATTGACCTAATTCCGGTGTGCGGATATGTCTGGATCCAGTCAAATTGTCGCCGGACGATGCTTTGTCTTTTGCCAACGCGGCGAGCACCGTGCTGCCAGAGGGGTTCAACTCGCCGTCTGCGTAGTCGACCCGTCCGGTTGCGGAGGACGGCAAGGGAGAGGGTGGGGAATGAGCCAGTACGATTACATTATCATTGGCGCGGGGTCTGCAGGTTGCGCGGTTGCCCGACGGCTCAGCGACGATCACAGTCTCCGCGTTCTCCTGCTGGAGGCGGGCGGACCGTCTGACGGGTTCTGGAACCGGACACCCGCCGGAGTTGCCAAGCTTCACAAATCCGAGCAGGTCAATTGGAATTACACGACCGAACCTGTGCCCGGATTGAATAATCGGACGATTTACTGGCCGGCCGGCAAGGCGTTGGGCGGCGGCAGTGCCATCAATGGCATGGTGTATATCCGTGGCGACAGGCGTGATTTCGACAACTGGGCAAAGCAAGGCAATCCCGGCTGGGCCTGGGATGATGTTCTGCCCTATTTCAAGCGCAGCGAGACCAATGAACGGGGTGTCAGTGACATCCATGGCGGTGAGGGGCCGCTTTACGTCAGCAACCCATCCGTCATTCATCCAACCGTCGACAACTTCATTGCTGCGGCCGAGGCATGCGGTCTTCAGCGCCGCGTGGATTTCGCATGGGGCGAGCAGGAGGGTGCCGGCCCGGTGCAGTACACGATCCGCAACGGCGAGCGTCATTCCAGTTACCGGGCCTATATTGAACCAGTCAAAGACCGCCCCAACCTGACAGTACAGACCGGGGTGAAAGTCTGCCGGATTGCTTTGGCAGACAAGGTGGCTATCGGGGTCGAACTGATCGACAATGGCCAGAAGCGCATCGTTCATGCCCGTCGGGAAGTCATTCTCTCAGCCGGCGCCATCCGCTCGCCGCACCTGCTGTTGTTGTCGGGCATCGGCGATGCGCACCAACTGCAAAAACACGGGGTGCCGCTTGTTGCACATCTGCCGGGGGTCGGGCTGAATCTGCAGGATCACCTGACGGTGCGCGTCCAGGCCCAGACGGGTCGCGACAGCTCTTACAATGGCGACCTTCGTGGCTGGCGCAAGTACATCCACGGCGCCCGTTACCTTTTGACCAAGGAGGGCTATCTTGCCCTTGGAACTTCCTCGGCGGCGGCTTTTCTCAAAAGCAGCGCGTCCGCCGACTATGCCGACATCGAGATCAGCTTTCGAGCCATGACCTTTACTGCCCAGCCGTCCGGCAAGATCGAAATCGACAATTACGATGCGATCAGCGGATCGGTCTATCGCGTCAGGCCTGCCTCCCGCGGCCAGATCACGCTCAGATCGTCGGATCCCGGCGACGGTCCAGTTATCCAGCCGAATTACCTGGGCGCTTCCGAGGATCTGGAAGCGACGGTTGCCGGTATCCGCGCCTTTCGCCGTATTCTGGCGGCAGAGCCGTTAGCCTCGCGCATTCAGAAGGAACTCATCCCTGGCAGTGATGCCGATAGTGACGGCAAGATTGCCGATTACGTGCGCCGTGACGCTTCATCGGTGTTCCACCCGGCCGGATCATGCAAGATGGGTCATGACGAGATGGCGGTCGTTGACAGCAGGCTGCGCGTACATGGTATTCAGCGTCTGCGCGTCATCGACGCGTCTATCATGCCGGTGGTCACGTCCGGTAATACCAATGCGCCAACGATCATGATCGGGGAAAAAGGCGCCGATCTCGTGCGCGCCGATATTGCCTCAATGGGGGTCAGGGCGTCTTGATGCAAAAGACTGGATCGAACGGCAGTAGCAGCGGCGTGAATATCGTGGTGGGATTGTGTGCAGGAGCTTCGACAGATGGGTGAGGCTTCAAAGGACATAGCGACGGGGCCTTTGGTCACCTTTGTCCACGCGCTTGATTTTTCGTCACTGCCGGATCCCGTCGTGCATGAATGCCAGCGTGCACTCCTTGATGCCATGGGCTGCGCCGTCGGCGGCGCCCGCCACGAGATTGTCGATCGCGCGCATGACGCACTGCGTGAATTTGCCGGACCTGCGACCACGACGATCCTTGGCCGTGCAGAACAGAGCGACGCCCTTCACGCCGTCCTCATCAACGGTCTTGCCGGCGCTGCCTATTCCTTTTTCGATACCTATTCGGAAGCGCTGCTGCATCCGGGCGGACCGGTCCTGTCTGCGCTTCTGGCCGTCGCGGAACGCAGGCATGTCAGCGGGCAGGCATTTCTCTGCGCGTTCGCAGCCGGTGTCGAGGTTGCCTGCCGGCTAACGAAGATGACAACCCTTGCGCCAGCGGAAGGAAATATATCCTGGTCTCAGTCGGGCATTGTCGGCGGTATTGCTGCGGCGCTGGCCGCCGGCAAGCTCCTTGACCTAAGCCCCGATCAGCTGCGCTCGGCACTTGGCATCGCGGTGTCCGAGGCGGCTGGAACGCGGGTGGAACATGGCAGCATGGCCGCCTCGCTGATTTTTGGCCGGGCGGCACAAAGCGGGCTTCGAGCAGCCCTTCTCGCGGCCAGCGGCTTTACCAGTTCCGCGCGTCCAATCGAGGATCGACATGGATTTGCCAGCGTCTTCTCCTCCAAGCCGAATTTTCCCGCATTGGTGGACGGCCTTGGCAGCCAGTTCGAATTGCTGCGCGACACCTACAAGCCCTTTCCAACCGGTGTTGTGGTTCATCCGTCGATTGATGTCATGTTGCGCCTGAAACAGGCGCATGAATTCAACAGCGCCGACATCACCCGCATCGCTCTGCAGGTGACGCCGAGTGCTGTTACCTTCGGTGATCGGCCTCAGCCAGCTCATGATCTGGAGGCAAAATTCAGTATTCAGCACTGGGTCGCGGTTGCGGCTGCGCGCGGCAAGGCCGGTATCGCGGAAGCCATGAATGATCTCGTCTCAGATCCGGATATCGTCCAGCTGCGATCCCTGGTTGACATCGTAGGCGACCCGTCTATGCCGCCCCATGGCGCGCGGCTGACTGTGAAATTGCGTGACGGACGGCAGATGCTTCAAGCGGTCGAGCACTGCTTGGGGAGCCCCGAAGCGCCGATGAGTGACGAGGACCTCGTGGTCAAGTTCATCAATCAATGCGTACCCGTCATCGGCAGTGATCGTGCTGACGCCCTGGCGAGAATGTCCTGGCAGGTGGCTACCTTGGAGAATGCTGCGGACCTTGCCCTTGCCGGGCGGCCTGCTTGATCCAGATCCTGCGACGTCCGCTTGGTAGAGGGTCGATGCGCCTTGTGCCAATGGAACGGATTTGACCACTATCCGAAGCAGGGGTCGAGAGTAGTTTCGGGCTTGGGGCTTTAGGCGAATGACACGCGTTGGCATTGGCGGTCATCCCGCGCATTCCAGCGTCAAAGGATGCATGAAACGGACAGGGCGGCGGATAGTGCTTCAGAAATACAGGTTTCCTCTTCTACTGCTCCACGCATTCCTCGTGCAGGGTGTTTCGATCCTTCTGCGTCTGGGTGTCGTCTACCAGTCCGTTGCCATCGAACTGGGTGATGTCTGGATCGGCATTATCGGCGGCGCCTACGGTGTACTTCCGGCGGTCCTTGGGCTGCATGTTGGTCGCTACATCGATCGGCATGGTGAAACGCGGGCGCTTCTCTGGGGATCGATCGCGATGGTTGTGGCGTCCCTCTGTCTCGCGTTGCTGACCCCGTCGATCCTGACGCTGCTCACCGGCAGCATCGCGCTCGGTGCGGGACAATTTCTCGGGATCGTCTCACAGCAAAGCGCAGCCAGCAAGACGCTGGGAGCCAGACGGGCAAAAAGCCTTGGAAATCTGACCTTGGTCATCGCGATGGCGCAGGCTGCGGGTCCGCTCGGCATCACCCTTATGTCGAACGGCAGCGTGCTACCCGATACACACGCGATCTTTCAGGGCAGCATCGCCCTTTGTGCATTCTGCGTCGTCTGCGCTGCGTTGATCTCCTTGCCCCGCCATGCGCCGTGTGAGCCAGGACAGGGGGTGCTCCAGACCGCATTGATCCTTGTACGCATTCCAGAATATCAATTGGCGACCTATTCCTCGCTGGTGATCTTCGGCGCGATGGATCTCCTGATTCTGTACCTGCCGCTTTACGGCGCCGAACAGGGCATTGTCGCCAGCACAATAGGCGTGCTGCTTGCCGTTCGGGCTGCTGCTTCCATTCTTTCTCGTTTCTTCTTCAGTCGCTTGCTGTCTTTGTTCGGGCGAGACAGGCTTTTGCTGTTCAGCCTGTGCCTGTCGGCAGCAGCCATCTGGATCCTGACGCTGGCAGCGATGCCGCTGGTCATGGGGATAGCCTTGTTCGTTGCCGGTCTTGGCCTTGGGATGGGCGCACCTCTGACACTGGCCTGGCTTGCCGATATCGTGCCGCCCGAAATCCGCGGCAGCGCGTATTCTCTGCGTCTGGCCGTCAATCGGGTCGGCCAATCCACGCTCCCGATCGTCGCGGGCGTGATGGCCGGTCCGATGGGAATTTCCGGGGTGTTTCTAGCCGTCTCGATATCTCTGGGGCTCAACGCGGTCGTTGCTGTGCGAAAATCAGGCAGCAACAGCGGGTAACTCGGACTCGATGAGGCTCGCGGCGTCGGATGACATCAATGGGCTTTTCAATCACCGGAGCGATGTAAACGCCGCCGTGCCGGCTAGTTGTTGGCAAATCGTGCGGCAAGCTCGGCAGCGTTTTTTAGTCCTGCGGCTTTCATCAGCCGTGCCCGATGCGCTTCGACCGTTCGAACTGAAATACCAATCTCCGTGGCGATATCTGCGTTGGTCTTGCCCTGCGCGACAAGTGTCACGATCTGGCGCTGCCGATCGGTAAGACGCAGTCGGTCCTGCGCCACCGGGCGTGCTATCGGCTGGAAACAATAGAGAGCCTCGGCAAAAGGGTCTGACAGATTGCGCGAGCGGCCGTGCACCTGACACCAGAAGCTGCGTCCGTCGCTCGCCGTCATGATCCGCTCATCATAGTAGACTTTGCCACCGGCGAGGTGAGATCGCCACACGAGGCCGGTCCGCACGAAGTCTGCTGGTTTGGGATAAAGACGGGCGAAGCTGCGGTCGACCAGATCGGACCGATGATACCCGAACAGCTTGAGGAATTCCTCGTTGCATTCGCGAATGATCCGATGCGTCGCGTAGACCATCGGAACGGGCACGTCGCTTAGCGCAAAGCGCATAGATGAGAATGCTGTTTCCACGCGATCTCTCATAAATGCAGTATAAATACGACTCACGGAGGCAAGCCGTCAAGTCGTAGTTTTTTGGCACGATCGGGAGGAAAATCGATGAGAAAAGTTGTTTCGAATGCATCGGAAGCGCTTGCTTCTGTGCTTGTTGATGGCATGACCATCATGTCCGGCGGCTTCGGTCTTTGCGGCATTCCGACAAGCCTCATTGAAGCCGTCAGGCTATCGGGGGTAAAGGACCTGACCATCATCTCCAACAATGCGGGCATCGATGGCTGCGGGCTTGGCGTCCTTCTCGAGACGCGCCAGGTGAGAAAGATGATCTCGTCCTATGTTGGCGAAAACAAGCTGTTCGCCGAGCAGTTCCTGTCCGGCGATCTCGAAGTTGAATTCAATCCGCAGGGCACGCTTGCCGAACGCATCCGCGCAGGCGGGGCAGGCATTCCGGCTTTCTATACCAAAACAGGTGTCGGCACGATGATCGCCGAGGGCAAGGAAATCCGCCGCTTCGGGAGGGACGACTACGTGATGGAAACCGGTCTGTTCGCCGATCTCGCGATCGTGCATGCGTGGACGAGCGATACGGAAGGCAACCTCCTGTACCGCAAGACCGCGCGGAACTTCAATCCGATGATGGCGACAGCAGCGCGCCTAACGGTCGCCGAAGTCGAGCATCTGGTTCCCGCCGGTGAGATTGATCCCGATGCGGTGCATACCCCCGGCATATTCGTCAAGAAAATCGTCCACGTGCCAAGTCCGAA
This sequence comes from Hyphomicrobiales bacterium, assembly GCA_900474095.1. GTDB lineage: Bacteria > Pseudomonadota > Alphaproteobacteria > Rhizobiales > Rhizobiaceae > Pararhizobium. The sequence goes on along the minus strand of UCOA01000007.1, from coordinate 30,421 downwards.
AAAGCGCATCGAGCAACGCACGACACGACAGAAGCAGGTAGAGGAGCTCGCATAACATGGCCTGGACACGTGAACAGATGGCCGCCCGTGCGGCTCAGGAACTGAAAAACGGCTTTTATGTCAATCTCGGCATCGGTATTCCGACGCTTGTGGCGAACTACATTCCGGAAGGCATGGACGTCACCCTGCAGAGCGAGAACGGAATGCTTGGCATGGGTCCTTTTCCTTTTGAAGGGGAAGAGGATGCCGATCTGATCAACGCCGGAAAGCAGACGATCAGCGAACTGCCAATGACGAGCTATTTCTCATCGGCGGACAGTTTTGCCATGATCCGCGGCGGTCATATCGATTTGTCGATCCTGGGTGCAATGCAGGTATCGGAAAGCGGCGATTTGGCCAACTGGATGATTCCGGGCAAGATGGTCAAGGGTATGGGCGGGGCCATGGACCTAGTCGCCGGTGTCAAGCGGGTCGTGGTCGTCATGGACCATGCTGCCAAAGGCGAAGCCAAGCTCGTCAAGGAATGCAGCCTGCCGCTGACCGGCCAGCGTGTCGCCGATCTGGTAATTACCGACCTCGGCGTTTTTCGCTTGGCAAGGCACGGGGCTGCGAAAATGACGCTGATTGAATTATGCGAGGATGTATCACTGGATGAAATTCGCTCCAAGACGGGCGCGGATTTTGCTGTCGAACTTTGACTAAAGGATAGTGTAATACATCCGGCTTGTAGCGGAAGCGGGGCATGGCGAGGCAATCGCTCAGATCTTCATCGTGGTCGATCTGGTCTCCCGATGCCGCTAGAATTTTCACGCCGCCACGGCGGATCCGGGCGACAGCTCATCATTGCTCGGGACAGGCCGCTTGCTCGACAGCATGACGTAACCAGATCATTCCCCCTTCGAGCCGCTCACAGGAAATTAGCCGAAGGGATTGGCCGGCGCCAGGTCGCTGATCGCCATCGCCGCCTCGCCAGTCGATGATACTTGGCGTCGCGGCGGCGCCGTCAACACCGGGATAGATCAAAGTGCTGAACTCGTCGATCAGTCGTTGCTTGAGGAACGCGCCATTGATTGTGCCGCCACCCTCGAGCAGCAGCATTTTGATGCCGAAGACTGACACGAGTTCGGCCATGGCCCCAGGCAAATCATCGCCTTTTGGTCCGGCAAAAATATAAGAGACACCGTCCTCGCGGAGTTCGCTCAGATAAGCGTCCGAGACCTGCTCACCGAGAACCGCGACGATATGATCCCCACCGACATTGTCACTGCCATAGTGCAGGCGTCCGGATGGATCAATCGAGACGGCTAGGTCGCGATCATCGCGATTGGCGATATGTGGTTTGCGGTCTACCGCGGAGATATTGCCCACGGCTCGTTCCTCGCCGTTGACCATTTCGGCCATGGTCCTACGGCCAACGATCCATCCATCTGCCTGGAAACCACCCGCCACTGTCTCGTAATGCCCCCGCAAGAAGTCGGCAGAAATCCCATGGGCGGGGGCGGTAAACCGACTGGGATGAAGGCGACCGTCAATGGAGTGATCATATGGCAGATAATGTAGGGGCGCATAGGGCGAACTCCTTGATCGCTTGCACAAACGGCCGGCTTCCTTTAGCCGTGCCGGCTTTATTTACCTCCGCTGACCTTGCACTGATTAGATGCCAATTCCCGCATGCTCTCATGAGTGATGCTCATGAAGGCACCCTCCATTCGAAAATGCACGATGGGGCGCGGGTGCTCGGATTGATGAATCTGCCTCATAGCCACAAACATTCAAACACCCCTAATTGCTCAAGGGGCGATCTGCTATCTCTGCACCTGCTCAAAGCCTCTGGAAGGCTCGCCTGGAGGCTCGGACGAAACGCTCTTTGCTCTTCGGAATCTCTCGTCGCATTCAGTCATGTCGGCCGGGCAGGTGGGAACTTCGACGGAAACAATCATCGGTCGCACATCTCAACGGTGGCCCTGGGATGGGACTCGTGAGCGAACGAAAGTGAACAGTCGGTAATGTCGGCGCTCGCAGGCGAGCATACCTGAAAGGATAGGCACAGAATGACGAGATTTGTCGGCCAGTTCGTGTTGGTTTTGATGGCGGGCGTGATCGTTCTTGTCGGTGGCTTGCTATTGTCGCCCGACGGAACCGGACCTACACCCGCTTTTGCGGAGGCCAACAGGGTCACTTTTCCGCCCCTTGACCAGCTCAAGCACTACACGACGGTTCGTCGGGGGGTAACAAGAGAGCATATGCTGACCAGCCAGGCCGCGCTCGACGCCATCAAAGCTGGCAAACAAGTTCCATCCGGTACGCATGTGGTTCTTGTCGACTATCAGAGCGACGTGCTCACGCGCTATCTGGTTGCCCAAAAAATGGGTGATGGCATCGATGACTGGCAATACCAGTGGTTCTGGCCAGATCAGTCGGTCAAGACTGATGAAAACATCGCTCAATGCTATTCATGCCACCAGCGGTCCCGCCGTGAGCGCCAGTTCATGTTCACCTTCAGTGACGCGTTAGCGTTTGATGGGAGCCCTCCGTCGTGAAGAGAATTTTTGTTTCGCGCTTTGTCCTGCCTGGCGCTATGGCTACATTCCTGCTCCTTTCGCTCGCCTATTGGTGGCTTGATAACCTGCCGCACGAATTATTCGGGACGGCTCTGTTTGCCTTGCTTGTCTGGCACATTGCCGTGAACCGGTTCTGGTTCAAAAATTTAATCAAAGGGCGTTACGACGCACGCCGCACACTCGCACTCGGGCTCCACGTCCTGCTGATCGCGAATATGCTTGTCCTGTTGGTCACAAGCATCGTGATCTCGAGATCCGTATTTGAGCCCCTTCCGATCCCAGACAGCATCTATCTGCGGGACATTCACTGGTTTGCGGCCTATTGGGTGATGATCCTCGTCGGCATCCATCTCGGCCTTCACTGGGCGCGCGTGATGGCGACGGGCCGTTCATTTTTCCGCATTCCCCAAGGGAACACGATCAGGACCTTGCTGCTTCGTGTGGCTTCATGCCTGATCGCCGGATTTGGCGTCTGGAGCGTCTCGGTGCTTGGCGTTTGGTCCAAGCTCACCTTTAATTACAGTCTGGATTTCTGGGATTTCAACGCTTCGGTGACACCCTTCTTTGCGCATTGGACCGGCGTTGTCGCGCTTCCAGCCACCGTAACGCACTATTGGTTGGTGTTGTCGCGTAAACGTCGTTCGACAGTGCCCGCTATTGCACGGAGGGTCCCGCTAGGCAAAGACGAGTTGGAGGACGCTATTGGCGATGTCGCAGTGCGTCGAGCACGGCGATGAATGCGGGCGAGGACTGCCTGCGGCTGGGATAGTAAAGATGGTAGCCATCCCAGTAGGGAGAAAATCTCTGCAAGACGCGTACAATTCGCCCGTCGTCAACGTAAGGCAAGATAATCTCCTCTGGGATATATGCCAGACCGAATCCGTCGAGAACAGCTTCAAGAAGATCGAACGTATTGTTGAAGCTAACCTGGCCATCGACGCGGATTCGGATTTCTCGTCCCTCTTCCTCGAACTCCCAGGCGTAGAGGCCGCCGGAGCTTGGAAGGCGGAAATTGATGCAGGTGTGGTTTACGAGGTCTTTCGGGTGTTGCGGTTCGACATGGTTGGCGAAGTAAGATGGCGCACCGACGACCGCGAGGCAAAAGTCGGGGCCAATTCGTGCGGATATCATGTCTTTGGCGAGATGCTCGCCCATTCGCACGCCGGCATCGTAGCGCTCGGTCACGATATCCGTCAGCCCATTGTCGAGTATCAGTTCGACTTTGATATCGGGATAATTCGGAAGGATTTTTTTCAGCTTAGGCCACAAGAGATGCTTGATCGCATAATCGGCAGCACTAATGCGGATTGTACCCGCCGGCTTATCTCGCAGAGCGCTCAGCGCGTCGACTTGGATCTCGATCTCGTCGAAATGAGGGCCGATCCCCTCAAGCAAGCGCTCGCCAGCTTCAGTTGGCGTCACGGCACGCGTCGTGCGGGTCAGCAGCCGAACGCCGAGTCTTGCTTCAAGCAGGCGAATTGTGTGGCTCAGGGCGGATTGCGAGACGCCAAACTTTGCGGCCGCCCTAGTAAAGCTGCGTTCTCGAGCAACTGCCACGAAAGCCACCAGATCGTTAATGTTCTCACGCGCCACTTATGAATCTTTCTCATGTTTTCGATCTCTTTATAGTGTTGAAACAATGAAGAGGACAGTGGCAATGGTCGCCGACGGAATCACAATGAGATCACATTTGCGACAGCGATCGCTCGCTGCCGGTGAGAGGAGGAAAGTAATAACGATGGATCAATGGGAGGAGACAGTGCATGCGAACACAATCGAGCGGAATTCTTGCGAGGGAGCAGAAGGTTACCGTCGGCGAGTTCCGGGAGTTTGTAAGGCGTACGGGATATCGCACGGACTGCGAAAAGCACGATAGCGGCTGGGTATTCGCCAAGAATCGATGGGAGCAAAAGCACGACGCTTCCTGGGACAACCCCTATAAGCAGCAGGGTGAACACGATCCCGTTGTATTGGTGAGTTGGTACGATGCACTATGGTTCGCCAACTGGAAGAGCGAGAGTGAGGGCTTGTCGCAGTCCTACATCCTCGGTCAACGGGAAGGCAAGTGCACGGTCGAGTCCAATCCCGCTACAGGTGGCTATCGCTTGCCGACAGAATCCGAGTGGGAAAAAATGGCTCGTAAAGTTCTGGCGGATCCGTCTTCTTCAAGCGCCGGTGCCAAAGGACATCGTAACCAACGCAACGACAACCGGGTTCCACCCGGACCCTGGTACATGGGAGCCACGCAAACACCAAGGCTCGAATGGTGCTGGGATTCGGACGGAGTAGCATCCGCCAATTCCGGAACCGGCTCGCCGAGCCCGGCCCCGCGTATTTGCCGCGGGGCTGACGTCATCGACGAAAACGGCCGCAGAAGCGACGTACGCGTGTCCTGCGATGCAAGCACTGCAGCAAATACGCTTAGTTTCCGATTGATTAAAGAAAGTGCGGTCTCTTGAGGCAAGAGAACCTACCAGATTAATAAGCCAAGCGCCCTTCTGACGCGCTTGGCGTTTCCACTTCGGCGGGGGGATTCAGACAGCGGACGAAAGGTCCGCCATACGCTTCCCGGCAGGCACAGTTTCAAGTGACAATGCCGAGATCAGTGCGCGTGCGACTTTGCGGTCGCTATGTTTTCCGTCCAGCTACTGGCCGACCATCTTGCGACTTCTTACGGTACATTGCGGTTTCTTGGCCTCGGTTCTGCAATAACGTGTCAAGGAATCGCCGTGATCCTGACGGTGATTGGACCAGGTCGGTCAAAAACAGACACATCGCCCTTCACCTGGCCAAGCAGAATGATACCGGGCTGGGGAACACTTCCATCTCGATAGTAAATAACGAAGTGATCGGCGCTCCAAAGGCCGAGTGTCCCCGCTGAGAAATCTCGTTGTCGGGCAACCGTTGGCAATGGTGAGGGCAAACTGCCTGTTTTCTCCTGTCGCAAGTGGTCGGTCATCTCGATTGTCAACGGCAACATTTGCACAAGCGAGCTGGCGGCAATGTTGTCCGTCAGCTCGGCGGTAACGTCTCCCCAGTCGGAGGAAATTAAAATGCGTTGTTGTGCCATTGCTGATCCTGTCAATGCGAGTGTGATGACAAAAGCTCCGAAGGCTGTTTTCAGCATGTTGCCGTCCCTGATCAAACTGTACCTGTTGTCCGCAGGCGCTTGGCGCGGCAGCGGCTGCCTTGGATACTGGAGAACCGCGGGCTCTCCAGATCCTTTGAAAACGATAGTTAAGCAGCGACAAGGTGCTGGTCGAAGAACGACTTCAGCTTATCGAACGGGATCAAGTCCACACGGTCGTAGAGATCGACATGACCGGCGCCTGCAACCCAGACAAGCTCTTTCGGCTCGGCGGCCCGCTTGTAGGCGTCCTCGCTGAACTCCTTGGAGTGCGCCTGATCACCGGAAATAAACAGCATCGGCCGAGGCGAGATTGTCTCGATGTCATTGAAGGGGTAGAAGTTCATAAACTTCACATTGCTGGTCAGCGTCGGATGCGTCGTGGTGAGCGGTGTTGCACCTGGAGGGGTATATTCGCCTCGTGGCGTACGATAGAAGTCATAGAACTCGCGCTGAATGGCGTGCGTCTCGGCCGTCAATTCATGCGTTGTCCCGCCGGTCAATTCGACTTCAGCACCCGCGAATTCCGCGTAGCGTTTCTCTGCCGCCGCGGCGATGAATTGCTTGCGCTGCTCTACGGTCAGCGAGTGGTTAAGTGCGTTACGATTAGCGGCTCCCATATCGTACATGCTAACCGTCGCGATGGCCTTCATGCGCGGGTCGATCTTGGCCGCGCTGATGACAAAGCTGCCGCTGCCGCAAATTCCGATCGCACCGATGTTCGTTCTGTCCACGAATGGCTGGGTACCCAGGAAATCAACGCCGGCACTGAAGGCTTCAGCGTAGACGTCAGGCGACACAAGGTTGCGAGACTGTCCGTCGCTTTCGCCCCAGAAAGGCAGATCGATAGACATGGCCACGAAGCCCTGCTCAGCCATCTTTGTGGCATAGAGGTTCGCACTCTGCTCCTTCACTGCCCCCATCGGATGACCAACTATAATGGTCGGATTCTTGGCATTGCGATCGAGATCATTGGCAATGAAGAGGCTGCCGGCCACATTCATTTGGTACTGGGTTTTGAAAGTAACCTTCTGAACGGTGACCTTATCACTCTTGTAGAAGTTGTTAGCACCGTTGGACATGTCTTGAGCCTTTGCAATTGATCGATCGAGAAATGACATCGCACCGAGCGCGGCAACGCCGGCGCCGGTCAGTTTTAGGAGTTTGCGGCGATCCGCATCAAAGCCACTCCCATCGGTTATATCTGTACTGTCCGGGCTCTCGATCATCTTGTTGTTTCCTTTATGGAGATTGCTTGGCTGGTAATGTAATGCAGCCAGGCCGAGGGAATAAGGCCACCTGTTTCGCTCGTCGTTATGAGGTCTGCTCATGAATAAGCTGGCCTTTCCTATCCGACCAACCTCAGAAACCGCGCCGTTCGAAAGAGCCACACGGGCGGTAAGTGGGGCCATCGCCACGGGATCTTCTTTCTGGGGCAGTCTTCGGAGAGCCAACGGATTGGCCTGCGATTGCACGCGGGTTTTCCGCAGAGGTCGAACCGACGTCTCAATGTGAATCTGGGAGTCGCAGGTTCTGGCCGCGCCGGGTCAGAACGCGGGGACTGTTATCGATGAGCCTAATCGCGCCGTGGGGTGCCACGACTGCGTCAATCGCGGAGCTCCCCAATCAATGCAGATCCCGCCATTGCAGCAAAAGGTTCGCTTTGTAGAAAGTCGGCCGCCGGGATTTGGCATATTTCACAGCCGGTTCACCGTACAACCTGACGTTATAACCCCGTCAGTTGTCCCTGTAAGAAAATCTCGGATCGGCTGCAAATTTGATAGAAGTGTTACGACATCACACGGACCCAAAATATGCGACACCATATTCCCACTGCGCAACGCCTGCGAACTGCAAGTTCGAGGCCCGACGCAACGCTTAGTCCTTCCCATTCTTCTGTTAGCAAGCGGACACCGGCATGTCGCGGCGGAGGAACTCCACGCAGAAGCGATCCAAGGCGGTGAACCTGGTTCGACACCAATGTCGAGGATCAAGATCAGTTCTACATTGAAGCTCGTGGCGAAATCCTGGTATGCCGCCCGAAGTTTTCGAAATTGCCAATGTCGACATTCTCATCCGTCCGCGCCCCGCGACGGACAATTGAAACCCAAAATCCCGGAAACCCCTTTTGCTAGATCCAATCTTTCCAAATGCGGACAGTAAAAGCGCGGTCTTCAGAACACTTGCGCCGAAAATGGCTGTTGTCTTTGTCGGCTTCCTGATCGCTGGGATGGCCATGCCGGTACTACCGCTGCATGTGCACAACGAGCTTGGCTTGGGCACTTTCGTTGTTGGCATAATTGCTGGCAGCCAATTTGCCGCATCATTTCTAACGCGTCTCTGGTCAGGGAACTACGCCGATCGCCGCGGCCCAAAACAGGCCGTGGTCTTCGGCCTGGGAACCTCGGTCTTTGCCGGCGTCCTCTACTTCGCATCGACGCTTTTTATCCAGCAACCGACCGTTTCAGCCTTCGTTCTGTTGATTGGCCGCGCTGTGCTCGGCGCAGCCGAAGGCCTTATTCTCACGGGCTCTGTGGCTTGGGGTTTAGCCACCGCCGGACCCCGGAATGCTGGCAAAGTGATCGCCTGGGTCGGCACGGCGATGTTTGGCGCTCTGGCTGCCGGCGCCCCCGTCGGAACAGCGCTTTATTCGTCAATGGGCTTCTCAGCGATTGCGATCGCAACGATAGTGCTGCCACTGATGACGTCCTTGATCATTGCTCCTCTGCCGTCGGTTCCCGGGCGGGCGGCCCGACTGGGTCCACGAAGAAAGGTTATCAGCGCGGTCTGGTTGCCGGGCCTTGGCGCGGCATTGAGCAGTGTCGGCTATGGAGCAGTATTAACCTTTTCGGTTCTCCTTTTTGCGAGCCGGCAATGGCCAAACCCATGGCTTGCCGTTACGTGTTTTGCCGCAGCCCTTGTCGTCGCCCGTATCTTCCTAGGCCATCTCCCTGACAGACTGGGAGGCGGTGGGACGGCATTGGTCTTCGTCGTCGTTGAGGTTCTGGGCTTGATAATAATTTGGATAGCGCCCGGGCCGATCATTGGAACGATCGGCACTGCCACAGTTGGTTTGGGTTATTCGCTCGTCTTTCCCGGGTTCGGCGTGGCCGTCGTTAGTGCCGCACCAGCAGAAAGTCGTGGTATGGCAATGGGGCTTTACTCGGCTTGCCTGGACTTTGCGCTTGCGCTCAGCGGACCGCTGCTTGGTCTCGTTGGAAATGCGGCCGGTTTACCGGCCATATTTCTGGTAAGCGCCATTCTGGTGTCGTGCGCGGGACCAGCAGCTTTCCTGATCTTGCGCCGAACTGGTGTAGGTCGCCAGGTCTAACGAGCAAGACTGCCTTAGCGTCGATAGCTAGAGCCATCAGTGAAAACACCCGCCGCAGCCCTTGCGAATTGGTCTTGCACCTAAGCGGTAACAACTTGTGACCTCAACCTAACCAGTAACCAGGGGTTCATCCTTGTGCCCAAATACCTCGATCGGCGCGCCAAGATTCCGGATCGGAAACATGCCGAGACGGGTGAGCAAGCCGTTGCGTGCATGCCGAGCCGTCGCTCCGCAAATGAGACAGTCCGTCCCTATCTCTTTGTTCAGTTCCTGAAGTCTCTGCGCAAGATTTACTGCATCGCCATAGACCGTGTATGTTTGCCGGTCGCCAGCACCAACCGTCCCGGCGGCTATAAGTCCCGTGGCGATTCCGATCCGGAGGCGGACGGGTATTCCGTCAAATTTTCGATTTGCAGTCATTGCCAAGATTTCTCGAGAGGCACTCAGAGCACGATCAGCGTGGCTTTCCACTGGAAGCGGCGCATTGAAGGATATGAGCACGGCGTCCCCAATGTAGTTGACGACAACGCCGCCATTCTGGTCAACGATGTCCGTAACCGCAGTGAAGAATTCATTCAAAAAATGAACGAGTTTTGTGGGGTGCATGCCTTCCGAGAGACGTGTGAACCCTTCTATATCGGCGAACAGAAGTGTCGCAAGCCGCGTCTGCGGAACAAGGTGACCTTCGTCCAGAAGCTCGCGCAGGACGGGAGCAGGGACGTAGCGTCCGAAAAGGTTTTGCACGCGGCGCTGACTAGCTTCGGCCTTCGCATGATCACTTACCACCCGCCTTGCCCGATGAACGGCCAACGCGGCAATGGCGGTAACCAAAACAATGATCAGAGCCTCTTGAATTCTCGACGCAATACCGAGAAAATTTGGATTGAGAACAGTGTCGATATAAACATCCCGCGGGGGGGAGATCGGAAGGTTATTGTAGCTTACGACCTGCTCCATTCCGGACAAAATCCACCAAGTGGCAAAGAGAAGGCCGCCAGCAGCCCATGCTCCAGTCCAAAGGACGAGAGGAGGGGAGAGCGTCAGAATTGCTGCGGCGACTACCAGATAGTAGTGCTGGACCGAACTGGTCAAGAATACGAGATTTTGGGGAACATTTCCGCCACTACTCAGTGGTACAAAAGCGAGCAGAACTGTTACCGCTGTCGCGTCGAAAGCAAAAAGCGCAAATCTCGCCTGTTTTTCATAACGCGTTCCAATGGCGGCTAGAGACGTTAGCCCCCCAAGTGCAATTGTCGCGGTAATTCCGAAAATTCCGACATTTATCGGAAAGTAGTAGCTTAGAAGGTAGGCCAATGCGATAAGCATTACCGCTGCGGTTCGGCCGATTACAGCGATCTTGAACCCTGTTCGTTCCGCCCTTCTCAAGGCAGGCGCGGTCGCTTCAGGCGAGCTAAATAAAGTGTGCTTATTGGCCATATGACTCCCTAGCTGTAGTTCATGTCCCTCTGAGAGACTGAGCCAAGCGATCATCGTGAGCTTCATCTCTCATTGGCGGCACGTGGGCTTTTCTCGACCGTGACGCGCATCGAAGCGGGGCTTGATTCTGCACGTAGAGCGGCACGGCATGCTCCAATATATTGGCCGCCCGAACGTTTGATTAGCCTGCAGAGTTTGCATGACGTAATGAGCCTCACTCATGAACGGCTGAGGATCGCTAGTCGCGGTTTGCAGAGGCAGCATCAGTTGTTGGTTCGACGCCCGCTGGGCGTCGGGTTAGACCTGCAATAGAGAATTTTTAGCTCCGCGCTTAACCGACTTTCGATAGGCCAAATGGTCGCCTGCACATCAGTTCCATAATGTTGATTGATCTGATCTGTTATAACATCACGCTTAATTTGAGTGTTTGCAAGACTTTTAAGTTACTCCCGGTGGGACGGTCGCAAATGGTGGCCGGTCTGTGATCGGAATGGCGGCCGGCTTCACGTCGGAATCCGCACTCATTGGCTCATCGTTACCAGATCGATAAACTTACGTACTTTGGGAGCAAGATGGCGACGACTCGGATAGATCGCACTGATTGGAACCGGCGGCGCTGCGAAGTCCTCAAGGACCTCGTACAGACGACCCGCAGCGATATCTTCATTTACGAGGTAGGTTGGCAGGAATGCTAGACCTGCTCCAGAGATTGCTGCATCTCGCAGTGCTTCGCCACCGTCGAGAGCGAGGCGAGCTTTAGGCCTTAACGCAATAACCTCTCCGTTCACAGAAAGTCGCCATGCTCGCTGTTGGCCCGCGTTAACATAGCTAAGGCAGTTGTGCTGCGCGAGGTCTTCCGGCGCTCGCGGATGCTGCCTGCCATCCAAATACGAAGGGCTTCCAACGACAATATCCCGCTGAGTGGCAATTGTTCTGGCAATAAGGCTCGTGTTTTCGCGCATCTCTCCGATGCGGATCGCTAGATCAAAGCCATCTGCAATGATGTCGTTCACCCTATCTGTCAAGCTTGCCTCAGCCCGAAGTCGTGGCCACGCTTCCAGGAACTGGTTGAGCAGCGGAAGTATCATAACTCGACCAAACGTTGCTGGCGCGGTCAACCTGAACATTCCTTGCGGTTCTCCGTATCCGCTTGATAACGAGAACTCTGCATCCTCCAGGTCGGAGAGGATTTCCGAATATCGCTCAAAAAAGGCGGAGCCGCTATCTGTCAACCCGAGGCTCCGGGTTGTTCGATTAAAGAGCCTGACCCCAAGGCGATTCTCAAGTCGTGACACGCTCTTTGCGATACCTGATCTGGTCATCGAGCGGACGCGTCCTGCGGCGACGAAGCTTCCCGTCTCCGCTGCGGCGACAAATGCCGCGATATCGTTGATGTGTCCTAAGGTCATCTCAGCTTGTCCGTCCTCGCAGTGTTGACGCCAATTCTCCAATAAATCGCTTATAGGTGACAGGAAAGATCCGCATCATCAAGGACGTTCACAATGGCTTTCAATGAAATCGTAACCCGTCGACTCGATCAGTGGGCCAACAGTCTGCAGGATCTTGGTCCTGTCATCCTTGGCCAAAACAAGGAAGTGACGATTGAGGAAATCCGCAGATCTTACATCTCCAAGATGGCAGAACATCCCGTTGTTGAAGACGTGCGGGTCGAGGCGATTGATATGGGCGGCGTACCCGGAACGTTGATTACGCCCGACACTGTCTTGGGCGACAGGGTGCTTTTCTATATTCACGGCGGCGCTTATATCGTTGGCGGACCTGGTGGATATCATGGCTTGGCTGCAGCGTTTGCTGTGGCGATGAAAGCGAGGGTCTATCTGCCCGATTACCGGCTAGCGCCGGAATACCCGTTCCCAGTGCCAATCGAAGATACCTACGCCGCGTACCGTTGGCTGATCGAAGAAGGTCAAGATCCGCGGTCGGTAACGTTCGCCGGCGACTCTGCAGGCGGAGCGATGGTGGTGTCGGTTATGGTGATGGCCCGAAATGCCGGCGTGCCGCTACCAGCGGGTGGGGCAGCCTTGTCGCCCTGGGCCAACCTGGAGCATACCGGGCCTTCGATGTTTAATCGTGAAGGCTTGGATCGCTTGAACACGAAGGCGGGCCTTGATCTGATGGCTCGCACTTTTTTGGGAGGGGCGCTGCCGAACAGTCCAGAAGCCTCGCCTGTATTTGCAGATGTTCGAGGGTTACCGCCAATACTGGTGCAGATCGGCGAAGCTGAACTGATGTTGAGCGATGCAATCCGACTGGCATCACACCTTGGCGAAAATCGCGTTCGCGTCACGTTGGAAATCTGGCCGAACATGTTCCATGTCTGGCACATGTTTCAGGCTGAACTTGCCGAAGGTAGAGAGGCGATCGCAAACGCAGCATCCTTCCTTGGCAGGGCGATTGACTCGACTGCCAAATGATGACGGGTGGAAGTCAAATGAACCGCGAGATCCTTTTTGAACCGCTATCGATCGGTTCGATGACGCTTCCCAACCGCATCGTTATGGCCCCGATGACGCGGGCTCTGGCACAAGATGGTGTCCCAGGCGACATCAACGCGAATTATTATCGCAGGCGGGCCGAAGGCGGCGTCGGTTTGATCCTCTCTGAGGGTACGGTGGTGGATCGACCTGCATCTCGCAACGACCCCGGCGTCCCGTTTTTTCACGGGGAGAGACCGCTCTTGGGGTGGAAGAAGGTCATCGACGCCGTTCATGTTGGAGGGGGCCGGATGGGGCCTCAACTTTGGCATACTGGAGCGAGCAAAACCTCGCTAACCGATTGGGAGCCCGACGGCCCTATCGAAAGCCCTTCCGGAGTAGAGGCGCCTGGCTCCCCTCGCGGCGAACCGATGAATGAGGAGGCGATTGCCGACACGATTGACGCTTTTGTCAGGGCTGCCGTGGCGGCGAAAAATCTGGGCTTCGATACGCTGGAATTGCACGGCGCCCATGGCTATCTGATTGATCAGTTCTTCTGGAACGGTACCAATCAGCGCACAGATCGATATGGCGGCAATGCAATAGTCGACCGCTCTCGTTTTGCACGAGAATTGATAGCGGCGGTTCGGGCAGCGGTCGGGGCGGACTTTCCAATCATTCTTCGTGTTAGCCAATGGAAACAGCAGGACTTCAATGCGCGTTTGGTCACAACCCCAGCTGAAATGGCTGAGTGGCTCCAGCCGCTGGTAGAAGCTGGTGTCAATGTCTTGCATTGCTCTCAACGACGATTCTGGGAGCCGGAGTTCCCAACGCTCGATGGGCCGAACGGTCTCAATTTTGCAGGATGGGCAAAGAAGTTGACTGGCGCCGCAACCATCAGCGTTGGATCGGTCGGACTGTCAGGCGAGTTTGTTTCTGCATTCGCAGGGCAGAGTTCCACCAGCATCGGTATCGATAATCTGATTCAACGTATGGAACGAAAAGAGTTTGATCTCATCGCCGTTGGACGCGCTCTGCTAAGTGACCCCGAGTGGGTAATGAAAATACGCGAAGGCGACGACGCTGCTTTAAAGGGCTTTGACTCAAAGCACCTTGGCGAACTGATGTAGAGGATTCCATGGCGTAGCTGTGGATTGGGTTGAGGTGCCCGCCGCCCCGGATTCTCTGGCGAGAAGTTGCGGCAAGCGCCACGGTGTTACGAATTTTCAAAATAGTACTTGTAAGGCAACCTGGTTTCATGGTTAGTTTATATCGCTGATGTCGTCCAAGCGAACGCAGCATCTTCTGAGGGAGCAGAAGACGGAGATTGCCCTTTAGGGCCGCAACGTCCCCAACGATGGGACTACTGCACAGAGTGGAGGAGGAAATATGCTGATCTCAGGGGCTTGCGTGCCTGCCATTTCCGAGGGGCTAGAACTGTCTGTCGTTCGGGTGGGAAAATCGTATGGCGCCACGGTCGCCTTGGAACAGGCCGACATCAATCTGCGCGCAGGCGAGGTCCATTCGCTTCTGGGAGAGAACGGAGCCGGGAAATCCACGCTGGTTCGAATATTGGCAGGTGCTGTCGTACCGGACTGTGGCGTAATGCATCTTCACGGCGCGCCGTATCGCCCGATGTCGATCACGGAAGCGCGGGACCAGCAAGTGTCCACGGCGTTCCAGGAACTGAGCCTCGTACCCAACTTGTCGGTTGCGCAGAATTTGCTGCTGCCTCGGATCCCAAAGAGTGTTTTCTTCATCTCGTCCGCCGCTGAGACGATGCGAAGGGCGTCATCGATGTTGGCGCGGTATGACCTTGAACGCATTGACCCTGCCATTGAAGTATCATCGCTTCCTCTGGCCGACCGGCAACGTCTTGAGATCGTAAGAGCCCTGGAAAATGCTGGGCGAGTATTGATCCTGGATGAACCCACCGCGTCGCTTGCGGAAACGGATTGGCTGTTTGGCCAGATAGGGAGCGCAACGGATCGGGGCGTGGCGGTTCTGTATATTTCACACCGCCTTGCAGAGGTTCGCGAGATTTGTCAGCGCGCGACGGTGCTGCGCAACGGTCGCACAATCGCAACTGTCTCTTTGAAAGAGGCAAGCAACGACGACATTTTTGAAATGATGGTCGGTCGTCGCGACGATCATGTCAGAAAACATGCAAGCAGTGCCCTTAAAGACGCTGCACCGCGTCTCAGCGTAAAGTCCCTCAGCAACGGTGTTTTGGTGGATGCGTCATTCAACGTGCGGCCAGGCGAAATTCTTGCGGTAGCGGCATTGGAAGGGCAGGGCCAAAGGTCGTTGTTCCGGTGTCTCGCCGGGCTGGAGCCTGCAAAGTCAGGCTCGATAGAAATTGATAGCCGGGAGCACTCTATCTCGAGTCCACGCAAAGCGCTCAAGGCTGGTAGCGGCATTGCATATCTTCCCGAAGAGCGGAAAACAGAAGGGATTCTTGCCGGGCTGAGCGCGGCAACCAACATCGTCGTTCCGATCCTGTCGACAATTTCCACCGCGAGGTTGGTAGGACAGAATGCCGAAGCCGAAGCGGCTGGCCCCGAGGGGGCGAAGGTTGAACTAAGCGAACGTTATCTTTCATTCGCAATTGGCGACCTTTCCGGCGGCAATCAGCAGAAGGCTCTGATTGCAAGGACTTTGGCCACTGGCGCGCGCACCCTGCTGCTATTTGACCCGACGCGCGGGGTCGATGTTGGAACGAAGCAGGCGATCTATAGCGCAATTAGAGCATTTGCTGCCAGCGGCGGTTCAGTTCTGTTCTATTCGTCGGAATTGCCGGAGATCGTTCAACTGGCTGATCGCTGCATGGTTCTCTATCAGGGCAAAATTGTCGAAACGTTCGAAGGCTCGGCAATAGATGAGCAAGGTCTGGTCGCGGCGATGATCGGACACCGCGCCACCGCCCGGTTGAGGGCGATGCAATGAGCAAGGCCGGTGTCGTCCATCCCAAGCCCTCGATGAAGAGCGTCCTGCTGCGCGGGTCCTTCATCATAATGGCTCTCTACATTGCGCTCTATGTCGTTTACGTGGTTCAGCAGCCCCGTGCACTCGGTGCGGGAGCGATCGCGAGCCTCTTCAACAACACGGTACCGCTGGCTCTCGCCAGCGCCGGGCAGGCTATTGTTGTTCTTAGCCGCGGCTTTGACCTTTCGCTTGCGGGCGTTGTTTCGATAACGAACGTTGTTATGGCGGTCTATCCGCTCGAGGGTCCAGGCGGAGCCCTTGCATCGCTCGCCATCTGCCTTGCGATAGGGGCCGTCGTCGGCGCTGTAAACGGCTGGCTGGTCGCTTATCTGCGCATTCAGGCGATAGCCGCGACACTTGCCACAATGATCGTTTGTCAAGGAGTCGCGCTTCTCATCCTGGACGCGCCCGGCGGGACTGTAGCGGAGTGGGTTAGTTATGAACTCACGGATCGAATCTTCAATTTTATTCCGGTCTCCGGGCTGATCCTTGGCGCTGTCGTATGCCTCTGGCTTTTGGCGAGAAAGACAGACTTTGGCATCGCGCTCTACGCCATCGGCGCCGATGAACATGCTGCTAGATTGTCAGGTATCCCTGTCCTGAAGGTGCGCTTCTTCGCATTCGTCCTAGCCGGCATGATCTATGGGCTGGCGGGGTACATGCTGAGTGCGCAAACGGCCACAGGAAGCCCGACTGCCGGCGAACCGCTTCTCATGCTCTCGTTCGCGGCGGTCGCGCTTGGCGGCACGTCTCTGTCTGGGGGGAAAGGGGGGCTGTTCGCTTCCGTCATGGGAGCCGCCACCTTGATGCTACTTCAGAAAGTCCTGTTCTCAAGCGGGGTGTCCTCTTTCTACACAGGGATCTTCCAAGGCGCGGTTCTTATCATTGCGGTCATGTTTAGTGCGCTGTTGACACGTTTGGGCGAAAGAAAAAACAAATGACCAGTCGCTCGCAAAACACGTCATACATCGCCGTGCCGGACAAGCGCGGCAACGCAAAGGTCAGCAGAGAAACCATCAGCGCTGTCTCCGTCGCCGTTCTCTGTGTCGTTATTCTTCTGGGCTCTCGTTTCATCAGTCCATCGCTCGGGTCGTGGAGCCAGGTCGAGACAGTTCTGACACTGGGATCATTCCTGGTTGTTCTCTCGTTCGGCCAGGGGCTGGTGATACTGTCAGGAGGACTTGACCTCTCGCTGCCCGCGCTCATCACACTGGGTGGTGTTTTGTCTACAGCCTGGGTTGGAGCAGGGAATCCGGATGCTCTGTTTCTCCTGCCACTCGTCCTTGTTGGATGCGGCCTTGTCGGATCATTCACAGCGGTTGGTGTTGTTTGGCTGAAAGTTCCTCCGTTTATCATGTCTATGGCCACCTCCATCATGGTCGCGTCGGCGACCTTGGGTATGACGAATGGAACAACACGCGGAGCGGCACCTGAACTACTGACGGATCTGATGAAAAGCCAAATCGCAGGAGTACCTGCATCCATTCTCCTTCTGCTGGCTTTCGTCTTTTTTGGATGGGTGCTGCAAGCGCGCAGTGTCTTCGGCCGGCACGTTTATGCCGTTGGCACAAATGATCAAGCTGCGCGGATTGCGGGCATACCTGTGACACTCACCCAGTTTCTTCCATACGTGATAAGCGCCGTTTGCGCGGGCTTCGTCGGAATGATGCTGGTCGGCTATTCGAACGGTGCGACGCTCCGCATGGGAGACAATTATCTGCTTCCGTCAATTGCAGCCGTGGTTATCGGCGGTTCCTCGATCCTTGGCGGACGGGGAACATTCCTGGGAACCGTCGGTGGTGCGATTTTGCTGACGACACTTGGCACCGTCATTTCCGCAATCGGACTGAATTTCGGCCTTCGAACAATCATCGAAGGTTCAATCATCCTCATCGCGCTGCTTGTGTTGCGCGATGAGTTTTTCGAACGGTTGCGTGCATTCAGGAGACCCTGAGCCCGCATTGAAGGGGACGCCGTCCCTAATAGGCATCTTGAGGAGGAGAAGCCAATGCTTAGCAATACAATGAAAATGACGCTCGCGGCGATGTCGCTGCTGGCGGCCGGGACGGTGCTCGCGCAGCCTGCGGGGGCGCAGGATAAGAAATTCAAGATCTACTTGAGCCTGAGCTATTCTGGCAACGCCTGGCAATCGGAAACCGCCAATATTGTCAAGGCATTGGCAGCTACCTCGCCCTATAAGGACATGGTGGACCTGAAAGAGGTCATTTCGGGCACCGACCCGCAGGCGCAGATCTCTGCCTACGAAAGCATGGTCGATGATGGCGCCGATGGCATCATCAGTTTCCCAATTTCGTCGACCGCGCTGAACCGCACCATCAAGCGCGGCTGCGACCAAGGCGTGCTGTTCTTTATGTATGATGCGACCGTCACCGAGAAATGCGCCTACAATGTCAGCTATCTGACGACGGGCTTCGGTGAAAACACCGCGCAGGCACTTGTGAATATCCTAGGCGGCAAGGGCAATATCTTTCTTAGCCGTGGCGTTCCAGGAAATTCTGTCGACAAGCATCATACCGATGGAGCGATGAGTGTATTCAACAAGTATCCGGGAATAAAAGTTGTAGCGGAATATTACTCGTACTGGGATGACCGCACGACACAGCAAGAAACCGCCAAGGCACTCGCAGCACATCCTGACGTAGATGGAATTTGGTCGCAGGCTGGCGAATATGGCGCCATTCAAGCCTTGCTGGACAAAGGCGGCAAGCTTGTTCCGGTGACCGGTGAAAACTCGAACGGCTTCCGCCTTGCTCTGGCGAACCCTGAGATGCAGGCAAAGGGACTCAAAGGAGTATCGGCCGGATCACCACCAGCAACATCGGGCTACGCTTTCAAGCTGATGATGGAGGTCCTGACAAAGAAGCGGGATCTAAAAGCGATGAACATCGAGTATCCACTTCCATGGGTGTTAGCTGAAAATGTCAAAGTCTGTGCGGGTGACCGTTTCGAAAACGGCTGCAATGCCTTTCCGGAAAGCAAGGTTCCTTCGTCATTTGTGACCGAAGTTTTGGATCCTGTTATGCTTCCTGAGTTGTCTATGGAATCCGCTATCAATGGTACCGCTGTCGATGGGGCCATAATCCAACCACTTCCTAAAGAAGTGAAGGAAGCAGTGAACGCACCGGGCATCAATTGTGAAAAGTGCGATGCACCGGCAGATGCCTATAAGCCGTATAAGATCGAACCGATCGTAGCCAACTAAAGGGAAGGGCGGCGCGAACCAAACGCTTGTCGCCGCCTAGACCCGTTCTTCCCGTAAGGATCGGGTTAGTAATTGCTAACGTAACCGCGGGCCGCACATGAGATGCGCCGTTCCGCATTCAATTAAGGAGGCAGCGATGCAAACAGTTCAAACGGCCGATGTGTCACATCTTGGTGGGTCGCAAATTGGCTACCGTTTCGGCGCAGAATATAACCCAGCACTTCCGACTTTGGTTCTGGTTAACTCGTTCACGACGTCGTCGGAGCTTTACCGCGCTCAATATGCCGACGAGGCCCTCATGAGCAAAGTAAACCTTCTCGCTATCGAGCCTTACGGGCACGGAGTAACCCGTACCCGAAGTGAACAATTCACATACTGGGACTCGGCAATCGCAAATCTCCAAGTCCTTGAAAAGCTGGGCATTGCTTCAGCGTTTGTCCTGGGTACCTCGCAAGGCGGTTGGATCGCGGTACGCATGGCGATACTGGCCCCAAGCACGATTAAGGGCATCGTCCCGCTTGGGACGTCACTGGATTATGAAAGTGCCGCCAGCAGAGAGCTTGGTTGTTGGATCGCGGACGACTTCTGTAATCCCCTGATCCTCGATCTCGCCCAGCCAGTCGGAGACGATTGGGTGCCCTCGGATGAATATTGCGACGGGCTTGCCGAATCCGGGCTGGGCGTGAATGTCTCGGACGAGGCTCGTGCTTTCTGGGCCAAAAAGCTCAGGGAAAATTACAAGGGGGACGAAGGACGCCGACGTATCAGGATGTGCGCAATCAATCTGCGTGACCGCGATGGACTCCACGGTCGCCTGGATTACGTTGAGTGCCCTGTTCTGTGGCTGCACGGCACGGAAGACCAGGTTTACAGCGTTGCGAATGCCCGAAATGAGATCGCGGGCTTCACGAACTCGAAGTCGGCGGAGTTGAGAATCGTCGAAGGCGGAAACCATTTCCTGAGTGCTACGAACCCCGCCGAGGTGAACGCTCATACACTCGAATTCATCTCCAAGTGGAACTGATCTTTAAAGGGGTGGGGGCGCTTGGCCCCTGCCTCCTGATATTCGTCGTCCATCTACGGTTTTCAAGGCTCGGGATGGGCCGCTGGGCGGGCAAGCAGAGACAGATGCGGCCCGGACCTTAGGGCCCCTCGAAGTAACTCCGAGCTCACCAGTGGGCAAGGCTTACTGACGTTTTTCGCAATCAAGATTAGCGTGATGCAACATTGTTGGCGGTGCAATGACGGCAGGTCGTTTTTGATGTATTTTTGATCGCTTGCTTGCTTGCAAGCATGCCGCGTTGGGTCGCACACGCTACTCGCCAAGGCAGTTATGCGCATCGTCGATCGATCGCACCATCTCTCTTGCAAGTTCACGTCATCAACGCCACGCTTCAGCGCACCCTTGGTCGCGTCTTTACCGGTACAAAGCGCAGGCAGGGCGGCTGGTCGCCTTGCAAAGCTTCCGTCTCCGACGCGTCGTTTCTGACATAAGGCGTCGCCGGATGTGGCGCGATCATTTTTTCACCTAGTGGCCGAATGAGCTCGATACCCTCGCCCAATGATGAGGAGCGCGACAGACCTCGAACGCGATAGCAGTCGACGGCGCTTTCTCGAAGAACTTCACAATGTCTCTGCGCAAAAGCTTCTTACGATGAATCTCGGACGACTGCTCCGGAGAACGAAGCTAAGGCTTTATATATAGTGCAAGCCGCTTAGCCGCCCCGATCAAATGAGCTTCCGCGGCTTTTCTGGCCGCTTGCGCGTCACCGGACGCAATCGCTTCAAGGATCACGCGGTGCTCGCCTTGCACCTCCTGGACCAAACCACTCTTAAGTCTCGCGGTGTTTTCGCGAGCCTTGCGAATAAAGTTCCTGACGTTCGCGTCGAGAAAGTCCGACATGTCTCGAAAATATGGGTTTCGCGCTGCTTCGACAATCGCACGATGAAATTCCATGTCTTCGTCTACGCCACTCCGCCCTTCATCAATTGCGGTCTGCATTGCGTTGAAACGGCCCTCAATTTTCTTCATGTCTTCCTCTGTGCGCCGCTCGGCCGCCCGCGCGGTTGCCGCAGCTTCCACTGCCATTAGAAGTTCAATAACGTTGCGAATGTCGAGGGCGTCATTCACGTCGAAGCTTGTAAACCGAAAATTCTGCTCGCGCGTTTCGCTAACGAAAGCCCCCAATCCTTGCCGTGTCACAACGAGACCATCGCGCTTGAGCGAATTGATTGCCTCGCGAACAATGGGCCGGCTCACACCGTAGGTGTCCGCCAGCGTCTTTTCGGTAGGAAGCTTATCACCAATTGCATAGCTTCCGTTGGTTATCTCGATGCGAATGCTATCAGACACAGAATCCGCAAGAGAAGGCCCCCGGTTTATCAATTTCGTACTCGCCATCAGTAATTCTCCCCAAGCGCTAGAACCTCACTTCACGTTTTCGAGCATTAACCCTGAGAGGGTCAAGTAGCCACCCAATCGCGCGGTAAAAGGTCCCTCCGGTATCATGGCTGAGGTGGCGCAACCAAGCCTTCGAAACTTTTTTCTGATTTAAGCAGATTTTCACTTGTCAGGCAACATGGTTTCATGGTTAGTTTACTTCAGAAGAAATGGCCGTTGTGGAGGCGGCCTGTGCGAGACGGACAATTCCGGTCGTCCGAGAGGAGGGAAAATCATGTGCATGAGATGGATGCGCCAGATCACGGGTTTCTGCGTCGGCTGATATCGTCAGCGGCGACACCCTAATTCGGCTTGGCGCTGGCTGCTTCCGCCAGTCCTTGCTGCAAGATATCCAGACTTCAAAGCGAGTATTCCGATGAATTTCGACTGCGTCATCATTGGCGGAGGAACGGCTGGTTGCGTCCTTGCCAACCGCTTGACCGAAGACGCCAACTACAAAGTTCTTCTGCTGGAGGCGGGAGGCGAGGGCAAAGGATTCTGGGTCAACATTCCTGCCGGTTTTGGCAAGCTGCTGGTCAATGAACGCTTCAACTGGCGCTTCTGGACCGAGCCCGAAGAGAATGTGCTTCAGAGAAAAATCGTGGTCCCGCGTGGTAAAGGCCTTGGGGGGTCCTCGCTGATTAACGGCATGATTTTCGTGAGGGGACAGCCGCAGGATTTTGATCATTGGGCGCAGCTTGGCAATAAGGGCTGGGGCTTTCAGGACGTCCTTCCATACTTCCGGCGGATGGAAAATTGGGAGGGAGGATCCAATGAACTTCGCGGTGGCGAAGGACCATTGAATGTGGTCGAGGTAAAGGAACGCCCGGTGCTTTCCGAAGCCTTCATAGACGCAGCGTTACAGGCCGGCTACCGCAAAAACCCAGACTACAATGGCGCTGACCAGGACGGGTTTGGGTATTACCAGGTTAATCAGCGTGATGGACGCCGCTGGAGCACGTCCACGGCATATCTGCAATCTGCCCGCAACCGTCCAAATCTGGAAGTACATACCAACTCACATGTTACGCGTGTCATCCTGGATGGCACCCGCGTTAGTGGCGTGGAGTATTACCGAGACGGGCGGAAATGCCAGGTTTTCACGAAAGAAGTCGTTCTGGCTGCGGGCGCGGTCCAGTCCCCGCAGATACTCGAGCTTTCGGGGATCGGAGATCCCGAAGTGCTAAAATCCGCCGGGCTCCCAATCAATCATGTGTTGCCAGGGGTCGGTGCGAACTACGCGGATCATTTCTGCACCCGGATGAACTGGCGCGTCACTCAACCGATTACGTTGAACGAACAAAGCCGGGGTGTTGCGCTTGCAAAGGCAGTCGCGCAATATTTCACGACCCGAAAAGGCATCTTGACGCTTGCGACCGGCCTGGCTCATGGTTTTGTCAGGACCCGTCCGGGGCTGTCGTCTCCGGATGTCCAATATTTCTTCATGCATGCCAGTTACGCCAACGCAGCCGATCGCAAGCTTGATCGTCAGCCGGGGATGACGATTGGCGTGTCGCCGTTGCGCCCGGAATCGCGTGGCACGATCCACGTCAAATCCGCAGATCCGTTTGTCGCTCCGGCAATTCGACCAAATATACTCGCGACGACCGAGGATCAGGACACATTGATCCGGGGAATGCGAATTGCCCGGGATATCGTCGGACAAAGCGCGATGAAGCCATTTGTCTCGCATGAGATGAGCCCCGGCAAAAATGTCGAAACCGACGACCAGTGGCTCCACTTCGCACGCGAGAACGGCCAGACGATCTATCACCCTGTCGGCACGTGCAGCATGGGAACCGGACCCCAGGCGGTCGTTGACGATCGTCTTCGCGTGCATGGAATTGACGGATTGAGGGTGATCGATGCGTCGGTCATGCCCACGCAGATCTCCGGAAATACGATGGCGGCGGTCCTTATGATTGCTGAAAAGGGCGCCGCCATGATCCGGGAGGACAGAGCACCCTGACCACGCGGCAGAATGCTCTGAGAGGTAGAGAAATTCACAAAGGAGGAACGGAAATGACTAGGTTCTGGAAAGAAGAAATGCAGGAGCATATAGGCTACAACAGACGGCAGATTTTGGCTGGGCTCGGCGCTGGTATTGCTGCAGCAGGTGCTTTGGCTGCGACAGCCCAATCGGCATACGCATTGACGAGCGAGATTCCCAAATTCGTGTCAAACGGCAAGAAGGTGAAGGTCGGACTTGGTCTTTGCTACGGCCCGTTCAACCAGCCCTGGCGGCGCGGATGCTGGCGTATCGCACAGACGGTGCTGGATAACGGCGGCGAGCTCGTCACCGTTCGGGGGGAACCCTCCAAGCAGAGCGAACAGGATTCGGCGCGGCAGCTTTTGGACCGCGGCATCGACGTCCTCGTTCTGGGCATCTATTCTCAGGAATCGGAGACCGCATACATTGTTGAAGAGGCGCATCGCCGCGGCATCAAAACCGTCGGCTTCATGGTGCCGGTCAAGGATTCCCCATCCGTTCAGGAAGACACCTGGGCGACGGGTACCGCGATGGGTTACTGGCTCCAGAACAAGCTTTCGCGTCAGGGCACCATCATCCAGACCGCCGAAGATCGCGGTTTCTATACGCCGTTCGATCAGGAGGTCGATCAGCTCGAAGTCATGACGAAGTTCGAACCGCGCATGAAGATGCTGCCATTCATGACCGGCTCGACGTCGACGTCCGACCAGATTTCCAAGGGCCGTGAAAACGCCTTGTCGCTTCTGCAGTCGAACCCGGATCCCGAAAGCCTCCAGGCAATCGTTTCCTGGTGGTGGCCTCTGACCGTCGGCGCATCGCAGGCCCTGACGCAGATGGGTCGCAAAGCACTTGTGGTGAACCATTACTTCTCAGATCAGTTGCTCAGCGAAATGGCATCTCCAGACAGCCCGATCGCGTTCTCGACAGACGTTCCCTACCATACGGCCGGTGATAAAATTGGCGAGATCGCGCTCGCTTTGGGTCAGGGCCAGGAGATTCCGAACCACACCTACCGTGTGCCGGTGACGGCGATCGAAAAGTCGGAAGCTGCGGGTGCTCTTCAGGAGCTTAAGGCGATGGACCAGAAGGCGATCGAACTCCTCAAGACCTACGGCGGATAAAAAAACCTCCCAAGGGGATCGGGTCCGGAGACAGTTCCTCCGGGCCCGAGCAGACCGGGGTACAATTCTGGAAAATCGAAGCGCGGAATGGAAACGCGGCACCCGGTTTAACACAGTTCTAAGGAGACATCCGTGATGTCCACATCCTCGACAGGCGCCGTCGCAAAGGCCCGCACAGACATCCAAACCGAAACCGGTACAAGCGCGATCCTCAGTTTCTTCCGACGTTGGGGAACGATTCTTGTGATCATCCTCTTTGGGGTGTTCTTCTCGTTGATGAGCCCGTATTTCGGGACGGTTTCAAACTTCAACAATATCCTGTTCTCGATGATCGTCAGCGCACTCCTTTCGATGGGGCTGACATATGTTGTGGCCGCCGGGAGCTTCGATCTTTCAATCGGCGCGGTCGTGACGACTACATCCATTATCACCGCACTGCTCATCCCGAGCATCGGCTGGATTGGTGCTACGGCAGTGGGCCTTGGTGCGGCATGCCTTATCGGCGCCGTAAACGGAGTTCTCGTGACCTACGGCAGGCTCTCCGGCATCGTTACGACGCTTGGCGTCATGTTTCTGCTTGGTGGCGTCAATACCTACCTCTCGGGCGGTTATCAAATTCCAGTCGATTACAACGAGGCCGTGTTCAGGTTTCTGGGGCAGGGACGTGTCGGTCCGATCGCCTTCCCCGTCATCATCCTTGCAGCCGTATTCGTCTGTGGACACGTCCTGTCCACTCGCAGCAAGGCGGGGCACTATATCGGTGCCGTTGGCGACAATCCCATGGCCGCGTACTACTCCGGAATCAGCGTCTACCGTTGGGTGATCGTTAGCTTCGTCCTGTCCGCACTGTTTAGCGGCATCGGTGGCATCCTGCTGACATCGATCTCTTCATCCGCGCAACCAGTCGGCGGCCAAGGATATCTCCTTGAAGCATTCGCCGCCGTGTTCCTTGGCGCGACCATTCTGGGCAAGGGCAAGCCGCATGTTCTGGGTACTCTGCTCGGCGTCTTTTTCCTCTACATGGTCAGCTCCGGCATGAACATGATCGGGATTTCGTTTGCCACGCGCCAGCTGTTCAACGGTTTCGTTCTGTTGGCCGCTGTTGGAGCGAATGCCGCTCTAAACCGTGAAGAAATTCACCTGAAGTTCATTTGAGGAGGCGACCATGGCAACGCCATTGATCGAACTGAAAGACCTGGCAAAGGACTTCGCCGGCATCCAGGTCCTGAAAGGCATTTCCCTCTCGTTCGAGCGTGGCGAAGTTCACGGTCTGCTGGGCGAGAACGGAGCAGGCAAGTCGACGCTGATCAAGATCCTGACGGGTGTCTATTCTCCGTCCGGCGGAGAGATATTGCTCGACGGCAAGCCGATCCATGTCCATCGTCCGGTGGATGCCCATGCACACGGTCTGGGTGCGGTCTATCAGGACTCCGAGCTCGCCGGCAGCATGACGGTCGCCGAGAACATTCTGCTTGGAAACGAGCCGAGCCGCATCTGGATCAACAGACGCAATATTCGCCAGGAGGCGGCGAGGATCATGCAGGAGATCGGTCTCGATCTTGATCCCGATCGCAAGGCATCGACCCTCACGGCAGCACAGATGCAGATGGTGACGCTCGCGACACTGTTTCACCGTCGTTACAAGCTTATCATCCTCGACGAACCGACTGCACGCCTGTCGGCCGGCGAGAGCGAGCTTCTCTTTAAGATGATCGCGACCTTCAAGCAAAGCGGCATCACGATTGTCTATATTTCGCACCGGCTTCACGAGGTGAAGCTGCTTTGCGACCGCGCCACGATCCTTCGGGACGGTCGAGTCTCCGGGACGCTGGAACGCGGTAAGATCGACGAGGAGGTGGTAACCCAGCTCATGGTCAACAGAAGCTCCGCAGATCTGCAGATCGAAAATCACGGGCACAGCCAGGACCGGGTCGTTCTGGAGCTCAAAAACCTTTCAACGCCCAGACTTGCCCCACTCTCCTTAAAAGTCAGAGCAGGTGAAATTCTGGGCGTTACAGGCCCATTGGGCGCTGGCATGGAGCAGATCGAGAAGTGCCTGGGTGGTCTCTCGGCCTATGAAGGCGAGATCGTGATCGATGGGGCCTTAACAGTCATTCGCAATCCGGGTGACGCCCTGAAATGCGGTATCGCCCTCATTCCGGAGGAGCGGCGCAAGCAGGCTCTGTTCCCCAGCCTGTCGATGGCCGAGAATGTCAGCCTGCCGGCACTGTCGAGACTTGCAAAACGGGGACTGGTGCAGGGTGCGGCGAAGCGCCGCTATGCCGAGGGGATCATCCAGCGCCTTTCGATATATCCCAACGCGCCGGACCGGCCGATCCGATATTTTTCGGGCGGCAACCAACAAAAGGCAGTGATCGGCAAGTGGCTAGAACGGCAGGCGAAAGTCTACGTATTTGTCGAGCCGACCTCCGGCGTCGATGTCGGTGCGATCCGCCAGATTTATGAAATCATCCTGAAAATGGCAGAGGCAGGTGCGGCGATCATCGTCATCTCGACATCCGTGAAGGAACTGCTGGCTCTATCTGAAACAATCATGGTTGTGCACGACGGGGCGGTCTCGGCGCAGCTCCCACGATCGGGGTGTGACAGGGATGGTCTGCTGGCGATGACGATCAGCAAGGAAGCCAATCCGAAGGTCAATATGGTTGTCAGCGCATAGGCTGCAGTCGGAAATAGTGGGCAGGTAGGAGCCCATCAATCGAGGAGAAATGACATTGACAGAGATACGTCTCTACATGTTCCAGACAGGACACATCCGGCAGAAGGAAGTGGACATCAAATTGGGTCGGGGCCAGGGCGAATTTATCACACCGATCCCGTGGTACCTGATCACGCATCCAAAGGGCAATGTCGTCATCGACGGCGGTATTGCGCTTGAGGCTGCGCAGGATCCGAAGGGGCATTGGGGCACGACGGCCGACGTCTACTATCCGTTGCTGACGGAAGAAGAGACCTGCGTCAATCAGCTGATCAAGGCCGGGTTCAAGGTCGAGGACGTGAAATACGTCCTTCACTCACACCTCCACCTCGATCATACCGGTGCGACCGGAAGGTTCCCGAATGCGACCCACATCGTGCAGCGAAGTGAGTACGAATACGCATTCAACGCCGACTGGTTTTCGGCGGGCGGATACATCCGCAAGGATTTTGACAAGCCCGGCCTCGACTGGTTTTTCCTCGAAGGCGAGAAGACCGACGGGTTCGACCTCTACGGCGACGGCGTGATCAAGCTCTACACGTCGCCCGGTCACTCACCCGGCCATCAGTCATTTTTGATCACGCTTCCGGAATCGGGTCCCATTATGCTCGTGATCGATGCTGCCTATACACTCGATCACTGGAATGAAAAATGCCTTCCGGGCTTCATGACGTCAGCGGTGGACACTGTGAGAAGCGTCAAGAAGCTGAGGATGCTCGCCAAGCAGACGGACGCGATCGTCGTTACAGGCCACGATCTTGAGGGCTGGCAGCATTTCAAGAAAGTCCCCGACTATTACGCCTAGCACACCTGTAGAATTGGTGATGGGGCAAGAATTTGCGCCATCACCACCGCCCCAATGTGATCGGGACCGCTATTCCAGCGGTATCCACGCGTCTTTGCACCTGATGCAATACCAGGAAATGCCTCATGATTCCTCGCCTCGCTCCAGATCCTCATGACGCCTCGCTGGTGAATGAGTATCTCGTTGCCATTGGCGAAGCAGGGTTCGGTGGAGACATCAGTGCAGACCGCTCCGCCCAGGTGGTTTTTGCAACGGACAATTCGATCTATGAAATCGCCCCTAAGGCCGTTCTGTTTCCCCAGAACGCCGACGATGTTTCTGTCGTGCTCAGGCTTCTCGCGCAGCCAGCTTTCAGAAATCTGAAGCTGTCAGCACGCGGCGGAGGAACCGGCACGAACGGCCAGTCTCTCAGCGACGGAGTGGTTCTCGATCTTTCCCGATATTTGAACGGTATTGTTGAAATAAACGCGAACGAGGGCTGGGTTCGTGTCCAGGCTGGGGTCGTTAAGGACCAGCTCAACGCTGCCCTGCACACACATGGGATGTTTTTCGCTCCGGAATTGAGTACATCCAACCGTGCAACGATTGGAGGAATGATCAACACCGATGCCAGCGGTCAAGGCTCGTGTCTTTACGGCAAAACCCGCGATCATGTTCTCGAGCTGACGTCGGTTTTCTTCGATGGCACCCTCTGGACCTCCCACCCGATCGATGATCTGCAACTCGCGCAGGCAAAGCGAACGCCCGGCATTGTCGGCGACGTCCACCGGGTCATCGACCAGCTTCAGCGAGACAATGCCTCTGCCATCGAGAAGCAGTTTCCCAAACTCAATCGCTGCCTGACGGGCTACGACCTTGCCCACATCAGGAATAGGGAGGGAAGGTTCGATCTTAATTCCGTTCTTTGCGGCTCAGAAGGGACGCTTGGCGTCATCACTGAAGCCAAGCTGCGGATTCTCCCGATCCCGCAGTATTCCGTTCTGGTCAACGTTCAGTACGAGAATTTCGATAAATGTCTGCGTGATGCACAGTCCCTGATCGATTTCGGAGCGGCGTCCATCGAAACGGTTGATTCCAAGGTGCTTGGGTTGGCGCAGGAAGACATCGTCTGGGATGGTGTGAAGGAGTTTTTCCCGTCCATTGCCGGTGAGCCGGCGCGGGGAGTCAATCTGGTCGAATTCGTCGGCACCACGGCGGACGACGTCGAACGACCGCTCGCCCGTTTGGTTGCGGCGCTCGAGGTTGAGGGCCGGGTGGCGGGTCGTCTCGGCTTTACGATTGCACGCGGCGAAGCGTCGGTGCGGCGCATCTGGCAGATGCGAAAGCGCGCCGTCGGCCTTCTCGGCAACATGCAGAGCGACAAGCGCCCCATCGCGTTCGTCGAGGACACGGCAGTTCCTCCTGAAAATCTCGCCGACTACATCGAGGAGTTCAGAGCGGTGCTGGACAGGCGCGGCCTGGACTACGGCATGTTCGGTCATGTGGATGCCGGCGTCCTGCATGTTAGGCCAGCCATCGACATGAAGGCGCCGGAGCAGGAAAAGCTTATTCGCGAGATTACCGACGAAGTTGCAGATCTGACGCTGAAATATGGCGGGTTGCTCTGGGGCGAACATGGAAAGGGCGTGCGTTCCGAATATTCACCCAAGTTCTTCGGTCAGCTTTATCCGGTGATCCAGGCGGTCAAGCAGATATTCGATCCGCACAACCAGCTGAACCCGGGCAAGATCGCAGCGCCGAGAGGCGAGGCACTTCTGAAGATCGACGGCGTTCCGACACGGGGCCAGGCCGACAGAAAAATTCCGCAGAGCGTGCGAGCTGTCTATACGGACGTGATGAGCTGCAACGGCAATGGCGCGTGCTACGATTGGGATCCGGATACGGCGATGTGCCCCTCCTGGAAAGCAACCAGAGAGCGTCGGCATTCGCCGAAGGGCAGGGCAATGCTCACCAAGGAATGGCTGAGACAGATTGCGGCCAATGGGTCGGATCCCTTGGCGGAAGCGAACCATATTCGCTCGCTCTCTTCCTGGCGCAGCGTTCCCGCCAAGGTCCTGAATTCGGCATTTCAAGGCCAGCGGGCAGCCGATTTTTCGCATGAGGTCAAAGAGGCGATGGATGGCTGCCTCGCGTGCAAGTCCTGCGTCGGTGGGTGCCCGATCAAGGTCAATGTTCCGAGTTTCCGGGCGAAGTTTCTGGAACTCTATCACAGCCGCTATCTGCGCCCGCCGAAAGACTGGCTGGGGG
>UCOA01000151.1 GCA_900474095.1 Hyphomicrobiales bacterium | reverse complement strand
GGGGGCCGGAGGCGTTGGTGGCAAAAACGCCGCCGATCGTCGGCTCGCCATCGGTTGCCATGACGCCACGATAGTCGAGCGGCTCGAAAGCGAGCATCTGGCGGTTTTCAAGGAGCATTGCCTCGATTTCGGCGACCGGCGTTCCGGCCTTTGCCGTCATGGTCATCTCGGCCGGATTATAGGAAGCGACGCCCGACAGTTTTCGCGTCGAGAGAACCCGGTCGGCAGCCACCGGATTGCCCAGGCCGGAGCGCGTTCCGCCACCTTCTACCTTCAGCGTCAGGTCATTGCGGGCAATGGTGGCGACGATACCGGCCGCCTCCGCTTCGGTTTCCGGCTCGAATATCGGGATCATGCGGCAGGGCGCCCCTCGAGCGGAAAGACCTTGGACGGGTTCATGATCCATTGCGGGTCGAAGGCGGCGCGGGCGGCCATCTGCTGGTCGAGATCGGCCTGGCTGAACTGATGCAGCATCAGGTCGCGTTTTTCGATACCGACGCCATGTTCGCCGGTCAGGCAGCCGCCGGCATCGACGCAGAGCTTGAGAATATCGTTGCCCGCAGCTTCCGCGCGCGCGGCGTCTTCCGGATCGTTGATGTTGTAGAGAATGAGCGGATGCATGTTGCCGTCGCCGGCGTGGAAGACGTTGGCGACGCGTAGGCCGTATCCGTCGATGATCTCGCTGGTTTTCTTCAGAACATAAGACAGCTGACCGAGCGGCACCGTGCCGTCCATGCAGATATAATCGGCGATGCGGCCGGTGGCGCCGAAAGCCGACTTGCGGCCCTTCCAGATCAGCGCCGCTTCTGTTGCCGACTGGCTCTCCTTGATCGTCGAGACGCCATGGCGGCGGGCGATTTCGATGATGTTCGAAAGCATCGCCTCCATCTCGGCTTCCGAACCCTCGACTTCGACGATCAGCAGTGCTTCGACATCCATCGGATAGCCCGCGTGGGCAAAAGCCTCGCAGATGCTGATCGCCGGCTTGTCCATGAATTCTATGGCGACGGGAATGATACCGGAGCCGATGACTTCGGCGACGCAGGACCCGGCGTCCTCCGAGGAGGGGAAGCCGAAAAGGACTGGTCGCGCGCCTTCCGGCTTAGCAATCAACCGCACCGTCGCCTCGGTGACGATGCCGAGTTGGCCTTCGGAGCCACAGACAAGGCCGAGCAGGTCATAGCCCGGCGCATCCAGCGCCTTGCCGCCGAGTTCGATCACCGTGCCGTCGAACAGCACCATCTTCACGCCGAGCAGATTGTTCGTCGTCACGCCGTATTTCAGGCAATGGGCGCCGCCGGAATTCATGCCAATATTGCCGCCGATGGTGCAGGCAAGCTGCGAGCTCGGGTCCGGCGCGTAGAAGAAGCCATCAGCCGAGACCGCTTCGGAAATATTGAGGTTGGTGACGCCCGCCTGAACCGTGGCCGTGCGGTTGGCAAAATCGATATCGAGAATGCGCGACATCTTCGACAGGCCGATCACCACTGCATCCGCCTGCGGGATCGCGCCGCCGGACAGCGATGTGCCTGCCCCGCGCGGCACGACGGGAATGCCGTAGCGGCTGCAATATCTCAGCACCGCGGCAACCTGTGCCGTCGTCTCGGGCAAGGCGACGGCCAGCGGCACCTGGCGATAGGCAATGAACGCGTCCGTTTCGAACGGCACCAGGCCGCGTGCCTCACTGATCAGACAGCCAGGCGGCAGGAGGTCAGCGAGGTCTTCGATGATGGCTGGACGGCGGGAAAGGACGCTTTGCTTCGGCTCCAGAAAGGCGATCGTCTCTGGCATTTGGTCCTCCCGATCCGCACTTAACGCGAAAACTGGTATTTTTTCTTTACCACTATCGTCACGACGCAGCAAATGTTAATCAGTTTTTCCGTTTTCGAAACAATGGTCAAGATTGATGACAAATCTCGGCGATCTCGAAGTCTTCACGCGCGTCGTTTCGACCGGCAGCATGTCGGCCGCAGGCCGAGCGCTCGGCTTTTCACCCGCCGTCATTTCCAAGCGGATCAAGCGGCTGGAAGACCGGCTTGGCACGCGATTGCTGCAGCGGACGACGCGGCAGATCTCGCTGACCGAAGCGGGACAGGGCTTTTATGATCGCGTGCTCGGCATTCTTGCCGGCGTCGAGGACGCCGAAGCCTTCGCCTCCGGCCGTTCCGGCCAACCGCAAGGAACGCTTCGTGTCACGGCGCCAACCTCTTTCGGGCGCATGCATGTCGCGCCGCATCTGGCCCGCTTCATCGAGATGCATACCGAGCTTGTCGTCAACATCGTCCTGTCCGACGAATTCACCGACATCGTCGCGGAAGGTTTCGATCTGGCGATCCGCATCGGCGAACTCGACGATTCCAGTCTCGTGGCACGAAAACTGGTGTCGGTGCGGCGCATCCTGTGCGCTTCGCCCGCCTATATCGAGCGCTACGGCATACCGGAAACCGTCGATGATCTCGGCCGGCATGTCTGTCTGCGCCAGCACAACCACGACACCTGGAAGCTGGAAAGCCGGCAGGGTTCACTGAGCTACAAGCCGCAGGGCCGGCTAATCACCAATTCGTCGGAAGTGGTGCGCGAAGCGGTGCTCTCCGGCGCCGGCATTGCACTGCGCTCGACCTGGGATATCGGCGGCGACCTGAAGTCGGGGAGACTGCTGCAGGTCTTGCCTGCCTGGGAAGGCTCCAGCAATCTCTTCGTCTCCGCCCTCTACCCCAGCCGCCAGTTCCTGCCCGCCAAGGTCCGCCTGTTCATCGACTATCTGGCCGGGCTTTACGGGCCGCAACCCTATTGGGAGCGGTAAATTTCCGGCGGGACGAACTCCCAGAAGCCGTATTTGCGGCCGTGCTCCTTCCGCAAGGCGGCAACATAGGCATCATGTGATATCAATCCGTCATTGCCATCGGCGCGCGCAGCAAGCGTGAAGAGCGTTGCAAGATAGTCTGCTCCGTTCCCATAGGCCTGAGACAGGCCTCGGCCGATGATGCGGTCGAGCAGAGCCCTGTAGAGGACGGTTGCCGCGGCCGGATGATCCTCTTCGAAAGCCTTGGCGGCAGGCAGAAGAAATTCATAGAATTCCCCTTCCCAGGTTTCGGCTCTTGCAACGACATAGCGTGCAGCAAGATCGAGCCTCGGCCATGCCAGATAGAACCGCAGCGCCGCGTGGGGATTGCTATGGCGTTCAACGAAGGCGAAGGCCTTGTCGAGAGCCTCGAACTCCTCAAAATCACCGGCCTTGGCAATGTATTCGCGCAGCATCTCAACATCGAGCCGCTGTTCGAAGGCCTGCCAGCGCAGTGCCTGCGAGGCCGGACGGTCCTTCAGACCATCGAGAATGGCGGCCTCAAGCCGTTCCTTGTCCGGGAGCGGCTTCAGATCGCCGCTGAGGATATCGGCGCGGCGGGCAAAGCCAATCCGGGATTTGCAGTGCTTGCGAACCCAGATCAACGCTTCCGCATGGCGGCCGGCAGCAAAAAGCCGTTCGGCAATGACAGTCGGTTCGCGCAGCGGTTCCGGCAGGGCTTCCTCAATCGCCACATAGCCATCGAGATCACCGCACGCATCGGCAATCGCGCGGCGCACGTAAACGAAATCGGGCAGAAAGGCCGTGCCCGCCGGTATCGTCATGGTCGCGGCAAGCGTCTCGTCCCATGCTTTCAGCACGTCCCGCGACAGCACGGCGGCAATCCGCACTGCGAGCAGCGTCTTGAAGCCGTGATAGTCCATGCCACCAAGGGCCGGCGTGATCAGCACAGGGATCTGCGCCTGCTGCTCGGCGGACGCCACCTGCGCCAATCGCCCCGCAGCTTCGCAGGCCTGACCGTAAATTCCGGCGATCCGGCCGCTGGAATCGTTGACGCGCTCGGCGATACCCTCATAGCCGAGCACGAACCGGATCAACCGCTCCAGCGCCATGCCGGGGTCAACTGCGCCGAACTCCTTGACGATGCTTGCGGAGATACTTTCGAGATCGTTGCCGAAGGCGCGTTCCTTTTGCCAGCGGATGCGCGAGCGGGCTTTTTCCAGCGTGGCCAAACGGCTGTCGATCAATTTCGCGACGCCAGTGGCGCCGCCGATGCCGGCCAGCGCCGCATTCAACCGTTTCTTGAAGGACGGATTGAGCGCCGCTTCATCCAGAGCGATCTGCACGAGCCTTTCAAGGCCGAGCACAGTCAGCCCATCCTTGTCCAGCTTCGCCTTCTTTGCCGCTTTCGCCATGGTTTTGAACAGACCGAATCTTTTTCAGGATGGCTTGAACTTAAAGGCTTTCACGGTCCTCGTCTGCATGGTGCTTGCGGATCGAGCGGACGATGAGCCACATGGAGATCACGGCAACAGGGACGAAGAAGCCTGTGAGCACGTTGGATTTCACCGGCAGGCCCTCGCTTTCCAGGGCTTTGGCGAGGTAGCCGAACAGGCCGACGACATAATAGGAAATGGCGGCGACCGACAGGCCTTCGACGGTCTGCTGCAGGCGCAGTTGCAGCTTGGCACGCCGATCCATGGAGTTGAGCAGAACGCTGTTTTGCCGCTCGAGCTCGACATCGACCCAGCTTCTGAGCAGAGCGGTGGCACGCGTCAATTTCCGCGACAGGTTCGCCTGGCGTTCTTCGACCGACTGACAGGTGCGCATGGCCGGAGCCAGTCGCCTTTCAAGGAAGGTGCCGAGGGTTTCGTAACCCGGCACACCGGTTTCCGTCAGCGAGCGGATACGCTCCTGGACAATGCCGTAATAAGCACGGCTGGCGCCGAACCGGTAGAGACTGAGGGCTGCGCCCGCCTCCAGTTCGGCCGCAAGCAGCGTGATCTCGGCGAGCATCTCATCGGCCTTTTCACGGACGCTGCCGCGCATCTTCTGGGTGACGCCGGTCAGGCCGTCCTCGATGCGACGGATATCCGGCGATAGCGATTGCGCCAGAGGCAAGCCGAGCATGGCAAGCGTCCGGTAGGTCTCGATGTCGAGCAGGCGCTGCACCAGCGCGCCCGTCCCCGCCTCCGTCATGCCCCGGTCGATGACGAGGATCTGCGTCAGGCCGTCACCATTCTGACGGAAATCGGTCAGCACCACGGCCTGACCGCTCTTGACGTCACTGTAACAGAGACTGGTCGGATCGAAGGCGCTCATCGCCGCGCGGGTTTCTTCCGTATCCGGCCGTATCTCCAGGCGGATGCCGGAAATCAGGCTTCCGGGCGGGGAAAAACCATCGCCGAAGGGATGGGTGGTCACTTCGCCGCCGAAACGATCGGGAACAACGCCGTCCCAAAAATAGGTCGAGAATTCGGTATGCCGCTCCCAGCGCAGCTTGCCCTGCCCCCAAGAGACTGCATGATGGTTTGCTTCGCGGCTCGGCGGCGAGACGCCGCGGGCGCGCGACAGTTCCGAGAGGACGGCATGATCGACGGCTGAACCGCCATCCGTCATGAAGGCAAGCTGGAAGATCACCCGCGGCGACGTCACCAGCGCATACGGACGCGCATGGATCTCGCCCAGCGCCTGCGCGCGGGCCGGAGCCGACGGAAATGCGAAACTGCCCTTAGCCATGAAGCGTTTTCCCTCTCACGCGTCAATCAGTACCCTCTTATCAACACGCCGGGTAAAAAGGAAAGGACGCTTTGACGCAGCCCGCAACTTTGTTTCCCGGCAGCCTTTTCACAAAGTGGCTAAAGAAATTGACCACTTTACTGCATATGACTAGATTGTCGCCAAGGAGATCCGCCGTGACTGACGACGCCATCGATGCCTATGCCCGCATCCCTCACAGCCGGACCTCCGCCGAAATCATCCAGCAGATCGAACTCCTGATCCTCGAAGGCGTGCTACGCGACAACGAGCGGCTGCCGAGCGAAAGAGAGCTGTCGCGCCGCTTCGACGTTTCACGGCCCATTTTACGGGAGGCGCTGAAGGAACTGGAAGTACGCGGACTGCTCGTCAGCCATCACGGCGGCGGCACCTTCGTCGCGGATGTCATCGGCCAGATCTTTTCCAAGCCGGTGATCGAACTGATTGGCCGGCACCAGAAGGCGACGCAGGATTATCTAGAATATCGCCGCGAACTGGAAGGCATGACGGCGGAGTTTGCCGCACGGCGCGCCACCCGCTTCGACAAGGAAATGCTGACGCGCATCATGGAGGAGATGCGCGCCGCGCATCTCGCGGGCTCGGCAGAAGGCGGGCTGAAGACCGATGTGGAGTTGCACAGCGCCATCGGCGAAGCGGCCCACAATATCATCCTGCTGCATACGCTGAGGGCTTGCTACCGTCTCTTGAGCGGCGGCATCTTCTTCAGCCGCGAGGTGCTGTTTGCCGCGCCCGGAGCCGGCGACAAACTGCTTGCCCAGCACGAAGCCATCTACGAGTCCATCATGGACGGCAATGCACAGGCGGCCCGGGAGGCGGCGCAGGCCCATATCGATTTCATCATCATGGCGACGCGCGAGGCGGAACAGACGGGGGAATGGGCCCGCATTTCGCAATTGAGGCTGCAACAGCGGGTCCGTCAAAACGGCGTTCAGCCGGTCAAAAGCCTCGCCAGTGACGACGGCGGTGCGAACGACCTCTAAATAATTTCTTTGGGCATCTCGCCAACGCCGCAAACATGCCCTAAAAGGGCGCGAACGGCATATTTTGGCAGCGCAATCTCGCTAGATTGCCCGTCTTCCGCGCCTCCGCCCCTTCATCAGGGCGCCGCGAACACTATATGTATCTCCCTAAATATGTGCGTTTACAGGCCGTATAAAGCGAGCATACTCAAGCGATATTGCAGATTGATTGATTCTCTTCTTTGAAAGGATGCCCCGACGTTGAACATTCTGAATCGATTAGCCGCCGACGTCCGCCTGATGTTTCGCCGTCCGGTGAGAATGCAATGCGCAGCATTGTGCTACCGATTCAAGAAGAAGAGTGCGACGCCCGAAATGCTGCTCATCACCAGCCGCGACACCGGCCGCTGGGTCATTCCCAAGGGATGGCCGATGGAAGGCAAGATGTGCCATGAAGCCGCCGCACGCGAAGCCTATGAGGAAGCTGGCGTCAAGGGCGAAGCGGGTGCCGAACGGATTGGTTTCTACATGTATGACAAAGCCATGGACCACGGTCTGAAAATCGAATGCATGGTTCAGGTCTATCCCTTGGTCGTCCTGGAGATGCTGAAGAACTTTCCGGAAAAGGGCAGCCGGAAGATGGAATGGGTAAGCTTCGAGGAAGGCGCCAGCCGCGTCGCCGAACCGATGCTCAAGGATATCATCTTGAGCTTTGAACAGCGCCTGCTTGCCACCATGAATCCGACGC
The DNA here is from genome assembly GCA_900474095.1 of Hyphomicrobiales bacterium. Classification (GTDB taxonomy): domain Bacteria; phylum Pseudomonadota; class Alphaproteobacteria; order Rhizobiales; family Rhizobiaceae; genus Pararhizobium. Next base: position 2,315 of record UCOA01000151.1, on the reverse strand, counting down.
CGCGGGCGGTGACACAATAAGCTCCTGACATCATATGGATAGCCTGACGCGAGCTACGTCTTATATGGCTACGCTATTTCGTGCTTTAGCGGCATAGACTGGAGAACCGACGTGGCAAAGCCGCTCCTGCGCCTCGAAAAACCCACCCTCGACGAATATCTGGACAAGGTAACCCTTGCTGAACAGGCCACGCAGCATGTCCTGAGGCCATGGGCGGGCGTTGGCCTTGGCATTCTCTTCCTGATCGTCAGCACGATTTTTGCCGCTGTCTATGTGTCCGAGCAGCCAGGATATCTGATCGTCATCGCGGCGGCAGCGGTCGCCGGCTACATGGCAATGAACATCGGCGCCAACGACGTCACCAACAATGTCGGCGCGGCGGTCGGATCGCGCGCCATCACCATGACGACAGCACTTGTTATCGCTGCGATCTTCGAGGTGGCCGGGGCAGTGTTTGCCGGCGGCCGCGTTGTCACCACCATCGAGGCCGGCATTGTCGATGCGGCCCAGATGCCGACGGGCCTTTCCTTCGTCTGGGTGATGATGGCCGCACTGGTCTCGGCCGCAGTGTGGATCAACATTGCCACGTGGTCAGGCGCCCCCATTTCCACCACCCACTCGATCGTGGGCAGCATCCTCGGCGCGGGCGTGGCGGCGGCAGGCTTTTCCGCCGTGCATTGGGTATCGCTTGCAGGGATAACGGCAAGCTGGATGGTTTCTCCGATCCTCGGCGGCGGGATCGCAGCGCTGCTCCTTGCCTTCGTCAAAACGTTTATCATCTACCGTGAAGACAAGATCGATGCGGCGGTTTTCTGGACTCCCATCCTGATTGCCACCATGACCGGGGCCTTTGCCGTTTATTTTGCGGTGATCGGACTGGAAAAAGTCGTCGATGTCTCCGTGGTCAACGGCATCCTGATGGGCCTGGTCGTGTTCGTCCTCACCATCGTTGCGGCCAGGCCGTGGATCGTGCACCAGGCTCAGGGGCTCGAAAACCGCAACCAGTCGCTGCGCAAGCTGTTCAAGATGCCGCTGATCCTCTCGGCAGCCCTTTTGTCCTTTGCCCATGGCGCCAATGACGTTTCGAACGCGGTCGGTCCCCTTTCGGCGATCGTGGCAAACGTCAATGGTTTAGCGATCCTGGAAACAACGCATGTCCCGCTCTGGGTCATGCTGATCGGCGCATTCGGCATATCCTGCGGCCTGCTTTTATTCGGACCGAAATTGATCCGCATCGTCGGCGAGGAGATCACCAAACTCAATCCGATGCGTGCCTATTGCGTCGCCTTGGCAACGGCGATCACTGTCATTCTGGCAACATCCCTCGGACTGCCGGTCTCGACGACTCATACTGCAGTCGGGGCGGTATTCGGCGTTGGCTTTTTCCGTGAATGGTATACCCGCAACTCCGGGCGGCGGCTCGAATATGTTCGCCAGAAAACCGGGCATGCGGAGTTCGAACGGCGCGTCGCACATAACCCTGAGGAGTTGCATCGGCGTCGGCTGGTGCGGCGCTCGCATTTCATGACCATCGTTGCCGCATGGGTCATTACCGTTCCGGTTTCAGCGCTGCTCTCGGCTGCCGTTTATTTCGTCTTTTCGGCGCTCTTCATCTAAGGACTATCAAATGCGTGCCAATTTCCGCATGCAGCGGCTCTTTATCGAAACGCCACTTGCCGCCGGCGCCGTCTATGAAGCATCCAGGGAACAGTTCAACTACCTTGTCAACGTCTTGCGTCTCGAAGAGGGCGATGCCGTTCTGGTGTTCAATGGCCGCGACGGCGAATGGCGGGCGGAGCTTTCCTTTCCAAGCAAGAAGCGCCTCGCCCTGACCGCGACCGAGCAGACGCGGCCGCAGCCCGCGCCTTGCGATCTGCAGTATCTGTTCGCTCCGCTTAAGGTCGGCAGGCTCGACTATCTGATGCAGAAGGCCGTCGAGATGGGCGCCGGCCTGTTGCAGCCGGTCATGACCCAGCATGTTCAGGGCAAGATCACCAGCATGGACCGGGTCCGGGCCAACGTCATCGAAGCTGCCGAGCAATGCGGCGTGCTCGGCATTCCGCCGGTGGCGGATCCGCGCAAGCTCGAAGACCTTCTCGCGACCTGGCCAAAGGACAGGCGCATCATCTTCTGCGACGAGGGAGATGCGGGACAAAATCCGCTGCCGGTGCTGGCTGGCGTGAAAGAGCGCCAGCTTGCCCTGTTGATCGGCCCCGAAGGCGGCTTCTCCGATGCCGAGCGCGGCTTGCTGCGCAGCCTCGACTTCATTACCGCCATCCCGCTCGGACCGCGCATCCTCCGGGCCGATACGGCGG
>UCOA01000092.1 GCA_900474095.1 Hyphomicrobiales bacterium | reverse complement strand
GTCGCAAGCATCGTCGAGTAAAAACTCGGTTGGAAGCGGCGCGCCATAGGCGCCGCTTCCTCGATCATTTGTTGGTCGAAGCATGCGAGTAGAATCGTATGCCTCTCGAATTGACGGAAGCGCGAAAAATCGTGCTTCCGTGGGCGTTCGGTCATTGTGTCGGACGCCGATTACGTATATGTGGCGGGTCGAATTGCAGAATCGGACAGAGAGCGATTTGCTCTTTGTGCTCTTTGAAGCATTAGCACCCGGAAACGAATGACGAACCGCCTCATTTTGGGCATTCGCTAAACAACAACAAGGATAACTCGAATGAACGGCCAGAATATCCGTATCCGCCTCAAGGCGTTTGATCACCGGATTCTTGATGCCTCCACGCGGGAAATCGTTTCGACGGCCAAGCGCACAGGTGCTTCGGTTCGTGGTCCGGTGCCGCTTCCGACGCGGATTGAAAAGTTCACGGTCAACCGCTCGCCCCACGTGGACAAGAAGAGCCGTGAACAGTTCGAGATGCGCACGCACAAGCGCCTGCTCGATATCGTCGATCCGACCCCGCAGACGGTAGACGCGCTGATGAAGCTCGATCTCGCTGCCGGCGTAGACGTAGAAATCAAGCTTTAAAAACAAGGAAGGTACGTGGATCTCGGTCCAACGGCTTCCAAAAACGGGCGACCCCCAAACTTCCGTCACACGGGCGGATGATCTGAGGGAGACCTTAAACCAGAGATGCAACGGGGTTTTCTCCGTCGCTAACTCTTAAGAGGAATGAACCAATGCGTTCAGGTGTGATTGCACAGAAAGTTGGGATGACCCGCGTCTATAACGACGCTGGTGAGCATATCCCAGTTACAGTATTGCGGATGGAAAACTGCCAAGTGGTTGCCCATCGCACAGAAGACAAGAACGGCTACACCGCAGTTCAGCTCGGTGCTGGTCAGTCCAAGGTCAAGAACACGAGCAAGCCGTTGCGCGGTCAGTTTGCTGCCGCAAGCGTTGAGCCGAAGGCCAAGGTCGTCGAGTTCCGCGTTTCGTCGGACAACCTGATCGACGTCGGCGCCGAACTCACTGCAAACCATTTCGTCGCGGGCCAGCTCGTCGACGTTACCGGTACATCTGCCGGTAAGGGTTTTGCTGGTGCGATGAAGCGCCACAACTTCGGCGGTCTGCGTGCAACGCACGGCGTGTCCGTATCACACCGTTCGCATGGTTCGACTGGTTCCAACCAGGATCCGGGCCGCGTCTGGAAGGGCAAGCGCATGGCTGGTCACATGGGCCAGACGCGCATCACCACCCAGAACCTGGAAGTGGTCTCCACCGATGAAGACCGCGGTCTGATCCTCGTCAAGGGCGCCGTACCCGGCTCCAAGGGCGCATGGATCGTCGTTCGCGACGCCATCAAGTCCGGCACCCCGGCTGACGCTCCGCGTCCTGCCGCTGTGCGCGCAGCCAAGTAAGGGGGCCAGATCATGGATCTCAAAGTCACCACACTCGAGGGAAAAGAAGCCGGCCAGGTCTCCCTGTCCGACGCGATTTTCGGTCTCGAGCCTCGCGAAGATATCATTGCCCGCGTCGTTCGCTGGCAGCTCGCCAAGAAGCAGCAGGGCACGCACAAGGCCAAGGGTCGCGCAGAAGTTTCGCGCACCGGCGCCAAGATGTTCAAGCAGAAGGGTACGGGCCGCGCTCGTCACCATTCGGCTCGCGCTCCGCAGTTCCGCGGCGGCGGTAAGGCTCATGGCCCGGTTGTTCGCAGCCACGCTCATGACCTGCCGAAGAAGGTTCGCGCTCTCGGCCTGCGCCACGCGCTGTCGGCCAAGCTTCGTGCTGAAGAGCTGATCATCGTCGACAACCTGGTTGCCGCTGAAGCCAAGACGAAGACGCTGACCGGCGCTTTCGCAACGCTCGGTTTGACCAATGCACTGTTCATCGGTGGCGTCGAACTCGACAGCAACTTCAAGCTCGCAGCCCAGAACATCCCGAACGTGGACGTTCTGCCGGTCCAGGGCATCAATGTTTACGATATTCTGCGCCGCGGCAAGCTCGTCCTGTCCAAGGCTGCAGTTGAAGCTCTTGAGGAGCGGTTCAAATGACTGACCTTCGCCACTATGATGTGATCGTCTCTCCTTCGATCACCGAAAAGTCGACGCTGGTTTCTGAACAGAACCAGATCATCTTCAACGTCGCCAAGGGTGCCTCGAAGCCGGAAATCAAGGCTGCGATCGAAGCACTGTTCGGCGTCAAGGTTACGGCTGTGAACACGCTGGTCCGCAAGGGCAAGCTGAAGCGCTTCCGCGGCTTCGCTGGCCGGCAGAAGGACGTCAAGAAGGCGATCGTCACACTCGCTGACGGTCAGACCATCGACGTCTCCACCGGACTCTGAGGAATAGAACAATGGCATTGAAAAGTTTCAATCCGACCACCCCGAGCCAGCGTCAGCTGGTCATCGTCGACCGGTCCGGCCTCTGGAAGGGCAAGCCCGTCAAGGCGCTGACCGAAGGCCTCTCCTCTAAGGGCGGTCGTAACAACACCGGTCGCATCACGGTGCGCTTCCAGGGCGGCGGTCACAAGCGGACCTACCGTCTGATCGACTTCAAGCGTCGCAAATTCGACGTCGAAGGCACGGTTGAGCGTATCGAATACGACCCGAACCGCACCGCGTTCATCGCGCTCATCAACTATGCCGATGGTGAGCAGGCCTACATCCTTGCTCCGCAGCGTCTTGCTGCCGGCGACAAGGTGATTGCTTCGGAAAAGCAGGTCGACGTGAAGCCGGGCAACACCATGCCGCTTCAGTACATGCCGGTTGGTTCGATCGTTCACAACGTCGAGATGAAGCCGGGCAAGGGCGGTCAGATCGCCCGTTCGGCTGGCGCCTACGTCCAGCTCGTCGGTCGCGACCAGGGTATGGCGATCCTTCGCCTCAACTCTGGCGAACAGCGCCTGGTGCATGGCTCCTGCCTTGCAACGGTCGGTGCTGTATCGAACCCCGATCACGGCAACATCAACGACGGCAAGGCCGGCCGTTCGGTGTGGCGCGGCAAGCGTCCGCACGTTCGCGGCGTCGTCATGAACCCTGTTGACCATCCGCACGGCGGTGGTGAAGGCCGCACCTCGGGTGGCCGTCATCCGGTCTCCCCGTGGGGCAAGCCCACCAAGGGCAAGCGCACGCGTTCGAACAAGTCGACCGACAAGTTCATCATGCGCTCGCGTCATCAGCGTAAGAAGTAAGAGAGGAAGTCTCCAATGGCTCGTTCAGTATGGAAAGGTCCGTTTGTTGACGGCTATCTTCTCAAGAAGGCTGAGAAGGTTCGTGAAGGCGGTCGTAACGAAGTGATCAAGATGTGGAGCCGTCGCTCCACCATCCTGCCGCAGTTCGTCGGTCTGACCTTCGGCGTCTACAATGGCAGCAAGCATGTGCCGGTTTCCGTGTCGGAAGACATGGTCGGTCACAAGTTCGGTGAATTCTCTCCGACCCGGACCTATTACGGTCACGGTGCGGACAAGAAGGCAAAGAGGAAGTAATCATGGGCAAGGCAAAAGCCGAACGCCGGCTGAAGGATAATGAGGCGCAGGCAATTGCGCGCACGATCCGCGTCAGCCCCCAGAAGCTCAACCTGGTTGCCGCGATGATCCGCGGCAAGAAGGTCGACCGGGCTCTGGCCGAACTGGAATTCTCGCGCAAGCGCATCTCGGACACGGTCAAGAAGACCCTTGAGTCCGCAATCGCAAACGCAGAGAACAACCACGATCTCGACGTCGATAGTTTGATCGTCGCCGAAGCCTACGTTGGCAAGTCCATCGTCATGAAGCGTTTCCACGCTCGTGGCCGTGGCCGTGCATCGCGTATCGAAAAGCCTTTCGCGCATCTGACGATCGTTGTTCGCGAAGTCGAAGCCAAAGGGGAGGCCGCATAATGGGTCAGAAGATCAATCCAGTCGGCTTCCGCCTCGGCATCAACCGTACATGGGATAGCCGCTGGTTCGCCGACAACGCAGAATACGGTCAGCTTCTTCACGAAGACCTGAAGATCCGTGCCTACGTCATGGAAGAACTGAAGCAGGCCGGTATCGCCAAGGTGGTCATCGAGCGTCCGCACAAGAAATGCCGCGTCACGATCCACTCGGCTCGCCCGGGCCTGATCATCGGCAAGAAGGGCGCAGACATCGAAAAGCTGCGCAAGAAGATCGCCGAGATGACGAAGTCGGAAACGCACCTCAACATCGTTGAAGTGCGCAAGCCGGAAGTCGATTCGACGCTCGTCGCCCAGTCGATCGCCCAGCAGCTGGAACGCCGCGTTGCTTTCCGCCGTGCGATGAAGCGCGCTGTTCAGTCGGCCATGCGTCTTGGCGCCGAAGGCATCAAGATCACCTGCGGTGGTCGTCTCGGCGGAGCTGAAATCGCGCGTACCGAATGGTACCGCGAAGGCCGCGTGCCGTTGCACACGCTTCGCGCCGACATCGACTACGGTGTGGCTGAAGCCAAGACCGCTTTCGGTATCTGCGGCATCAAGGTCTGGATCTTCAAGGGCGAAATCCTCGAGCACGATCCGATGGCTTCCGAGCGTCGCGCGTCCGAGAGTGATGCTCAGGGCCCGAGCAGCAGCAACCGCCGTCGCGAAAACGCGTAACAGTCGTTCCTGGCAGCTAATATCGGAGAAGTAAAAAAATGTTGCAGCCAAAGCGTACTAAGTACCGCAAGCAGTTCAAGGGACGCATCAAGGGCGTTGCCAAGGGCGGTTCCGACCTTGCTTTCGGTGAATTCGGCCTGAAGTCTCAGGAGCCGAACCGCGTTAACGCGCGCGAGATCGAAGCGGCCCGCCGCGCGATCACCCGTCACATGAAGCGTGCCGGCCGCGTGTGGATCCGCGTATTCCCAGACGTTCCGGTCACGGCCAAGCCGACCGAAGTCCGCATGGGTAAAGGTAAGGGTTCGGTCGAATACTGGGCTTGCAAGGTCAAGCCCGGCCGAATGATGTTCGAAATCGACGGCGTCAGCGAAGAACTCGCCCGTGAGGCGCTTCGCCTTGGTGCTGCGAAACTCTCTGTCAAGACGCGCTTCGTACAGCGCATTGCAGAGTAAGGAGTAAAGCCCATGAAAGCCAACGACGTTCGCGCTCTGAGCGCCGACCAGCTCAACGAAGAGCTTGCCAAGCTGAAGAAAGAGCAGTTCAACCTGCGCTTCCAGAAGGCCACCGGCCAGCTCGAAAAATCGTCGCGCATCAATGAAGTCCGCAAGGATATTGCGCGCGTGAAAACCATTGCCCGCCAGAAGGCGGCAGAAGCCAAGGCTTAAGGACCGAAGAATATGCCAAAACGCATTCTGCAGGGCACAGTCGTCAGCGACAAGAACGACAAGACCGTAGTGGTCCGTGTCGAGCGCCGCTTTGCGCACCCGATCTTCCAGAAGACCGTTCGCCGGTCGAAGAAGTACAAGGCGCACGACGAGAACAACCAGTACAAGGTCGGCGACGTCGTTTCCATCGAGGAATGCGCGCCGATTTCGAAGGACAAGACCTGGACGGTGGTTTCCGTTCAGGCCTAATTGCGATTGATTTGCGCTTGGCCCTTGCGCCGGGCGCAAAAATCTGTATGAAGCAGCGTCAGAACGCTCCGGTGTCGAGCGTTCTTTTGCTTTGAGCGCACGGAAGGTCCCGTCTGGGAAACCACCCTGGCAACGATCCATCCCGCGCGACTGTACGATTCCCTCATTCGGAATCGATTTGAAGACGAAACGTGCAGCTATTCAAAGTGCTGCAGCGTCATTGCGTGGCCGTTGGGCGCGCGGCGCTGCGGAACAAAGTTTTCATAAGCCGGAGAAGGGGGCAGTTGCCCAACCGGTCCGGTACAACAAGAAGGCGACCTGACATGATTCAGATGCAAACAAACCTCGACGTGGCGGATAATTCCGGCGCACGTCGTGTCATGTGCATCAAGGTGCTGGGCGGCTCCAAGCGCAAGTACGCTTCGGTCGGCGACATTATCGTCGTTTCGATCAAGGAAGCGATCCCGCGCGGCCGCGTCAAGAAGGGTGATGTGATGAAGGCGGTTGTCGTTCGCACCGCCAAGGACATCCGTCGTCCGGACGGCAGCGTCATCCGGTTCGATAACAACGCAGCTGTTCTTATCGACAACAAGAAAGAGCCGATCGGCACCCGTATCTTCGGACCGGTTCCGCGCGAACTCCGCGCCAAGAACCACATGAAGATCATCTCGCTGGCTCCAGAAGTACTGTAAGGAGCGATTGAGATGCAAAAGATTCGCAAGGGCGACAAGGTCGTCGTATTGACCGGCAAGGACAAGGGCCGCTCTGGAGAAGTTCTCCAGGTGCTGCCGAAGGAAGACCGGGCTGTTGTGCGTGGCGTCAACATGGTGAAGCGTCACCAGCGCCAGACCCAGAGCCAGGAAGCCGGTATCATCAACAAGGAAGCGTCGATCCATCTGTCGAATATCGCGATCGCCGATCCGCAGGACGGCAAGCCGACCCGCGTCGGTTTCAAGATCGAAGGCGACAAGAAGGTTCGCGTGGCAAAGCGTTCGGGAGTGTCGATCGATGGCTGACACCAAGAAGTACGAGCCCCGGCTCAAGACCGAATATGTCGAGCGTATCAGCAAGGCGATGCAGGAGAAGTTCTCCTACTCCAACGTCATGCAGATCCCGCGTCTCGACAAGATCGTCATCAACATGGGCGTTGGTGAATCGACGGGCGATAGCAAGAAACCGACCGTTGCTGCTGCCGACCTCGCAGCGATCGCCGGCCAGAAGCCGGTCATCACCAAGGCCCGCAACTCCATCGCCGGCTTCAAGCTGCGCGAAGGCATGCCGATCGGCGCCAAGGTTACCCTTCGCGGCGTTCGCATGTACGAATTCCTGGACCGTCTGATCAACATCGCGCTTCCGCGCGTTCGCGACTTCCGCGGCCTGAATCCGAAGTCCTTCGATGGCCGTGGCAACTTCGCCATGGGTATCAAGGAGCACATTGTGTTCCCTGAGATCAACTATGACAAGGTTGATCAGATGTGGGGCATGGACATCATCGTTTGCACGACGGCAACGAACGACGACGAAGCACGCGCTCTGCTCACAGAGTTCAACTTCCCGTTCCGCCAGTAAGCCGTAACGACAAGCAGAAGGATTAAGTTGAATGGCGAAGACGAGCGCAATTGAAAAGAACAATCGCCGCCGTAAGTCGGTTGCCCAGGATGCCTCCAAGCGGGCAGCCCTGAAGGCAATCATCATGAATCAGTCTCTACCGATCGAAGATCGCTTCAAGGCGACCTTGAAGTTGGCGAGCCTCCCGCGTGACGGATCCAAGACCCGCGTTCGCAACCGTTGCGAAGTGACCGGTCGTCCGCGCGCATATTATCGCAAACTCAAGATGTCGCGTATTGCGCTTCGTGAACTGGGCAATTTCGGCAAGGTGCCGGGCATTGTCAAGTCGAGCTGGTAAGGAGACGGGCACATGGCAATGACAGATCCGCTGGGCGATATGCTCACCCGTATCCGTAACGGTGCTGCACGCCGCAAGTCGAGTGTTTCCACTCCGGCTTCCAAGCTGCGCGCACGCGTTCTGGATGTCCTTCAGGCTGAAGGCTACATCCGCGGATACTCTGAAGTCGAATTTGGTAACGGCAAGGCCGAGATCAACATCGAATTGAAGTACTACGAAGGTGCGTCGGTGATCCGTGAGATCGGCCGCGTATCGAAGCCGGGCCGCCGAGTTTATGTCTCGGTCAAGTCCATTCCGCAGGTCGCGAACGGTCTCGGCATCACCATCCTTTCGACCCCGAAGGGTGTGATGGCCGATCATCAGGCACGCGAACAGAACGTTGGTGGCGAGGTTCTCTGCTCCGTATTCTAATACGGTAGCAGTGATCTCCATAACGGACAGACAGGTTTGAAATATGTCTCGTATCGGTAAAAAGCCCGTTCCGGTTCCTGCAGGTGTCACGGCCACGGTTAGTGGTCAGACGGTGACTGCAAAGGGCCCGAAAGGCGAACTCTTCTTCGTTGCTAACGACGAAGTCGTCGTAAAGCTGGAAGACAACAACGCGGTGTCGGTGACCCCGGTTGACCAGTCCAAGGATGCTCGCTCGAAGTGGGGCATGTCCCGCACGATGATCGAAAACATCTTCAAGGGCGTCAAGGACGGTTACGAGCGCAAGCTCGAAATCAACGGCGTCGGCTATCGTGCGTCCATGCAGGGCAAGAATCTGCAGCTGGCGCTGGGCTTCAGCCATGACGTGGTCTACCAGACTCCGGAAGGCATTTCGATTGCAGTGCCGAAGCCGACGGAAATCGTCGTCACCGGCATCAACAAGCAGCAGGTCGGCCAGGTTGCCGCGGAAATCCGCGAATACCGTGGCCCCGAGCCCTACAAGGGCAAGGGCGTCAAGTATGCCGGCGAGCGGATTGTCCGCAAAGAAGGCAAGAAGAAGTAAGGATCACGCGAAATGGCTACAAGGAAAGATACACTTGTGCGCCGCGCCAGCCGCGTGCGCCGTCAAGTCAAGGCAGTCGCCAATGGCCGCCTGCGCCTGTCCGTTCATCGCTCGTCGAAGAACATCTACGCACAGGTTATCGATGATGTTGCTGGCAAGACCGTTGCGTCTGCCTCCACGCTCGACACGGATCTGCGTTCGTCTTTGAAGACGGGCGCTGACACGGCAGCAGCTGCTGCCGTTGGCAAGCTCCTCGCAGAGCGCGCCTCGAAGGCTGGTGTCAAGGACGTCGTCTTTGACCGTGGCGCCTTCATCTATCACGGCCGCGTCAAGGCGCTCGCCGAGGCAGCCCGCGAGGGTGGCCTGAACTTCTGATGCAATTTTCCAGACGTTATCGTCTGGACTCGAACGAATTGCATAAGTAATACCCGGTCGCTTCGGTTCAAAGTAACCGAAGCGACTTTTGTCAATCTGCCGATTGCACCCGGAAAAGAAAAAGGAAAAGGACAATGGCACAAGAAAAAAGAGGTTCTCGCGACGATCGCCAGAACCGCGAGGAGCGCGACAGCGAATTCGTTGACAAGCTCGTAGCAATCAACCGCGTTGCCAAGGTGGTAAAGGGCGGCCGTCGTTTCGGCTTTGCTGCTCTCGTCGTCGTCGGCGACCAGAAGGGCCGCGTTGGCTTCGGTCATGGCAAGGCGCGCGAAGTGCCGGAAGCCATCCGCAAGGCAACCGAAGCTGCCAAGCGCGAACTGATCTTCGTTCCGCTGCGCTCGGGCCGCACGCTTCATCATGACGTCCATGGCCGCCATGGCGCCGGCAAGGTCCTGCTGCGCTCCGCCAAGGCTGGTACCGGCATCATCGCCGGTGGTCCGATGCGCGCTGTTTTCGAAACGCTCGGCATGCATGACGTCGTTGCGAAGTCGACCGGTTCGTCGAACCCGTACAACATGATTCGCGCTACGTTCGACGCCCTGAAGAATCAGGCGCATCCGAAGGACGTCGCGGCACAGCGCGGCCTGAAATACGCCACGCTGCAGGCCCGTCGTGCGTCCGCCGGCGTCGCTTCCGAAGAATAAGGGAGTCTGAACAATGGCCAAGAAAGAAGTTGCAAAGAAGACGGTTACGGTCGAGCAGACCGGTAGCCCCATTCGCCGGCCTGCCGTACAGCGCGCGACGCTGATCGGTCTCGGTCTCAACAAGATGCATCGGGTCAGCACGCTGGAAGATACGCCTTCCGTTCGTGGCATGATCCGGGCCGTCCAGCACCTCGTTCGCGTCGTCGACGAGAAGTGAGGGGGATACCATCATGAAACTGAATGAAATCAAAGACAACGAAGGTTCGACCAAGAACCGCAAGCGTCTCGGTCGCGGCATCGGCTCTGGCTCCGGCAAGACGGCCGGCCGTGGTGTGAAGGGTCAGAAGGCTCGTTCGGGCGTTGCCATCAACGGTTTCGAAGGCGGCCAGATGCCAATCTACCGTCGTCTGCCGAAGCGCGGCTTCAACAACATTTTCCGTGCGGACTTTGTTGTTGTGTCGCTCGGCCGCATCCAGACCGCCATCGACGCCAAGAAGCTCGACGCTTCGAAGACCGTCGATGCCGCCGCTCTCCAGGCTGCCGGTGTTATCCGCCGCGCCAGGGACGGCGTCCGCGTTCTCGCCGACGGTGAACTGAAGGCGAAGGTTTCGCTCGAGGTTGCCGGCGCTTCCAAGCCTGCGATCGAAAAGATCGAAAAGGCTGGCGGCTCGATCAAGCTGCTTTCGGGCGCTGCTGAATAATTCTGCTGATTGATCGCCCGGTGTGCTTCACACCGGGCGATTTTGCTCCCATATGTGAGCCTCACGCCGGTGACGGACTTTATGCCGTGTCGGCTTCTGGAAGAAATGCCACGGTGAGGCCAAGATTGCTTGACAATCCGCGTTTCAACCGGTTTAGGCTCCTCTCCGTCGCTTTGCCCTTGGGGCAGGGGGGCACAACACATCTAGCATGGTCTTTCTCAAAGGCACCGCGCCTCTGAGAAAGATTATGCCAACGGATTGACCATCGCCGCAGTTGGCAGGGCTCCCGCCACCGGAGATGGTTACGCGGAGAAATGCATGGCCTCGGCAGCGGAACAACTTGCCTCTAATCTCAATTTTTCGACTTTCGCCAAGGCGGAAGATCTGAAAAAGCGCCTCTGGTTCACCCTCGGCGCCCTTCTGGTTTATCGTCTCGGTACCTACATTCCGCTTCCCGGCCTCAACCCGGAAGCTTTTGCCCAGGCCTTCCAGGGGCAGAGCGGCGGCATCCTCGGCCTTTTCAACATGTTTTCGGGCGGCGCCGTCGAGCGCATGGCGATTTTCGCCCTCGGCATCATGCCTTATATTTCCGCTTCCATCATCGTTCAGCTGATGACCTCCGTCGTTCCGTCGCTGGAGCAGCTGAAGAAGGAAGGCGAGCAGGGCCGCAAGGTCATCAACCAGTACACCCGCTACGGCACGGTGCTGCTCGGCACGCTACAAGCCTACGGTATTGCGGTCGGCCTTGAGAGCGGTAGCGGGCTCGTTGGCGACCCGGGCTGGTTCTTCCGCATTTCGACCGTCATCTCGCTGCTCGGCGGCACCATGTTCCTGATGTGGCTCGGCGAACAGATCACCTCGCGCGGCATCGGCAACGGCATCTCGCTGATCATCTTCGCCGGCATCGTCGCCCATCTGCCGACGGCTCTGGCCGGTACGCTCGAACTCGGCCGCACGGGTGCGCTGTCGACGCCGCTCATCCTTGCCATCATCGTCATGGTCGTCGGCGTGATCGCGCTGATCGTTTTCGTCGAGCGCGCGCAGCGCCGTCTGCTGATCCAGTATCCGAAGCGCCAGGTCGGCAACCGGATGTTCCAGGGCGATACGTCGCACCTGCCGCTGAAGCTCAATACGTCAGGCGTTATCCCGGCGATCTTCGCATCCTCGCTGCTGCTGCTGCCGGCGACCCTCGCAGGCTTTGCCAGCACGGCGTCGCTGCCCTCCTGGGCGACGACGATCGTTGCAGCCCTCGGCCACGGCCAGCCGCTCTACATGGTGCTCTATGGCGGCATGATTGCGTTCTTTGCCTTTTTCTACACGGCCATCGTCTTCAATCCGAAGGATACGGCCGACAATCTGAAGAAGCATGGCGGCTTTATCCTCGGTATCCGCCCGGGCGAGCGCACCGCTGAGTACATCGACTACGTATTGACTCGCATCACGGTGATTGGCGCGATCTATCTGATGTTCGTCTGCATACTGCCCGAAGTCCTGATCGCGCAGACCGGCGTGCCGTTCTACCTTGGTGGTACGTCGCTTTTGATTGTTGTCAGCGTGACCCTTGATACTGTAGCACAGGTGCAGGGTCACCTGATTGCTCAGCAGTATGAGGGGCTGATCAAGAAATCAAAGCTGCGTGGAGGCAAGAGAGGTCGATGAGACTTATATTTTTGGGACCGCCGGGAGCAGGCAAGGGAACACAGGCCAAGCTTCTGACGGAAAAATACGGCATTCCGCAGCTTTCTACCGGAGATATGTTGCGTGCGGCCGTTGCCGAGCAGAGCGATGTCGGCAAGCGCGCCAAGGCCGTCATGGATGCCGGCCAGTTGGTTTCGGACGAAATCGTCAACGAGATCGTGTCTGATCGCATCGATTCGGCTGATTGCGCCACGGGTTTCATCCTCGATGGCTATCCGCGCACCGTCCCGCAGGCGGTGGCGCTCGGCAAGATGCTCGAGAGCAAGGGTCTTCGGCTCGATGCTGTGATCGAACTGAAAGTCGACGAAGGCGCGCTTGTGCGACGGATGGAGAATCGCGTAGCAGAAACCATCGCCGCTGGCGGTAAGGTTCGCTCCGACGACAATCCCGAAGCTTTCAAGAAGCGGCTTGTCGAATATCGCGAAAAGACGGCGCCTCTGTCTCAGCACTATGCGGCAACGGGCGAACTCAAGACGGTTGACGGGATGGCATCGGTTGAAACGGTGACGTCGGAAATCAACCAAATACTGGCATCGGCTGCGGCCGACGCTTAAAAGGGCCCTTTCTTGAAAAAGGATGGGCGGGGAGTTGACTTTTGCGGTCGATTCCTTCAAAGACCGCGCTAACTCGCTACATGCAAGGGATCGGCGCGGATTTCAAAACAACGAAGTCCGGGCGCGATTCTTTTGACGTGTCCCGAACACCACTTTAACAGTCGGCCTTTTTAAGGCTGCATAACGAAGCACCTATTGCCGGATGGCAACTGGAAGCAAGGAGAACAGGCGTGGCTCGTATCGCTGGCGTCAACATCCCGACGGCAAAGCGCGTAGTAATCGCGCTCCGTTACATTCACGGGATCGGTCCGAAATTCGCACAGGAAATCGTCGAGAAGGTCGGTATTCCGGCTGAACGTCGTGTGCATCAGCTGACGGATGCTGAAGTTCTTCAGATCCGCGAAGCTATCGACCGCGATTACCAGGTCGAAGGCGACCTGCGTCGCGAGACCTCGATGAACATCAAGCGTCTGATGGACCTCGGCTGCTATCGCGGCCTGCGTCATCGCCGCTCGCTGCCGGTTCGTGGCCAGCGCACGCATACCAATGCCCGCACCCGCAAGGGCCCGGCAAAGGCGATCGCTGGTAAGAAGAAGTAATTTCCCTGAATGGGGAAGTGCAGAGGCTGGCGCTCGGCGCCGGCCTCTTTTGTGGTTTCGGAAGGGCGCTCAATGCGGCCTCCGGTGGAGCTGCTGGAACTACGGCAGTGACGATATCGCCGCGCTGATCGGGCCATCCGTTCGCGCATAGAAAAAATTCAGGGCAGAGGTTTCCTCTTCCCGGTGGAGCCGCTGGTGTTACGGCGGTGCAGAGATCAACGAAAGGTATATCATGGCCAAGGAAGCCACACGCGTTCGCCGTCGCGAGCGTAAAAACATTTCAACGGGCGTCGCTCACGTCAACTCGTCGTTCAACAACACGATGATCACCATCACCGACGCACAGGGCAACGCGATTGCCTGGTCGTCGGCTGGTTCGAAGGGCTTCAAGGGCTCGCGCAAGTCGACCCCGTTCGCAGCTCAGATGGCTGCCGAAGATGCGGCCAAGAAGGCCCAGGAACACGGCATGAAGACGCTGGAAGTCGAAGTTTGCGGTCCGGGTTCCGGCCGTGAATCGGCTCTGCGCGCCCTGCAGGCTGCGGGTTTCATGATCACCTCGATCCGTGACGTGACGCCAATCCCGCACAACGGCTGCCGCCCGCGCAAGAAGCGCCGCGTCTGATCAGTGACATTCATCAAGCCGGGGGAGGCCATGCTTCTTCCGGCGCTTCAAGGCTCGGTTGCCACGATTGGATGGTGGCAACGAACGGAAGGCAAGACATATGATTCAGAAAAACTGGCAGGAATTGATCAAGCCGAACAAGGTGGAGTTCTCCTCTTCCGGCCGCACCAAGGTTAACCTTGTTGCAGAGCCGCTGGAGCGTGGCTTCGGTCTCACCCTCGGCAACGCGCTTCGCCGCGTTCTTCTGTCGTCGCTTCGCGGCGCTGCGGTCACCGCGGTGCAGATCGACGGCGTGCTGCACGAGTTCTCCTCGATCCCGGGTGTTCGGGAAGACGTGACGGACATCGTGCTCAACATCAAGGAAATCGCCATCAAGATGGATGGCGACGACTCGAAGCGCATGGTCGTGCGCAAGCAGGGTCCTGGCGTTGTAACCGCCGGTGACATCCAGACGGTTGGCGATATCGAAATCCTCAACCCGAACCATGTGATCTGCACCCTCGACGAGGGCGCCGAGATCCGCATGGAGTTCACCGTCAACAACGGCAAGGGCTACGTGCCTGCAGACCGCAACCGTTCGGAAGATGCACCGATCGGCCTCATCCCGGTCGACAGCCTGTATTCGCCGGTCAAGAAAGTGTCCTACAAGGTGGAAAACACCCGCGAAGGCCAGGTTCTCGACTACGATAAGCTGTCCATGCAGATCGAGACCGATGGTTCCGTCACCGGTGAAGATGCAGTCGCTTTCGCGGCCCGCATCCTTCAGGATCAGCTCGGCGTCTTCGTCAATTTCGACGAGCCGCAGAAGGAAGCCGAAGAAGAAGCCGTTACCGAACTGGCGTTCAACCCGGCGCTCCTCAAGAAGGTCGACGAACTGGAACTCTCCGTTCGTTCGGCCAACTGCCTGAAGAACGACAACATCGTTTATATCGGCGATCTCATTCAGAAGACCGAGGCCGAAATGCTTCGCACTCCGAACTTTGGTCGCAAGTCGCTGAACGAAATCAAGGAAGTTCTCGCTTCCATGGGCCTGCACCTCGGCATGGAAGTGCCGGCATGGCCGCCCGAGAACATCGAAGATCTCGCCAAGCGCTACGAAGACCAGTATTGATCAAACAAAAGGCAGGTTAACCCTCTGCCTTTCCCCGTCAAACAGCAGGTTTCGAACCTGTATGTGCCAGGAAACGGCAGGCCCATAAAGTGAAGGGCACCTGCATTTAAGGAGAATAGCAATGCGCCACCAGAAAGCCGGCCGCAAGCTGAACAGAACCGCCAGCCACCGCAAGGCAATGTTCGCCAACATGGCTGCCTCGCTCATCGAACATGAGCAGATCGTCACCACCCTGCCGAAGGCAAAGGAAATCCGCCCGATCGTCGAGAAGCTCGTCACGCTCGGCAAGAAGGGTGACCTGCATGCCCGTCGTCAGGCCATCTCGCAGATCCGCGACGTTGCTGTCGTTTCGAAGCTGTTCGATGCCATCGCATCGCGCTACGCAACCCGCAACGGCGGCTACCTGCGCATCATGAAGGCCGGCTTCCGCCACGGCGACAACGCGGCTCTGGCCGTCGTTGAATTCGTCGATCGCGATACCTCGGCCAAGGGCGCCAAGGACATCGCTCGCGTTGCTGCCGAAGCAGAAGCTGCAGACGCCGCATAAGCTTTCCGTTTGATCGGAAGACGAAACAGCCGGGCCGAAGCCCGGCTGTTTTGCGTTGTGGGCTTCCCGACGCCGTTTTTCGCATTTCCGGCGTCTTTGCTTTTTAGCGCTGACGTCCTATCTGTCTTTTCCAACAATCGATTTCGGCAGGATGCCCGCATGACCCGTTCGCCCCGTACTCTTGTCCTGTCTACCATGGCCGGGCTGGCGCTCTTTGCCGCTGCTGTGCATTTCATCGTGCCTCGTGCGGACACCTCCTATGGCGTGGAAAATATAACGACTGGCGCCGTCGCGCCGGCCGAAACGCAGAAGGCGCTGCCGCAAAGCCGCACCGAAATGCAGCTGTCCTTCGCGCCGCTGGTCAAGCAGACGGCAAATGCGGTGGTCAACGTCTATGCGGAAAAGATGGTAGAGCGTCGCTCGCCGTTCGCCGACGATCCATTCTTCGAGCGGTTTTTCGGCCAACAGATGCCGAACCGCTCGGAAAAGCAATCGTCGCTCGGCTCCGGTGTCATCGTCGGCAAGAACGGTATCGTGGTGACAAACAATCACGTGATCGCGGACGCCGACGACATCAAGGTCGCGCTTGCCGATGGCCGGGAGTTCGCGTGCACGATCGTACTCAAGGACGATCGGTTGGATCTGGCCGTCCTGAAGATAAAGTCGGACGGTCCCTTCGAAACCATCCCGTTTGGCGATTCCGATGCGGTTGAAGTTGGTGATCTCGTACTGGCGATCGGCAATCCGTTCGGCGTTGGCCAGACGGTAACCAGTGGGATTGTCTCGGCGCTCGCCCGCAACCAGATCGTGTCGGGTGATTTCGGCTTCTTCATCCAGACCGATGCTGCGATCAATCCCGGCAATTCGGGCGGGGCCCTGATCGACATGAACGGCCAGCTGATTGGTATCAACACGGCGATCTTTTCCCGCGGTGGCGGCTCCAACGGAGTTGGTTTTGCCATTCCCGCCAATCTGGTGAAAGTCTTCGTGGCCTCGGCCGAGGGCGGCAACGGCAGTTTCACGCGCCCGTTCATCGGCGCGAGCTTCGAACCGGTGACGTCGGAGGTCGCCGAGGCGCTCGGCCTCGACCGGGCAAGGGGTGCATTGGTCAGTTCGGTAATCGAAGGCGGGCCGGCCGAGAAGGCGGGTATCAAGCCGGGCCAGGTGATCGTTGCCGTCAACGGTGTTGCGGTGGAGCATCCGGACGCGCTGGGTTACCGTCTGACCACCGTCGGCATCGGCCATGACGCCAAAATCACGGTGATCGACAATGGCAAGAGCCACGACATCAATTTGACGCTTGCCGAGGCTCCGGAAACGTCACCCCGCGACGAGCGGCTGATCGAGGGGCGCAATCCTTTCGCCGGCGCCGTGGTCGGCAATCTGTCGCCGCGCCTTGCTGATGAACTGCGCATGCCGGCCTCCTCGCAGGGCGTCGTGATCACGCAGATCAACCGCGGCTCGCCGGCCTCTCGTGTCGGATTCCAGCCGAAGGATATCGTCCTTGCCATCAATGGCACGCCGATCGACAAGACAGCCACGCTCGAGGCGATCACCCGGGAGGATCCGTCGCTGTGGCGCGTCGAGATCGAACGCGACGGCCAGCGTATCCGCCAGTTCTTCCGATGAGCGACCTGTTTTCCCCAACCGAACCCGCAGGCATGAGCGAAAAACGACCGCTTGCGGATCGGCTGCGGCCAAAGACTTTGGCGGAGGTCACCGGTCAGGCACACCTGACGGGTGAGGACGGTGTTCTCGCCCGCATGATCGCATCTGGCTCGCTCGGATCGATGATTTTCTGGGGCCCACCGGGAACGGGCAAGACGACGGTTGCCCGGCTGCTCTCGGGCGAAGCAGGCCTTGCCTTTGAACAGATCTCGGCGATTTTCTCCGGCGTTGCGGATTTGAAACGAGTGTTCGAATCGGCCCGTGCGCGGCGCATGTCCGGACGGCAGACCCTGTTGTTTGTCGACGAGATCCATCGCTTCAATCGCGCCCAGCAGGACAGCTTCCTGCCGGTCATGGAAGATGGCACTGTCATTCTGGTTGGCGCCACGACGGAGAACCCGTCCTTCGAGCTCAACGCGGCTCTTCTGTCGCGCGCTCGCGTGCTGACGTTCAAGCCGCATGACGAAGCGAGCCTCGCCGAGCTGCTTGCGCGTGCCGAGCAGGTCGAGGGAAAGCCGCTACCGCTCGATGCTGACGCCCGCGCCAGCCTCGTGCGCATGGCCGACGGCGACGGGCGGGCCGTGCTGACGCTTGCCGAAGAGGTTTGGCGCGCCGCGCGCAAGGACGAGGTGTTCGACGCCAACGCCGTGCAGGAGATCGTCCAGCGGCGCGCGCCGGTCTATGACAAGGGGCAGGACGGCCACTACAACTTGATCTCTGCCCTGCACAAGTCCGTGCGCGGCTCGGACCCTGACGCGGCGCTCTATTATCTCTGCCGCATGTTCGATGCCGGCGAGGACCCGCTCTATCTGGGACGGCGGCTGGTGCGCATGGCCGTGGAGGATATTGGCCTTGCCGATCCGCAGGCGCTGGTGATCTGCAACGCGGCCAAGGATGCCTATGATTATCTCGGTTCACCGGAGGGCGAACTGGCATTGGCGCAGGCCTGCGTCTATCTGGCGACCGCGCCGAAGTCGAACGCCGTCTACACCGCCTATAAGTCCGCGATGCGAGCGGCAAAGGAGAACGGCTCGCTGCTGCCGCCGAAGCACATCCTCAATGCACCGACGAAGCTGATGAAGGGTGAGGGCTATGGCGATGGTTATCGCTACGACCATGATGAGCCGGATGCGTTTTCGGGCCAGGACTATTTTCCGGAAAAAATGGGCCGCAAGATTTTCTACGATCCGCCCGAGCGTGGCTTCGAACGCGATATCCGCAAACGCCTTGAGTGGTGGGCAAAGCTCAGGAAAGAGCGTGGCCAGTAGGACAGATCAGCCATGCGTGCCGGGCTCTTGCCGGAATCGGCCCCAGATGGCATTAATCGCCCATGCAGACGGCTGCACGGGTTCAAGTCATCGTTTGATAACCGAACATCCGCGAGGACGGCCTCGCTCCTTTGAACGGAGTTGAATCGTGGCCTGGATTATTCTTTTACTCGCAGGGTTTCTCGAAATCGGCTGGGCGATCGGCCTCAAATACACCGACGGCTTTACCAAGCTGATGCCAACGGTCTTGACCGCGACCTCTATGGTGGCAAGCGTCGTTCTGCTCGGTATCGCGGTCAGAACCTTGCCGCTCGGCACGGCCTATGCCGTCTGGACCGGCGTCGGTACGGTCGGCACGGTCATTCTCGGCATCGTGCTTTTCGCCGAACCGGCGACCGCAGTGCGCCTAGGCTGCATCTCGCTGATCATTGCCGGCATCGCCGGATTGAAGCTGACAGCCTGAATCTTTCCCGTCTATTGGATTCGCGATCACACTGCGCCAGGACTGAGGCGGTATGGTCGCCGTTCTGAGCCGCAGTGCCTTTCAGCGCAACGCGTCGAGCGTTGCCGTCGCCGCCCACATGTCCTGCCACCGGCGTTCGCGGCGCTGGAAGGCTTCCTCGTCGGTGCCCCAATGTTCGATCTGCCAGTCTTCATCGAGATGCGCGAGCGCCCATGCTTCTTCGGCGGAAAGCCGTTTTTCCGCGAAAGCCAAAGCGAGCAGGGCGGAGCCGGTGAGGGTGGTGATGGTGTGCAGGCAGGCAAGGCCGAGCGGCGTCGCGTAGGCGCGCAGCGCCTTGGCATAGGCGTCGATCGCCGCACTCGGCTGTGTCTGATGAACCACACCTTCAGCAAGGATGAAACGTGCGTCGAGTTTTTCGGCGGCCCAGGAAATCACCGGATCCCATCGTTCGGTCTGCCGGGCCACCAGCCCTTCCGGCTCGCTGGCGCGGTAGCACAGAAGGTCGGTCCCGGCGAAATTCAGGATGTCGTCGAAGACGCCTCGTATATCCTTCACGACGCCATCGATTGCAGTATTCGCAAGCCGGGTGACGGGCATGGTCGCCGGATCGATCACTTCCTTCTGCGCATCCCATTCGGCGCTCAGCAACTCAGCGGCGCGCGCCGTCGGCACCGTCAGCGGCTGTTTTGCGGGCGTGCGGACTGTGCGGCCGTCGAGCAGCACCGCGTGACCACCGTCTTCGGCAGGGCCGATGCTGACAGTCGTGTAGAATCGCTTGGGCAGCGGCTTCAGCATCTGTATCTGAGCGCGGCGCACGGGATCCGGGTCGCTGAGCGCGCCCGTCAGATCGTCGCGAATATCAGGCATGATATGTCTCCATCCATTCCAGAATATCGATCGGAGCCTGGGCGATATGATCAGCGCCGGCGTCGATAAGCTCCGACACAGTGGCGTATCCCCAGGCAACACCGATCGCTGCAGCGCCGGCGCTCTTCGCCATCTGCATGTCGTAGATCGCGTCGCCGACGACGATGGTGTCCTTCGGGTCGATACCGGCCTCAAAGCAGCACTCCGTCACCATCGCCGGATGCGGCTTCGACGGGCAGTCGTCGGCTGTCCTAGAAACGAAGAATGTCTTTTCGTAACCGTGACTTGCACAGATCTGATCAAGTCCGCGCCGTGACTTTCCCGTTACGGCACCCAGAATAAGCGAATCGCGTGCCGAAAGCGTGGCAAGAAGGCTCGCGATCCCGGGAAAGAGCGGCTCGCGGAAATCCATCTCGGCCCGGACACCACCATAGATCTTCTTGTAGTGGGCGGTCATGGCAAGCGCACGGTCGTCGACATGCGGCTGGTGCATCAGGCGCGCGATGGCGATGTCGAGCGTCAGGCCGATAATGCCTTTGGTGGCATCGAGCGAGACGCGTGCAAGGCCGAAGTCCTCGAAGGTGCGCGCCATGACCTCGTGGATCAGACCGGCGCTATCGACCAGCGTGCCGTCGCAATCGAACAGTACGAGCTTCATCAGTCTGCATCTTCCTCGGCGCTGGCCATGTCGAAGCCGATCAGGTTCCAACTCTGGACCATGTGCTGCGGCATGGGGGCGCTGATTTTCAGCCGCCCGCCGTCCGGATGCGGAATGTCGATGTGGCGCGCATGCAGATGCAGGCGGTTCTGGACGCCGCCGGGAAATGACCAGCTCGGCTCGGCCTCGAAATATTTGGGATCGCCGATGATCGGATGGCCGATATGCGCGGCGTGGACACGCAGCTGATGGGTGCGGCCGGTATAGGGCTCCATCTCCAGCCAGGCAAAATTCTGGCCGGCCTGTTCGAGGATGCGGTAGTAGGAAATGGCGTGGTCGGCGCCGTCCTCGCCGTGCTTGGCGATCCGCATCCGGTCGCCGTCCGGCGTCTGTTCCTTGACGAGCCAGGTGGAGATCTTTTCTTCGCGCTTGCGCGGTACGCCTTTCACCAGTGCCCAGTAGGTCTTCTTGGTGTCGCGCTCTCGAAAAGCCGCGGTCAGTTTCTGCGCGGCGCCACGGGTGCGGGCGACGACCAGCACGCCGGAGGTATCGCGGTCGAGCCGGTGCACGAGGCGCGGTTTTTCGCCCTTCGGGCTGGTCCAGGCCTCTAGCATTTCGTCGATATGGCGGTTGACGCCGGAGCCGCCCTGGACGGCGATGCCCGGCGGCTTGTTGAGAACGATGACCTTGGCGTCTTCATGCAGCAGCATGCGCGACAGGAGCTCGTGATCTGAGGCATGACGCAGGTCGCGGCCGGCGATCGGGCCGGTCTTCGCCTTGGCATCGACATCCATCGGCGGGATGCGGACGACCTGGCCTGGCTGGACACGGGTGTCCGATTTGACGCGGCCGCCATCGACGCGAACCTGGCCGGAACGCAGGAGCTTCTGCAGGGGGCCGAAGCCAAGGCCGGGATAGTGAACCTTGAACCAGCGATCCAGCCGCATGCCGGCCTCGTCGGATTCCACCTGCTTGTGTTCAATGCCCGCCATGATGTGTTCTTACCTGCATCCAATTGCGATCGCGCCTCGACAAGAGTGCCGACCGGAAATCCTGCGCAAACCGATATGACAGAGCAGGCCGGTCCGTTATGGACGCGCGGCGCTCTGAGACGGACGCTTTAGACCATTGCGCGCATAAGGGCCAGCCCGGCAAACACGGCGATTGTCGAAAGAAGCACGCTGGAACCCACATAAATGGCCGCTGTGACTGGTTCGCCGCGTTCGAGGAGCGTGATCGCGTCGAGCGAGAAGGCGGAGAAGGTCGTATAGCCGCCGAGAATGCCGGTGATCAGGAAAACCCGCATCTCGGTCGATGCACCGAATTTGCGCGCGATCACCTCCGCCAGGACGCCGATCAGAAAGGATCCCGTAACGTTGACGGTCAGCGTACCCCAGGGGAAGGACGGTCCGAAACCGCGCAATGCCCAGAGCCCGACAAGATAGCGGAGTACGGAACCGAAGGCGCCACCGACGGCAACGAGGAGGATATGTGTCATGAAAAACGCCATAGCCGAAACCGGCCGGACAGGGAAGGAGGCAACGTCGCAGATGGCTTGATTGCAGGAGCCGGCGTTGATTTTGGAAACAAACCGTACCGCTTTGAGACGATCGGGCAAAACCATTCTTTAACGCGCAAGACCTAATATATCGGTTCCCGGGCCAATTCGAAGAGACTGGAATGACGAAACTGAAATTCAGCTTCACCCACTATGATCTCAAGCAACAGCGCGCCGGCGTTACCATCGAGATCACGCTGAGCGCCGTAGCCAATGTCCGGCTGATGACAGAGAGCAATTTCGCGCTTTACAAGCAGGCGATGAAGCACCAGTTCGTCGGCGGCGTGGCGCGGAAGTCGCCACTCCGGCTGACCATCCCGCAATCCGGCCACTGGCACGTCGTCGTCGACATGGAAGGCCATCATGGTCAGAGCAATTCGAGTATTCGGATCATCGAGACCGCGGCTCCGCCCCGTTTCCAATAGGCATCGTGAATGAATTACGATAGCCGCGCCATGTGGCATGGCGCGGCTATGTACCGCTGGCCAAAGCTCAGGCCAGCCGCTCGGCGTGCCACTTCAGATGATCGTCCATGAACGACGAAATGAAATAGTAGGAGTGGTCGTAACGCTCATGCATCCGAAGCGTCAGATCGATGCCGGTGCCCTTGATAGCGTCCTCGAACAGCCAGGGGCGCAAGCCGTTTTCCAGGAAATTGTCGGCCTTGCCCTGATCGATGAGGAACTCCGGAAAACGGGCGCCGTCCTTCACCAGTGCGCAGGCGTCATATTGCCGCCAGATGGCCTTGTCCTCGCCGAGGTATTTTTCGAAGGCTCCGACTGACCAGTCAGCCGTTGAGGGCGCGACGATCGGCGCGAAGGCCGAGCAGCTCTTGAAGCGCTGAGGGTCCTTCAGCGCGATCGTCATGGCCCCATGACCGCCCATCGAATGACCGAAGATGCCCTGGCGGCCCATGTCGACTCGGAAATGCTGGCTGATGAAAGCGGGCAGTTCCTGGGTGATGTAAGTGTACATCCGGTAGTTCTCGGCCCAGGGCGTCTCTGTCGCATCGAGATAGAAGCCGGCTCCCTTGCCCATCTGCCAGTTGGTCAGCTCGTCCGGAACGTCGTTGCCGCGCGGGCTCGTATCCGGGCAGACGATGATCAGGCCAAGTTCGGCTGCCATGCGGCGATACTCGCCCTTTTCCATCACGTTTGCATGGGTGCAGGTGAGGCCGGAGAGATACCAGAGGACCGGACAGGGAGCTGAGATCGCCTGCGGGGGGACGTAAACCGCGAAGGTCATTTCGGTCTTGCAGGCCTGCGAGACGTGCGAAAAGACGCCCTGCATGCCGCCAAAGGCAGTATTCTGCGAAAGGACTTTCAAGCTGTGCTCCTTTGAAGCTGATTGTGCCGCTATGCCAGCGAGACCACTGCGTTGACCGCAGCCGCCACCAGCACCGTGTTGAAGAAGAAGGATACCACCGCGTGCCCGAGATTGATCTTTCGCATGGCAGTCGAGGAAATGACGATATCCGAGGTCTGTGCCGTCATGCCGATGACGAACGCGAAGTAGAGGAAGTCGTAGGCCCCGGGTTCTGCCGTACCTGGAAAATCGAGACCGCGGCCGTCGCCCGCGTCATCCCCCATTTCCGGACTCCAATAGCGATGCGCGTAGTGCATCGCCGCCATCGTGTGGATGGTCAGCCAGCCAAGCGCGACCGAGGCAAATGCGAGTATAAGTTCAACCACAGTCTCGGCGCCGCCGGCATTCAGCACCTGGAACAGTGAAACGATCGAAACGCCGGCGGCGATGAGCGTGACAGCAAAAATGACGATCGCGGGCTGGTCGGTCCCGGCAGCGTTGCGTTTCAGATGGGCTCCCGTCAATTTCGGCAGACTTCGAGCGATGAGAGCCAGATAGATCGAAAAGAAGACGACTGCCGACAGAACCACCGCGAATTTTGGTGCGACAAGCAGACAAACAACAGCCGTGATGACTGCGCAAATGCCGCCCGCATAGAACGGCGCATGGCGGCGATGGGCGATCTTCCTGTCAGTCTTGCTCATGAACGCTCCCGGCGCTTTTTTTGCATCACTAGCGCTGTTTGACACGTCGGCAAAGCCGATCGAGCGTTTCGAGAAAAGCGGAGCGATCACGGGGCGAGAAGGCGGCGTTGTAGCCCTTGCTTTCGCCGGTTTCGCGCAGGTGAGCGCCGAGATCGCGCATCGCTGTCGCCATGCCGATATTGGCCTTGTCGAAAATCCGGCCGGTCGGCCCGGTCACCTGCGCGCCGGCAGCAACACAGCGGCCGGCAAGCGGTACGTCAGCCGTGACGACGATATCGCCTTCACCGGCCCGTTCAGCGATCCAGTCGTCGGCTGCGTCGAAACCGGCCGAGACGATGACATTGCGCACCATCGGGTCGCGGGATGGCCGCAGGCCCGAGTTGGCGACGAGGACAACGGGCAGGCTATGGCGCTCGGCAACCTTGAGGATTTCCGACTTGACCGGGCATGCGTCGGCATCGACGTAAATGGTGCTGCTGCGAGGTGTTTCTTCCGACATAGCCGCTATACCCGGATCTTCGCTGTCATGGCCGTGCGATCGAATTGCCTGTCGGTTTCATTGCGCTGCCGGCCGGCGTTATGGCCGCTCGAGCGAGCGGCACACGTCGCCGTTCCCATAGCTTCCGCGCCCCTGAGCGGATCGCGGAAAACTATCGGCGTACTCCTAGTAGATCACCACACTGC
>UCOA01000143.1 GCA_900474095.1 Hyphomicrobiales bacterium | reverse complement strand
CACTTCAACTTTGCGGCTACAATTTTGTGTGGGATAATCAACATTATGGAACTAAACCATTGAATTTAAAGGAATAATAACATACCTGTTAAACAGTTCGGCCTTCCGGCGGCGAAGCCGAAGATGCCCCTTTTGCAGCCAGGATGCTCGCAGTGCTCGTGATGCACCGATTCCTAGTGTGCCTCGAGCCTGCCTCATCGCTCATTCTCTGACAGCACCCTGCCGCCGTAAGCGAACTCGCGACGAATGCGCTGGCGCTCCAGAGTGGGTCGGAGACGGCCGCGTTTTTCTCAAAGCTGGGGTTTCGAACGGAATGGCCGGCAGCCTGAGCGCTGCCGGCCATCGACCCAGATCTCAAATCTGCCAATCGGCGTCGAGCGAATAGGCCTTGATGTAATCGATCTTCATCTCGGATCCGTCGACGAGGCCGTCGCTCGGAGTACCAGCGATTCCTCCGACCGCCAGGTTGACGAGCATATACATGGGCTCGTGCATGTCCGAGGGGGTGTCGGCGCGCGCGATCGCTGCGTCATCGAAATACCAGACGATCTCTTCCTCCGTCCAAAGCACGCCGAACTTGTGAAACCCGCTCGCGTCGGCAACCTTCACGGCGCTCGCAATGCTGGTCTGCGACCCGGTTTCGCTGGAATGGACGGTGGCAATGATGGTGTTCGGATCCTGGCCGCGCATTTCCACGACGTCGATCTCCGGCGGCCAGGAGCCGTCGGCGGGAAGAAGCCAGAAGGCCGGCCATGCGCCCTGGTCGTCCGGCATATCGGCGCGGATCTCGAAATAGCCATAGGTCTGGGAAAAGGACGAGTGTGTCGTCAGGATTCCGGACGTGTAGTCGTAGCCGTTGATCTCGGCCTGAATTGCCTCCGACGCCGGCTTGGCCGTAATCGTCAGAATGCCGTTATTGACCGAGAAAGGATTGGCCGAAGCAGTCGGCTGGTAGCTCGGATTGATATACCATTGCAGCTCGCCGTTTCCGGAAAGCGTGCTTCCCTTCTCCGGCGCCCACCAGAATTTCGGATCCCAGACGCCGCTCTCGCCGCTTCGAAGCTGAAGCGTGTTGAAGTCGTCAGAAAAAGTCTGCGTCAGCACTGAGCGATCAAGACTCAGCCTGAACTGATGCGCCTGCAACTGATCCGCAGTGGTATTGGCGAACACGAGGCTCTCGCCGTCTGCGAGTGCGAGCCGCAAATTCGAACCCTCCTGGCTCACACTGGCCAGAATCTGCTGGAACGAGGTAAATCCGTAGCCATCCAGACGAACCGTGTCGTCGAAGTTGAAATCGGTGATGAGGTCGCTTCCGTTGCCGCGCGCGAAGACGAAGGTGTCGGCACCACCCGCTCCGATCAGGACATCGTTGCCGCCATCGCCGTCAAGGGTCTGGCTTCCCGAGCCGCCCTTGATGATGTTGTCAGCATCATTGCCGAATGCGAACCGGCCGTTGCCGGTGACGGTGAGGTTCTCGAAGTTCGCCGGCAGCGTGTAACTCATCCATGTACTTATCGTGTCCACGCCTTCGCCGGCTGCCTCGTAGGCTCGGTTGATTCCCGAATAAAGGTAATAGATGTCGTCGCCCTTGCCGCCGATCATCGTTACGTTGACGGAGCTGTCCCCATACATCGAATCGTTGCCGGGCGTGCCATAAAGGGTCGGGCCGGAACCGGTTGCGGACAACCACGCCGTCGAAGCTCCGCTGTAATAAAGCGGCTGCCCGACGGCATTCAATACGCTTCTCCTCATCGAAATGTCTCCAGTGGTTGAGCGATTATCTCCGCAAGCCCCAGTGCCCGCGGAACGGCAGCAAGCTTGATCCCCGAAATGTCACGGAGCGAGAAGCTCGCCACGCGAGGGCGCATCGCAACGTTTCCGGGTCAATGTTCATGGCTATGCAACCGTCTATACCGGCAAAAATTCCCCCTGTCTCAAGTTAATTGCCCGTCAAGGCAGGGAAAGTCGCCCCTCAGTGATGCAAAGGTGCGATCGTCGCAGCTCAATCCTTCCGACGTCTGTTTATACAAAAGTGAAAGGAATGGACTTTCATGTGTCAAAGCCAGCCCTCTTTGCCTGTTTTCACCAGGGCATTTGGAGAAAGCAGGATCTGCACATCACTGGAGCAGGACTAAGAATCTCGCCGAGGGCGCCAGCCATGAGAATCGCAAGTTCCTCGCCTTACGCCGCCGGATCTGCCGAAATGCAGCATCGGCCTTATCGCTGCTCCTGGACGGCGAGAGCCTTCACAAGGCTTACAATCTTTGTTCGAACCTTGTCGTCCGCGATTCGGCTGAAATCGCGGATCAAAGCAGAGCCGTGGTTGCGTGCTAAAATTCCAATAACTCCGGAATTTCGGGACTGATTTCCAGCGCTGTCGCTGCTTTGGTCGCTGGCGCTGGCTTCTTTAGGCATGTCCTCGAAGAAGTATGAAGGCTGCACCTTCAGTGCGGGTCGCTATCTGCTGCAGCCGGCTTGCCCCAAACCCAACTCGGTTGGTGCCCTTCTCGTATTTTTGCACTTGCTGAAACGTCACGCCAATGGCTTCGCCAAGAGCTTGCTGGGACTTGTCGATCCAGACCCGCCGCCCTCGAATTCGACGGCCGACTTCAACAACGAGGGTGGGGCGATGCCTTCCTCAGCGGGGGAAAAAGGACGCCGCCCAACCCCCTACCCTCGGCTTCTTCCCCTCCGTTGCGCGCTGGCGACCGCGGCAGCGGTCGCTCAGTCTCGTCTTCATCAGGATTCTATTCCAACAGCTTGTCCTCCCCGATCGCCGCAGGCAGTGGGCCGTGCGGTTTTCTGGAGTTTGTCGAGCCAAACTGGTTTCGATCAACGCGTACTGCGCCCGGCAACGCGCATTTGTGTGCCTTCGCAAAAACGCCGGAACATCTGGCATATGCTGAATTTTCCAGCCTTCTTCGGCTGGGGACCGCCTGGAGATATGCCTTAAGGCCCTGTCCTCGATCCGGCCATGGCGCGCCGTCGCCAGGGACATCAGTCGCGAGGGGTACCACCACTGGCTCATGGCGCTCGCTATTGTCACAAATCTTCGGCTTCGCTCCGATAAACTCGTCTTCTTGACTTCGATTGACCTTCGGAAAATCATCGGCAGATGACCGCGACAACCGACTTTATTGCAGAACTGTTCCGAGCCGCCAATGAGGTCAACAAACTGGCGCCCGTGGAAAAGCGTCGATTATTGCAGCGCGCGATCTTCACCATTCGCGACATGCGCGACGCCATCGGAATTCCGCCCAGCACGACTGCGGCCGATACTTTGATCGATATCAGTACGGTTGCAGCGGCGGTCGATCGCCGGCCCAATCAGGAGGTCCGAGAGGCTTTGTTGGAGGCCGCTGGGATGATTCGAGATTTGCGGATCGTGATCGATTCAAAGATCGAGGTAATGATAAAAAATGCCCGCGGTTCGGAACCGACGCCTTGATCTCCGGGACTACGCTTCGATGACCTATCTTGTCTCCGCTCTCGCAGTGGCATCCGCTGCCCTCGCCTTCCAACGACCGACCGTGTCCTCGTGCTTTGCCGCGTGTTTGCTGAACGCCGGAGCCGCTTGGTTTTGGTGGCCCTTGCTGGTGAAGTAAAAGAGACTAGGCCGTGAACCCACAAATCAGCCGGGCGGACGAGTTGCCGACGTCCGCTATGCACCGAAAGCGACCAACGTTTGCAGCGCAGCTAAAAGAAGCAATGGGCCACAAGCAGAAGTTAACTCAACTTGCCCGTAAGGGGCTCACATACTGCTCCGGCAGCCCCGCCTTCCGCAGGGCATCAATCAGGTGTTGCTGAGCTTCAGGGCGTGCGTAGTGCAGTACCTGGATCACATTCCGAAGCGATAAATCCGGTTTCACCAGCTTCACCTTGGCGATCACCTCACTTGCACCAGTTAAGTCGCCTAATTGCGCGCGCGCGGCGGCTAGGTACAAGAAGCCACTGGAGCGTTGTACAGGGACACTCTCGAGCGCTTCGACTGCGTCAGCATATCGAGCGAGGTCAAAGAGCGTCAGGCCGCGAACCGCTGCAAACCAATCGGGCACGAAGGGACCCAAGCCTATGGCGGCATCGATTGTGGCCAACGCATCGGCCGGCCTGCCACTGGCGCGCTGCCAGTTCGCGTAGTCGCCCTTAATCTGTATATCGGCCGGATTGAGTGTCAGCGCCCTGTCAAAATGGAAGCGTGAACGGTCATGGTCGCCTGTCCAAAGGTAGTAGAGCGCTCTTGCCCAATGAGATGTGGCGTCGTTGGCATCTAGTTCCAGCGCTTGTTTCGAAGCGCTCTCAGCCTTGGCCATCTGATCGTCATCGAGCAGAATGACATTGCTCATGGTAAGAGCTATCGCCAGCCAGGCATGAGCAAGTGCAAAATGCGGATCGACGGCAATTGCGCGCTCAAGTAGGGGTACGGCTTCGGCATCACGCTGATGGTCACATAGATCGCGGCCTTGTAACAGACAGTCATAAGCCGACCAGCTAGTAGTTGGTTTTGCACGGGCTTTTGCTGCTTCTGCAGCGTACATACGGCCCTCCAGCATTGTTACGATTGCGGCCACAACAAGGTCCTGGATAGCGAAGATATCCTGCGCATCGCGATCGTAGCGGTCGGCCCAGACGTGATTGCCGGTTCTGGCATCGACCAATTGGGCTGTGATGCGTATTCGGTCGCCCAATTTGCGTAGACTACCCTCAACTACATAGGCAACGCCCAGTTCCCGCGCTACTTCGATATGACTTTTTCCTCTGTTGGCAAAATGAAACGACGCGTGGCGGGCTACTACGGATAGGCCGCGAAAGCGGGCGAGTTCGGTAATGATATCCTCGGTGATCCCATCGGAAATGTACTGTTGCCCGGGATCACCACTCATGTTGGTAAATGGCAGTACTGCTATGGACGGTTTTATTCGTTCTACCGCTGTTGGTCGCACCGATGTTCCTGAGGGAGCTCCCAGACGATAGACCCGGACCGGCTGGGCGATATTCTTGAGTTGCTGCTCACCCATGTCTTCAAACGAGAGATCAAGGCGACTTCCTACGTTGTCATGAACCATGCCGGTGACTGCAATGCCGCCGGCCGGGGCAAGTCCCTCGATCCGCGCAGCGACGTTCACGCCTTCACCGAAAACATCGCCATCCTCAGCAATCACATCCCCCAAGTTGACGCCAATGCGGAGTTGGATGGCTCGGTCCTCTGGCAGCTCTGCGTTCCGTGCTGCCATATCCTTCTGTAATGCAACTGCGCAGGCCACGGCCTTCACGACGCTGGGGAATTCCGCGAGAAAGCCATCCCCCATAGACTTAAACAGCCGGCCTTGGTGCTCGGCGATCCTAGTTTGGATCACTTCGGCGCGGAGGTTCCGCACGACCGTCAGAGTGCCGTCCTCGTCCACGCCCATGAGGCGACTGTAACCGACTACATCGGCTGCAAGGATGGCAGCCAGACGGCGCTGAACGGAGTTCTCCACCACTCGATAGTGCCCCAGTTGGTCACCTGGGCTCCCTTGCAGAGCCTGGTTGATGACACTATAGCACTGCCGCGCCAGCGGTCCCAGAGCGAAGTCAGGCTGCTACGCGTCATGTCTGCTAGGGGTGATTCGCGACCGGGTCGAGCCAGTGGCAAGTCCGGCCAAGTCCGCTATGCCGCCGAAAAGTAAATTCAAAGCATTAGCGGCAAGGCTATAAATCTTGGCGGGTTGATGGCGCTGCCCGAGACGTGATTCAATCTCCAAAACCGGAGCTTCGAATCATGCGCTACGAACTCAGCGATTGCGAATGGACCGCCATCAGACCGTTGCTGCCGAGCAAGCCGCGCGGCGTTCGGCGCGTAAATGACCGTCGCGTGCTCAATGGCATCTTTTGGGTCCTGCGTTCAGGTGCCCCTTGGCGCGACCTGCCGGAGAACTACGGTCCAAGATTGCGGGGGTTTGCGGACATACGCCTTGTGCTAGAAAAGCCCGGTGCGACGGTCTTCGAATAAAGCGCGAGATAAGGTGCTCTTCACCTCGATTTTCGCAATTGCATTCCTGCAGCTGGTAGTGGCACTTGGTGCCTCTATGGACTGGCCGCCGAACTGAGAAGCAACCTAGTTTTTCCTCGCCGAAGATTGCTTGTTACCTGGAGTGCAGGAAAGTCGGCGGCGATCAAAGCACAGGAAAAAACGATAGCTGTGCGATGCAACCAGTAGAGTCAGGATAAGATTGTCGGTTCAGACCTCTAAAGTCATAGGGGTACAAATGAAAATGTGGCACTTGACGTAGGTAGGTGCCCGT
The DNA here is from genome assembly GCA_900474095.1 of Hyphomicrobiales bacterium. Taxonomy (GTDB): domain Bacteria; phylum Pseudomonadota; class Alphaproteobacteria; order Rhizobiales; family Rhizobiaceae; genus Pararhizobium. The sequence continues at coordinate 325 of UCOA01000143.1, read as the reverse complement.
TTTTCTAAACCGCCGGTCAAGACCAATAGAAGGGACATATCCTCAGGTGGTCGTTTTCAACGGACCACCGAAGCACTGCAGTTCCTGCCAGAAACGTGGGTTGGGCAGAGAAGCCAGACCAAAGGACAGAACATCGATTAGCCGAAGTGACGATGATCCGAGTGGCTCACGCCCTCCGTCATAGAGCTGTTTCCCGTTCACGACGGCTCATCTCCGCCTGATGCTCGCGCTCCTGCTCTGGCCAAGTGCTTTTGATGAAAGCGAGCACGGCGCGGATTTCTTCGTCGCTCATGATATTCCCGAAGCCCGGCATATCGCTTTGGTA
>UCOA01000142.1 GCA_900474095.1 Hyphomicrobiales bacterium | reverse complement strand
AAAGCCTGGCTCGCGCGCACTAAAGCGCGTCCGATATGCCCCGATTTATAGCGCGATCAGGAATTGCCGCGTTGATCGCTGCATACGCACCTGCTCGTCCGCTCACTTTCCCCGCCTTGTCCAACTGCGGTAGACTCTTCGCTCACACGACGGCCCAGCATTGTCTGGCCGTGTTCTTTGAAAGAGACTTTTGAGGTCTTATCGCCAGCGGCTTCGCGGGCGACGGCCATCAGTTGACGCTGACGGGTTTGGAGCGCATGCGCGACACCGTTTCGCGCTCCGCCCGCTTGCAGCGCATTGGCGGCAGGTTGCGGTCCATGAGGTCCATGTCCTCAAGCACCATCTCGCCCATCCTCTTGAAGGCGCTGTCGAGCGCTCCCGCCCGATGGGCTGAGCGCAGGAACCCCTTGAGGGTTCTAACAGGATGATCGAGCGGCAACGGCTCCTCGGGATAAACGTCGCTTGCCGCAACGATATGGCCGCTCTCGACCGCCGCCATCAGCGCATCGAAATCAACCACATTGGCCCGGCTGAGCAGGATGAAGCCGGCTCCGGGCCGCATGCTGGCAAAGGCGTCGGCGCCGAGGAAGTGCTGGTTCTCGCTGGTCACCGCCGCGACGACGAAGATGAAATCGCTCTTAGTCAGCACTTCCTCGAGGCTTGACGGCCTGACGCCGTGATCGATCAGGATCGAGGCCGGCATCCACGGATCGTAGACGCGGGTCGTGGTGCGGAAGCCGGTGAGAAGCCGGTTCAGCGCCTTGCCGAGATCGCCGAAGCCGACGATACCGACATCAGCACCGGAGAGAAGCCGCACCTTCGTGTTGCCCTCGCCGCCCCAGAGCTCGCGGCCCTCGCGGAAATCCACGTCCGCATCGACGATGCCGCGGGCGATATTCAGCGCCATGGCAAGACCCAGCTCGGCGACAGGCTCGGCAAAGACCAGCCCCGTCGTCACCACATGGATGCCGCGGGCAAACAGCACCTCATAGGGCATGTTGTTGATCAGGTTGCTTTCGACATTGAGGACACAGCGCAACTGCGGCATGCGTGCCAGTGTTTCGGCGCTGAGCGGCGGCTGGCCGATGATATAGCGGGCTTCGCCTAGAATGTCGTCACCCAACCCGGCGATATTCTCCGGATCGGCCTCGACGATCCGGTATTTCGCCTTGAGCTGCTCCAGAGCCTGCGGCGTAAAGATCAGATCGAGCGTGCGCGGCTCCGGCGCGCAGATGACCAGGGACCGGTGCGTTTCAGCCATGATGTCGTCTCCCAGACCGGCATCGGAAAGCCCGGCCTCCTCAATGCGCGAAATTGTCTTGATGCCTAAAGCGCCGCGCGTCAACCTGACGCGCGAAGGACGCTGCAGCACTTTGAAACTGCTGCATAATTTGATCCTTAAAACGATTCCGGATTTAAGGAATTATGCAGTATGCGATTTGCAAGCCGCCGTGCGGTCAGTAGGTGAAGCCACGCAGCTGCCGTATGATCGATGGCGGCAGTCGGCCGGACTGGAAGACCGGCCCCGTGCCGCGGCGGCAGAAATTGGTGGTCGCGTAGCCTGAGTTGAGGCCGGGGTTGCGCCGCACGCGCACCTGCTGGCATCTGACCGCGTTTTCGCGCTCTACCGCCCCCGGTGACTTGACGCCCGGAAGATCGGTAAACGCCTGCACCGGCTGCCAGAAGGGATCCGCGAAGGCCGTTGCACCGAACGATAACGATGCAGCAGCCAGCAACAGCGACAAGGCGAAGGTCTGAAGCGCTCTCATAAGCTTCCTACAAATGTCGGGGCGGCAACCCGGGGCGGTCGCACGCAAGGAGACGGTATCGTTTGCAGCGAAGTTGCGCTATAGCCCAACGACTTGAATGATGCGCGACACCCTGTCCGGCTGATGTGGGGATTTCCATGGCAAATACAATACGGTTTCACGAAGGCGACATCTCCGCCGAAGACGCCGCCCGCTACAAGGGGGCGATCGCCATCGACACCGAAACGCTCGGCCTCATTCCGCGCCGCGACCGGCTTTGCGTCGTACAGCTTTCGCCGGGCGACGGCACCGCCGACGTGATCCAGATCGCCAAGGGCCAGAGGCAAGCGCCGAACCTCGTCGCGATGCTGGAAGACCCGATCCGCCAGAAGATCTTCCATTACGGCCGCTTCGACATCGCCGTGCTGTTCCACACCTTCGGGGTCACGGCGACGCCGGTGTTCTGCACCAAGATCGCCTCTCGGCTGACACGGACCTACACCGACCGCCACGGGTTGAAGGACAATCTGAAGGAACTGCTCGACGTCGATATTTCCAAGCAGCAGCAGTCGTCCGACTGGGCGGCCGAAACGCTGTCGCCGGCGCAGCTGGAATATGCGGCCTCCGACGTGCTCCACCTGCATGCGCTGCGCGACAAGCTGACGGCGCGGTTGATCCGCGACGGCCGGATGGAACACGCCGACGCCTGCTTCGCCTTCCTGCCGACCCGCGCCAAGCTCGACCTGATCGGTTGGGAGGAGACAGACATTTTCGCCCATAGCTGAGCGGAGGCCTCAAGACCTTGCAATCGCGGTTAAGGCCGGGTTAACGGTTGCGCCCTATTGTCGGGGCACAGCCGAGACGATCATGGACCGACACCCGATGATGCTGCCCCTCAGCCAACAGGCCTCCATCACCCTCGTCACCTCGATGGTGCAATCGATCGTCGATGACATCGAGAAGCGCCGTCTGGAGGAAGAGGAAAAGGCGAAGGGCAAGCCGGACGAGGACAAGGTCCTCAAGGCCCGGGTCGAATCAGACGCGGTCTCGCAGGCCGCCAACGCCAGGATCAACGAGCATTTTTTCGGCGCCCTGAAGCGCGACGAAAACCCGATGGCGACGCTGGCCGCGCGCTTCTCGGCTGTCATGGGCGTCGCCCAGGGCACCGACGAATCCGATATGGACTACGGAAGCCGCCTCGAGGACGCACTGGCGATGACCGAACTGGTCGCCAAGAAGGATGTGGACGGGGAGCCGACAGTCGTCGGCCTCGCAACCTTCGGCGTGTCGGTGGAGGACTTGGCGAAAGTCATCAATGGCACCGACGAGAACCCAACGGGGACGACCGGGCTCCTGACGCGGTTCGTGACCCGCAACGGCCTTGAACAGGCCGAAGGCGAAACGGACGAAAACTACACGCTTCGCATGCGGGCGGCGCTAACCAGTGCCCGCGCCGGCCTGCCCTCCAGCGTTGCCGAGGTGGAAGCCAAGAGCGGCCTTCAGGATCTGGGCATCACGGCGCAGGAGATGATCGAGGCGCTCAAGCACCCTTATGGCAACGCGGCTCAGAAGATAAAGACCGCTCTCGACGACAGGGCGACCGAGGAAAAGTTCCTCACCGCCGATGTCGGCAAGGTACTGCAGCGTCTTAAAGAGGCCGCCGATCCGAAGACACTGGAGGAACTGAAGGAAGACCGGCTGGAAAAGGACCCGACCAAGATCGAGGACGCCGAGACCCGCAAGGAGCGCGAAGAGTCCATTCGCGCGCTTGAGGCCGGCGAGAAGCTCGAGGACGTGGAGGACCTGCACGAGGCCCTCCGAAAGGGCCACGAGGCTATCCTCAAGGGAGAAACCGGAAAGAAGCCGGGGCTTGATGAAAGCGGACAAAGCGCGGACGCCATCGCGATCCAGACCATCCAGGTGCTTGCGGCCGGCGCGGAGATTGCCGAAACGCAGGCTTCGATCGAAAGCATCAACGCGACAACGTCGGCGCAGGACGGCACGGATGCAGCCGAAGTGGCGCGCGAGGCGCCGAGCGACAAGGATCAGGCGATCATGCTCGCCCGCGCCGGCCAGGCCGACGACGAACAGCGCGAAGAGGATGCCGAGCAGGGCATTCTTGCCGTCACCGTCGATGAGAACGGCATCTACGAATTGCTCGCGAAGGAAGACGCCGCCTGATCAGGCCCTGCGGATGATCCCGAGCCGCGCCATCACTTGCTTGGGAATGCCGTAGCGCTGGACGGCATCGCGGTTCGAGCGCAGGCCGCAGATCTCCCGCTGGATGAAGAACGCCCAGACGGCATCCGCGGCGTCGTTCAGCAGTTGCTCGCGCCGCTCCGGTGTCGTTGCTGCATCGTCAAGCACGCTCAGCGCCGCGATCGCCTTTTCCACCTTCAAGCCGTTGCGGCCAAGCGCATCGGCCCGCTCGGACATCAGTTCGTATTCCAGGAGATTGAGGCCGGAACCTCTTGTGAAGGACGGCGACAGGGACTGGGGCGGGCGGAGGGTCATGCGCTGGGCTCCAATACAGCGCCGCGCGTCTGTTCAGACGTGCAAAGCTCGCTGCAGCAGTGATCGAAGCAAGGATGGAACGGGATCGGTCAGGCTGCAAGCGCCTATTTGGCGCGTTCGCGAATTTCCTCGAAGCGCCAGTCCCGCAGAAGCTCGCCATCCCTCCAGACCGGCTCCAGATGGTTGCGACGATCCTTGAGCTCATCCAGGCGCGCCGCTTCCAGCCCGCCGAGACCGCTGACCACTGCCTGGCGGCCGGCCTTGGAGGCCTTGACGTTCATCGTGGCAGGGCGCTTGAAGACATCGTGCCATCTGCCGGATTCATCCAGCCGCGCATTGGTCTTCATGGCGAAGGAATAAGTGTCACGATTGACCTTCTGCAGCAGGCCGCCGCCCATGCCGAAGGCTATATTCTCGGCAGAGAAGCCGAAAGCCTCGAGCCGCCCGAGGATCTGGCTGATATCCGCAGTGGAAATGCCGTCGCCCTGGATGACGCGCACGGACGTGTCGAGGACCTTGTAACCCTTGGCGTTCAGCGTCGAACCGAAATGATAATCCAGCTGCTTGACGACGTGGACGGGCGTTTCGATGGGATCACCGCTGTCGGGGCGGATGACCAGCGTGCCGCCGCTGGTCCTGACCCTCTCGCGCAATTGCTCGCCCCAGATTTCCGAGACCGCATAGTTGATATCGTAACTGTCGGAGACAACCGCGAACATGCCGCCGCCGGCGAAGCGGTCGATCATGTTGGAATAGGCTTCCGCCTCGCGCTCGACGCCCCAGGCGGTCATCGTCGAGTGTTCGGAAGCCGGGATCGAGAAACCGGCCATCTCGGCGCCGTAATAGCGCCGCGCATAGAGCACGCCGGTAACGGTATCGGTTCCCATGAAGTTGACGAGATGTGCGACCCCGCCGATACCCGCCTGCTCGAAAGCGCCGACGCCGCGGGCACCAAAATCGTGCAGTCGGAAGGGGAGGACGGCTTCCGGGTCATCGCAGGTCTTTTCAAGCATCGGCCGGATGATCTGCTTGACCTTGCGGGCATTGCTGGCGACGGAGGACGGGTACCAGACGGCGCGCAGCAACGCGGTCTCGATATAGGACGTCAGCCAGAAGCATTCCGGATCGGTATTGACCACCTGCACCATCGGCACGCCGCGACGCAACAGCGTGCCCTCCGGCAGAGCCCGGATCTCCAGCGGCAGATACCCACCGAACTGGTCGACGATGCGGGTCCAGCCGGCGCGATTGAACGGCAGGCCGTGTGCCGTGACGATCGCCTCCGCTTCGTCGATATCGGCGCGTGTCACCGGCTTGCCGAGATATTCCTTCAAAAACATCTGCAGGCCGAAGAACAGCACATCGGCCTGATCCTGATGGCCGCGTGTCTCGATATAGGCAGAAATTGCCTTGGTGCCGGGTGGATACTGCAGGAAGTGGCTGAACTTGTAGCTGTCGGTATTGAGGATCAGATTGGCCGGATTCATCATTCCCCCCGAAAGCAATTCCAAGTCCCCCGCGCGATCAACCGCGAGCAGCGGCAAAGATGTACGCGACAGGGCAAAAGGCGGCAAGCGCAAAGGCGGCCGCGGCCCGGCTGAGTTCTCCTCGGGTTGCGCAGTATGGTTAATATTTTGTCAACCATTCTCGCCTAACATCTATCTATGAAATGCTCGGCCATTCGTGGTTCCGCAGCCGCCACCGCAGTCTGGTCTGGCCGTGAACGAGCCGTCGGGCATGCGCATGAAGCGCCCCTAATCCTTCGACATCCGCTTGATCTCATCCGGCTCAATGGCCGGTGCGCGGCAACAGACACGATTCTTTTGGCCTCAACCCGAACCTGACGGAGATTGCGATGCTGACGCCCATTCTCACAGTCAAGACATCGGCAGTAACCGCGCAGGCGGCAGCCGTGGTGGAGACCACGGCCCCAAAGACGCAGCCGCTGGTCGTGCCGCTCAGAATCTCCGGAAACCAGTCGGAAGCAGTGCTCAAGATCCTGGAGACGCTGAACCGCCATCTCATCGGCAGCGAACCGCTGCCGAAGGAGGCACTGATCCGGCTGTTGGATACCCTGGCAAAAGTCCTGAAATTCCCGCCGCTGCCGCAGGAAAGCCTGCGCGATTTTACCAAACGACTTGCCGTCTTTCTCGAAACGCTTCCGCCACCGGCGCGACTCGCCCTGGAAAAGCAGCTCGGACAGCGTGATCTCGCTATCTCACTCCGGATTCTTGCCGAAGCGCTGAAGGGCGCGGCGATCATCGACGCACCACGTCTGCCGGAGAAATTTTTCTCAACTGCGGTTGTGCGGCCGGTGGCCAGCCAACCTGATGGAAGACCGGCGGCAGTGCTCGCCGTACCGCAAGGACAAGGGAGCCTGCCGAGCCGCCCGACGCCGTGGTCGATGGCGCAGCCGCTGCTTGCGGCGACTGTCACCGATCGCGGCCTGCTGCAAGCGGCCCTGAAGAAGGCCTTTGGCGACGAAGAAGAGATCATGGTGCCGGTTGTCGTTGCGGACGAAAGCGAAAGCGAGCCGGGCGTCCTCCTGGAGAACCGCCGGAGCGAACAGCCGGCTCGAACACGTCGCGGCAACGACACGGCTGCTGCAGGCGCTCAGCCGCTACAGCCAGCCAAAACGAATTCCGAGACAATCCCCTTGCTGCGCGCCGTTGCCGCCTTTCTCGCCGCCGATTCGCAGGCACTGTCGCTGGTGGCGGCCATCGCCGTCGGCGATATAGATCGCCAGATAAAGATCGACCTGGAGCAAGAGCTGAGGCTTGATATTTTGGAGCAGCCAGAATCGATCGAGGTACCTGAGACGGTTAAAACGTCCACCACCGGTGACAAGGAGGGGCTCACGCCGCAGACGGCGGAGGCTGCTCTGACGGATCGTTATGCCGCTGAACCGGACGTTCGGGCGGCAACCGTCCAGCCCGCCGACAAACCACATCAAAATCGCAGCGAGGTCCAGGGTTTCAAGGGTCACGATCTGGGTGAATGGGAACTTCATCCAGAACCAGAGGAGCGATCCTTTGCGCCTGTCCCCGAGGGTCAAGCCGCGGCATTGGAATCGGAAACATCGCAGCCCGAAAAGACACTGGTCGAGACGCTGAGAGCACTGGTCGAAGCCAGTCTGCCGCTGCCTGAAGGATCCGCGGACACGGCACCGGAAACGCTTTTTGCCGCGCTGGCAGGCGAGACGGCTGATATGGGTGCCGAAGCGTTGTTCGCCCAGCTTCAGACGGCTGACGATGTCGAGACCCTGCTCGCCGGTGGCTTAGCCGAGCAGACCGAATCGCTTGGACTTGACGCCGACCGCTGGAGTGCGCCGCTCCCGGAGGAGAAGGCATCGAGCCGACCGGCATTTCCCCATCCTTCCGTCGTCGAGGAAAGCGGGCGCGAAGCCTACGCACTGCGGCAGCCGGAAACCGCCCTGGCAAGAGATGCCATCCCCTTCGCGATGATCCCCTATCTGCCGGCAAAAACCGAGGACGGGCGGAGGAACAAGACGATGGACGACGAGCACGCGTCCTTCGCCAATGACGAACAGTGCGACGAACGCGACGAAAACGATGATGATGACCAGGAGCACGAGAACGCGCATCAGGCCGCCGAACCCGAGGCCGCAGGCAAAGAGGGTGAGATAGAGACCGCGGATGCCTACGATCTCTACCAACGCATGGGAGGGCTCGGATAGAGCATCTCCAGGAAAGTGTGAAACGGTTTTCTGTCCGGAAATGCGTAAAAACAAAGAGATAGTGCGTTTCTGCGACTCGGAGAAGTGCGGAAACGCTCTAGCGGGACCCGCCGGTAGATCCAGACAAGAAAAAAGCCCACGGAAATCGCTTTCCGCGGGCTTCTTTGTTCGAAGGCTAAGGCTTATTCGCCCGAGCGGTTCTTCAGGGCAGCGCCCAGGATGTCGCCGAGCGAAGCGCCCGAGTCGGACGAACCGAACTGTGCGACGGCTTCCTTCTCTTCAGCGATTTCAAGCGCCTTGATCGACAGCATGACCTTGCGGTCCTTCTTGGAGAAGTTGGTGACGCGGGCGTCGACAACCTGACCAACGGAGAAACGCTCCGGACGCTGTTCGTCGCGGTCACGCGACAGGTCGGCACGGCGGATGAACGAGGTGAGGTCTTCGTGGTTGACGAGCTTCACTTCGATGCCACCGTCGTTGATGGCGATGACTTCGCACGAGACGACGGCGTTCTTGCGCAGATCGCCGGAAGCAGCGGCGTCACCGACCGCATCCTTGCCGAGCTGCTTGATGCCGAGCGAGATGCGCTCCTTTTCGACGTCCACATCGAGAACCACAGCCTTGACGACGTCGCCCTTGTTGAACTCTTCGATGACCTGTTCGCCCGGACGGTTCCAGTCGAGGTCGGAGAGATGCACCATGCCGTCAACGTCGCCGTCGAGACCGATGAACAGGCCGAATTCGGTCTTGTTCTTGACTTCGCCTTCAACTTCCGTGCCAGCCGGATGGCTGTGCGCGAAGGCCTGCCACGGGTTCTCAAGCGTCTGCTTGAGGCCGAGCGAGATGCGGCGCTTGGTCGGGTCGACTTCGAGAACGACAACGTCGACTTCCTGAGTCGTAGACAGGATCTTGCCGGGATGTACGTTCTTCTTGGTCCAGGACATTTCGGAGATGTGGATCAGGCCTTCGATGCCCGGCTCCAGCTCCACGAATGCACCGTAGTCGGTGATGTTGGTGACGGTACCGGAGATCTTCTTGCCGACCGGGTACTTGGCACCGATGCCATCCCACGGATCCGACTCGAGCTGCTTCATGCCGAGCGAGATGCGGTGGGTTTCCTGGTTGATGCGGATGATCTGAACCTTGACCTGCTGGCCGATGTTCAGGATTTCCGACGGATGGTTGACGCGGCGCCATGCCATGTCGGTAACGTGCAGCAGGCCGTCGATGCCGCCGAGGTCAACGAACGCACCGTAATCGGTGATGTTCTTGACGACGCCGTCAACAACCTGGCCTTCTTCGAGGTTCTGGACGATCTCCGAACGCTGTTCAGCGCGCGATTCTTCGAGAACCGTGCGGCGCGACACGACGATGTTGCCACGGCGCTTGTCCATCTTGAGGATTTCGAAGGGCTGCGGGTTGTGCATCAGCGGGGTAACGTCGCGGATCGGACGGATGTCGACCTGAGAGCGCGGAAGGAAGGCAACGGCACCATCCAGATCGACGGTGAAACCACCCTTGACCTGGTTGAAGATGACGCCTTCGACGCGTTCGCCGGCTTCGAACTTGACTTCGAGGCGGACCCAGCTCTCTTCGCGGCGAGCCTTCTCGCGCGACAGAACAGCTTCGCCCAGCGCGTTTTCGATGCGCTCGACATAGACTTCGACTTCATCGCCGACCTTCAGCGTGCCGTCCTTGGCCTTGGCGCCGAATTCCTTCAGAGCGATGCGGCCTTCGACCTTCAGACCGACGTCAACGATCGCGACGTCCTTCTCGATGGCCGTAACAATACCCTTGGTGACGTAGCCTTCGGCAAGATCCTGCGTGGCAAAGGATTCCTGCAGCAGCGCGGCAAAATCGTCGCGGGTGGGGTTAGCTTGAGACATGAATACTCCTGGTGTGCCTTCATGGGGCACAGGCGCCGGGGGTTAGCGTTGACCTGTCCGAAAACCATCCGCTCCAATCATGAAGGAGCAAATCCGGCGCGGGGATGGTGGTTCGGACTAAGCAAATTTGCGTTGGCAAGCCAACGCTTCACTTGCTGAGCTCTTTGTTTCGTCGCAGGTTCTGATCGGAAAACCGTGGTACACTTTTCCGAACCTGCCTAGGGCTTCAATGCGGCATCGATGATGCTCTTCGCCGCCAAGAATGCGGCCTCTATACTCATTTCGGACGTATCTAGCAAGTGCGCGTCGTCGGCCGGCCGAAGCGGGCTGTCGGCGCGTCCCATGTCGCGCTCGTCGCGCTTGATGATGTCGGCGAGGATCTCCAGATAATCGGCCGGAATGCCGCTAGCCACGATCTCGTCGAAGCGACGGCGCGCGCGCACGTCCGGGGATGCCGTGACATAGAGCTTCACTGGCGCATCCGGGCAGACAACCGTGCCGATATCGCGACCATCGAGTACCGTTCCCGGCTCGCGCTTCGAAAAGGCACGCTGCGCCTCGACCAGCGCCTGGCGGACGAGCGGCATCACGGCGATCTTCGAGGCGGCCTCGCCGACCGAATGGACCGACAGCACGGAACGATCGAGCCCGGCAAGCTCGACCTCGCGCGCCATCTCCTCAGCCAGCAGTTCGTCATCGAGCGGCAGGTCCGCATCGAGCAGCGCCTTGGCCGTGGCGCGATAGGTCAGCCCGGTATCGAGGTGATGAAAGCCATAGTCCTCGGCAATCCGTCGCGAAAGGGTTCCCTTGCCCGCAGCCGCGGGACCGTCGATGGCGATGATGAATGTCATTCTGCTACCTGGAAGTGGATGTGATCGTCGTGGCGGGCCGCCCTGCAGCCCTGGAATCTTACAATACCGTTGTCTACCGCAAGCCTTTTCGCAAGGTGCGGTTCGATGAATATCTTCTCGACACCCATTTTTCGGCCATCGGAAGACAGCCACTGAACCGCTGCCTTCGTCCGCTCTTCGTCCAGATGCCAATCAGCAAAAAGAGGTTGAAGAAATCTAAGGTTCCAGCGGAAGGTCAACAGATCGTTGCGCCCGTCACAGGGAAGCGGGGCGCCGGCACTGGCCTGTTCGAACGCGAAATAGCCTATCGGCGACCGCGTTTGCCCGTTCAACGCGGCTTTTCCTCGGTAATAGAACGCTATGTCCAGCTTCCGTCCGTCACTATGCGAAAGGTGCGGAAGAAGCGGGAAGCCGTCCAGAAACGGAAAATTGGCATCGAGCGCCAGCGTAACCGTCCCAGGAAATGCCCCCGCCATGTGCCCGGACAGTGCATCGGCGACGCGCAGCAGGTCACCGGTCACGTAATTTCGGTTGAGAACGCAGTAGAGGGGAGATTGGAGCTTTAGCGGCGAGTTCCCGCTGAAACATGGCAGTGGAATCCGGCCGAACAGGGGAGCCACCTGGTGCGCAGCAACGGTCGCCGCCGCATAGAGACTGAGAAACACCGCCAGCCTGGCCAAGCGACCCGAGATTTTTGCGACGTAGGATACACCGATCGTTGCGAGGAAGGCGATCCCACCGATCTGCGTCAGCAAGGTCAAGAGGACAAGAAAAAGGGCCTTGCGAGCGAGCGCGGCGCCGGCCCTATGACTCGGTTTTTCGTTGACGACGTTCACAATCAAGCCGGTGTTACTCTTTGTGCGCGCAACACCGCCCCGCGTTCCAAGCCGCAAGCGGAGGGCAGGAGCGAAGGGCAGCTTTGCAGCGGCAAGGCTTGGCATCCGCCCGTTTCGAGCGCTGCCTAACACAATGGAGCCGAACGGTCATCCTATCCCCAAAGAAAAGCGCGCAGCTGTCTTGGCAAGTTAGGCTTTGACAGATCAGGCCAAGACGATTATGGGGACCGGCTAATTCATTTCACGTTCAACGCCGGTATTCCGGCAAATGCCGGTAACCCCGGCCATTCAAGAGGCTTTGACTGTGGCAAAAGCGGAACTTGGAACAAAACGCATCGATCCGGAAACGGGCCGTAAGTTCTACGACCTGAACAAGGATCCGATCGTTTCTCCCTACACCGGCAAATCCTACCCGTTGTCGTTCTTCGAAGAGACTTCCGTCGCCAAGGTGCTGGAAAAGGCTGCCGAGGAGGACGAGGTCCAGGAAGTCGACGCCGAAAGCACGGAAGTCGAGCTGGTTTCGCTCGAGGATGCCGACGGCGAAGCAGCCGGCGGTGACGATCTTCCGGATCTGGGCGACGACGATGTCGAAATCGAAGGTGACGACGACGATACCTTCCTCGAGCAAGATGACGAAGACGAAGACGGCCTGTCCGACCTGATCGGTGTTTCGGACGACGACGACGAGGTCTAAACCTCTCAAAATTCACGCAAATGGCGTCCGCGCGGGGTTTTCAACCAGCCACGCGGACGCAAGCACCGGGCTCACTCGATAAAATCTTGCCCGCTCGTGTTTTTCGGCTTGCCATCTGCAAGAAGCAGAAGTATGAAGCCGCCACCCGACCGGACGAACAGTTCGGACGGACTTCCCGGAACCGGCATCGCCGGACCCAAAATGGGGCTATAGCTCAGCTGGGAGAGCGCTTGCATGGCATGCAAGAGGTCAGCGGTTCGATCCCGCTTAGCTCCACCATTCTCTTCTCGATTTCAAAATTTCCGTGCCTTCTCATATGTTTACCGATGCCTGCTTGGCGGCGAGCACCTTGGAAAGTCGCTGCGATGAGGATCCAGGGCTCGAACGCTAACGGAATACGTCGAACACTAATCCCCGCTATCGTTGACACTGTTTGATCCGATCGAAGACATGGAACGTGAAAGCCGGACGATTTGTCCACTCCCAAACTTTTGTCGCAGCATTTCTTGATTGTAGCAGTCTGTCAGGCATGGAAGACTTCGTTTGGCGGCGCTTCGCCACGCCGTTAGCAGGTTTTCCGACAGAAATTTCTAGTTCGGTGCTGCGGCGAGTCGCGAACATTGTTTCCTTCGACAAAAAGTCCCATCTGACGCGGACTATCTTTGGCACACGGGAAAGAACAGGACATGACGGAGCTGAAGACACGACCCCGTCCGACGGGCGCAACCGCCGTTCTCGGTCGGACCGGATTTCCGCACATTACGTCAGCGACCGGGGGCGAACTCAGCATCGTCACCAGTCCATCGCAGCCCGGCTTCAATCCGCTCGACCTGCTTTACGCGTCGCTTTCCGCCTGCCTGACGATGAGCGCCCGCATCGCCGCGAGCCAAAGGGGCGTTCTCGACAGGGTGACGGAAATCAGCGCCGAAGTGACCGGTGAGAAGGCGACGGAAGGACTTTCACGGGTTCAGACTTTCAACATCGTCTTTACGATCAAGGGCGACATCGACGAGGAGACGCGCAACGCCATTGCGCGGGCCGCGGAACAGGAAATCTGCACGGTCAGCAACACCATCCGCGGCGATCCTGATTTCTTTGCCACTGTCTCCGGCTAGCCGTCGATTTCGCTCTTGAACATCCGCCCATTGGCAAGCCGCGTGTGTTTGACTATGGATGCGCCCGAGCAATTCTGGAGTATGTCATGAAAATCACGATGATCGGTGCCGGTTATGTCGGGCTTGTCTCTGGCGTCTGTTTCGCCGATTTCGGTCATGAGGTGATCTGCATCGACAAGGATGCGAGCAAGATCGAGGCGCTCGTTGCCGGACACATTCCCATCTTCGAGCCGGGGCTCGAACAGTTGGTTGCCGACAATGTCAAGGACGGGCGTCTGCGCTTCAGCACCGATCTGGCAACAAGCGTCTCGCAGAGCGACGTGATTTTCATTGCAGTCGGCACGCCCTCGCGGCGCGGCGACGGCCATGCCGACCTTTCCTATGTCCATGATGCCGCGCGCGAGATCG
>UCOA01000140.1 GCA_900474095.1 Hyphomicrobiales bacterium | reverse complement strand
GGCTGGCTGCGTTTTTCCATTGATTTTTCCTCCCGATAGTATGGTTGCCGGAGAAGTCTGCCAATCTCCTCGGATCGGCATATCCTCCAAATATTCTTCCTTCACACCGCCGTGCAGGCCTTAGGAGCCTGCCTTGGCGTGCGCTAATCCTGCTCCAGCATCAGTGTCGCCAGAGGCGGCAGGGTGATGGTGGCAGTGATGACGCCTGCGCTGTTTTTCGTTGCCTGGACGGCCCCTCCGTTGCCTTTCCCGCTGCCGCCATAGATCTCGGCGTCGCTGTTGAGGATTTCCCTCCATCGCCCCTCCACGGGCAGCGGTATGGTGTAGCTCTCCCGGTAGACGGGGGTGAAGTTGCTGACGACGGCGACCAGTTTCTCGCCGGGCGCCTTGCGCAGCCAGGCAAAGACGGAATTGTCGCGGTCGTCGGCGATCAGCCATTCGAAGCCGTCGCCCTCGCAGTCGCGGGCGTGCAGTGCGGCCTTGTTCCGGTAGGTGCCGTTCAAGTCGCGCACCAACCGGCGCATGCCTTCGTGCAGCGGATATTCGAGCAAGTCCCAGTCGAGCCCGCGGTTCTCCGACCACTCGCGCCACTGGGCGAATTCCTGGCCCATGAACAGGAGCTTCTTGCCTGGATAGCCCCACATGAAAGTATAATAGGCACGCAGATTGGCAAACTTCTGCCAGTCGTCGCCTGCCATCTTGGCGATCAGCGCGCCCTTGCCATGCACCACTTCGTCATGGGAGAGCGGCAGCACGAAATTCTCGCTGAAGGCGTAGAGCAGGCCGAAGGTCAGGTCGTTGTGGTGGTGCTTGCGGTAGATCGGCTCGCGCTGGAAATATTGCAGCGTGTCGTGCATGAAGCCCATGTTCCATTTGAAGCCGAAACCCAGCCCTCCGGCATGAACCGGATGCGAAACTTTCGGCCAGGAGGTGGATTCCTCGGCGATTGTGATGATGCCGGGATGGCTGCCATAGACTTCCTTGTTCATCGTCTGCAGGAAGCGGACCGCATCGAGGTTTTCGTTGCCGCCATACTCGTTCGGCACCCATTCTCCATGCTTGCGCGAATAGTCGAGGTAAAGCATCGAGGCAACAGCATCGACGCGCAGGCCGTCGAGATGGAATTTCTCGGCCCAGTAGAGCGCATTGTTGACGAGGTAGGAAAACACCTCGGCGCGACCGAAATTGTAGATCGCGGTGTTCCAGTCGGGGTGGTAGCCTTGGCGCGGGTCCTCATGCTCGTAAAGGGCGGTGCCGTCGAACCAGCGCAGGCCGTGGGCGTCGGTCGGGAAATGCGCCGGCACCCAGTCAAGGATGACGCCGATGCCGACCTTATGGGCGCCGTTGACGAAGCGGGCAAAGCCTTCCGGCTCGCCGAAGCGGGCGGTCGGCGAGTAAAGGCCGGTCGTCTGGTAGCCCCACGACGGATCGAAGGGATATTCGGTGACGGGCAAGAACTCGATATGGGTAAAACCCATGTCGACGCAATAGGGGATCAGCCGGTCGGCAAGCTCGTCCCAGGAGAGCATGTCGCCATTGTCGCGGCGCTGCCAGGAAGCCGCGTGAACCTCGTAGATCGAGATCGGCTGGCGGCGCGCGTCGACGCTTGCCCAATGCGCCCGGTGTGCCTCGTCCTCCCAGGCCTGGGCGATTTCGCCGGTTGTCATCGAGGCGTTCTTCGGGCGCAGTTCCGAGCGCCGCGCGAAGGGGTCGGCCTTCAGCGGCAGGACTTCGCCATTCTTGCCGACGATCTCGTATTTGTAGATCGCGCCTGCCTGGATATCCGGCACGAAGATTTCCCAGATGCCGGTGTCCTGGCGCAGCCGCATGACGTGGCGACGGCCATCCCAGTTGTTGAAATCGCCAACGACGGAGACGCGCCTGGCATTCGGCGCCCAGACGGCGAAATGAAAGCCTTCCGCGCCGTCATGCTTCAGCGGATGCGCGCCCAGCTTGTCGAAAAGACGCAGATGCGAGCCTTCCCGGATGTAGTAGTCGTCCATCGGTCCGAGCACAGGGCCGAAACTGTAGGGATCGGTGACTGTCCATTCGCCGCCCTCGTTGCGGGCGCGGTAGCGGACCGGCTGGATCTTCTTGAGGGCGATGGGGCCTTCGAAGAAGCCGGCATCGTTGCGATGGGCAAGCGCACCGATCTCCTTGCCGGCCAATGTCTCCACTGTTACCGTTTCGGCGCCGGGAATGAAGCAGCGGGCGACGAATTCCTTGCCCACCGGATGCACGCCGAGAACGGCAAAAGGATTGTTGTGCGTGCCAGCGAGGATCGCCGCAATCTCCTCCGCCGACAGACTGGCTGGCGAAACGGCAGGCGTGGCGTCGTTCGGCACTACTGTCATCCGGCTCTCCAAATTTCCCCGGCATATTGCCGGATTGTACGGTCAGAGGAGAACCAACCCATGCGCGCGGTGTTGCGGATGGTCTTGGAGTACCAGCTGGCCGTGTCCGCCCAGATCGCATCCACTTCGCGCTGGGCCTTGGCATAGGCGTCGAAGTCGGCTGCCACCATGAACCAGTCGTGATTGTAGATGCCATCGATCAGTCCGGTGAAGCGATTGCGATCGTCCGGCGAGAAAACGCCCGACGCAATCGCCTGCAGCGCCTGGGAGAGTTCGCGCGACTGCTCGATGATGGCGCGGGGATTGTGACCCTCTGCCCGCACCTTCGCCACCTCTTCCGCCGTCATCCCGAAGATCTTGATGTTCTCCTCGCCGACCCAGTCGCGCATCTCGACATTGGCGCCATCCAGCGTCCCGATGGTCAGCGCACCGTTCAAGGCGAACTTCATGTTGCCGGTTCCCGATGCTTCCATGCCGGCCGTCGAAATCTGCTCGGAGAGGTCGGCGGAGGGGACAATGATCTCGGCAAGCGAGACGTTGTAGTTCGGGATGAAAACCACCTTCAACAGGCCGCGCACGGACGGGTCGTTGTTGATCACCTTGGCCACATCGTTGGCGAGCTTGATGATCAATTTGGCATTGTGATAGCTCGGAGCCGCCTTGCCGGCGAAGAGTTTTACCCGCGGCACCCAGTCCTTTTCCGGATGCGAGCGGATCTGGTCG
>UCOA01000139.1 GCA_900474095.1 Hyphomicrobiales bacterium | reverse complement strand
CTTGGCCTGCCGGCCGATCCGCGCAAGTTCACGCCGCATGTGACGCTCGCCCGGTTGCGTTCGTCGCGGGTCGAGGATGTCGTCGGCTACCTCTCGGGGCGTGGCGGCTTTCTCACCATGCCCTTCACCGTCTCGCGCTTCGTGCTTCTGTCGTCGCGCGATTCGATCGGCGGCGGCCCCTACATCACCGAGGAAGTCTTCCCGCTCTACGAGCCGCTGACTTCCAGCCTGCCGATCAGCGAAGAGCAACCTTCGAAGAGCATGCTGTAGGCGGCCTCGAAGCCTTCCGGGCCTCCATAATAGGGGTCGGGCACGTCACGCTCGGCGCCCAGCGTATAGTCGAGGAAAAGATGCAGCTTGTGCTGTGCTGCCGGCGGCGCCAGCGTGCGCAACGTCGCGAGATTGTTCCGGTCCATCGCAAAGATCAGATCGAATGCCGTAAAATCGCCGGCATCGATCTTGCGGCCGCGTTGGCCGGCAATGTCGATCCCGTGCCGCTTGGCGATGGCGATCGAACGATGGTCCGGCAGGTCACCCATATGCCAGCCGCCTGTTCCGGCGGAATCGACATCGACCGGACGGCCCTGCGACAGATGCCGCAGAATGCCTTCGGCCAGCGGCGAACGGCAGATATTGCCGAGACAGACAAAAAGAATTCTGACAGGTTTCATTTTATCCAAAAGGCTTGAGGAAGGGTGAACCTATCCAAGGCTGCTGCGTTGTGAAACCACAATGTTGCCACCACCAATAAGGGGAATTGCCATGAAACAGGAAAAGCTCACTGCAGAGACCGTTGCCGAGAACCTGCACAAAATGGAGGGCTGGGTGCTTTCGGAGGACGGCCTGTCGATCTGGAAGACCTTCCGGTTCAAGAGTTTCGTCGAGGCTTTCGGCTTCATGAGCGAATGTGCGCTGGCGGCGGAGAAGTTCGGCCATCACCCCGAATGGTTCAATGTCTACAACAAGGTGGATGTGACGCTGACCACCCATGATTCCGGCGGCCTGACCGAACTGGACTTCAAGCTCGCCGCGCGAATGGATCGGGCCGCGGCCGGGCGGATGCCGGACCATATGAAAGAGCCCCATTTGAAATAGCCGCCGCGCTCACCATATGATTTTCCATGAAGGACACTTCCGAGGACGGATGGGCGAAGAAGATGGATGACGTCAAGATCGGCGAGATTTTGCTGCCTGGCGAGGAGAGCGAACAGGAGGCAAAGGCCCGCAAGGTCGAACGCCGCTTCTGGCCCACCCTCAAGCGCGCCATGCGGCAGGTGCCGTTCAGCCGGGACCTCGTCGCCGCCTATTACTGCGCCATGGATCCGACGACGCCGATGCGCACGCGGGGTATCCTTCTCGGCGCGCTCGCCTATTTCGTTCTGCCGTTCGATTTCATCCCCGACGTTCTCGCCATGGTCGGTTTTTCCGATGATATCGCCGTGCTCACCGCCGCCTTTGCAGCGATCAGCGGCCAGATCAAGGAACGGCACTACGTCAAGGCCGACGAGGCATTGCAGGACAAATTGCCGAACTGAATTGCCGTCGGCGAGCGGTGATGCCGTCTTGCCGACATCCCTCCGCGACGGTCTTCCTGCGATGTTCTCCCAGTATCCACCGGCAGCGACGACGCTTTTTTCGAAGGTCAAACTCTTGCCTGATTCGTTGTGACATAAACGAGCGCCGTGCACGCTTTGGCTGATGGGCAATTGTCCAGTAGTCGACGCGCGCTAGGCAGACGGAATTCGGCACTTCCCGCCGGGCCGTTCCCTGGATTTTCGCAAAACCGTGAAGCAGACAGCCTCGCATCGTTCGGGCGCACCGTCGCAAGCCTGGAGCTATGGCAAGCCTGAAACTTGAGCAGGAATTGCGTCGTAATATGTTCCGTATTAAAGCGAATGCTCAGTGAATTCAGAGAATGTTGACGGTTTGGTAACCTGAATTAAGTCAAAATAAAGCAAATCGTGACCATGCGTTGCCCGGCTGAGCTGATCGGGCCTTGGCAAGAAACCGGCAGGACAAGATGTTTATAAGAAAGTTTAACCTCGCACTCGCATTCATGCTGGCATTTGCCGGCGTGGCTTCGGCGCAGTCGCCGACCCGCATCCAACAGTTCAATGCCTGGGGTGCCTATTCCTATACGTCCGGTGCCAGCAAGGTCTGCTATGTCCTCTCCGTACCGAAGGAAAAGACTCCTGCCAATGTCGATCATGGCGATATCTTCTTCCTCGTTTCGCAGCGCCCCGGCCAGAACATCTCTTACGAACCACAGGCGATGATGGGCTATCCGCTACAGGAAAATTCCAAGGTGACCGTCACGATCGACGCCAAGGACTTCGTCATGTTTACCAAGGGCAATTCCGCCTGGGTCGAAAACGCCGCCGAAGAGCCGGCGCTCGTCGCCGCGATGAAATCCGGCAAGGCGATGTCCGTTGCTGCCAAGTCGCGCAAGGGGACGCCGACGGCCTACTCCTACTCGCTGTCGGGCATTTCGGCCGCGCTGAAGCAGATCGAAGGCTGCAAGTAAGACCCGTTTCGATCCGATCCTTGTTGCAGAAGGCCGGTTCGTCCGGCCTTCTGCCGTAAGGCATTCGTATTTTTGCAGATCAGCCCTGATGCGCCGGATGGTGACGTCGGGCAAAAACCGTGCTAAAGGGCCGCTCCATGATGGCCGCGCGGATCCTTGGCGATCCCAAGGCGCGGCAAACGAACTCTGATCTCAGCATTTTACGCGACCGGCTCCAGGCGAAAACGCTTGCACGGAAGTTGCGTATCCAGGACACGGGAACTGGCGAGAATGGCCGCGACTGAAGCACTCAATCTGGACCGCCCCTTGAAGGCGCCGGTCCGTCCGGTCATGCCGGCCGAAATGCCGTCGCTGATCGGTCTCGCGCGCGAGGACATGGGCAAGGCCCTGGCCGAAATCGGCGTTCCGCAAAAGCAGGTGAAGATGCGGGTCAGCCAGCTCTGGCATTGGCTCTATGTGCGCGGCGTGTCCGATTTCGATCACATGACCAATGTGTCGAAGGACATGCGCGAGATGCTGAAGAAGCACTTCACCATCGCCCGGCCGGAAATCGTCGACGAGCAGATCTCGACCGACGGCACCCGCAAGTGGCTGTTGCGCTTCCCCCCGCGCGGCGCTGGGCGCCCGGTCGAAATCGAGACGGTCTATATACCCGAGGAAGGCCGCGGCACGCTGTGCATTTCCAGCCAGGTCGGCTGCACGCTGACCTGTTCCTTCTGCCACACCGGCACGCAGAAACTGGTGCGCAACCTGACGGCGGAAGAGATCCTGGCGCAGCTTCTGCTCGCCCGCGACCGCCTCGGTGATTTCCCTGACCGCGATACGCCGGCCGGCGCCATCGTTCCGGCCGAAGGCCGCAAGGTGTCCAACGTCGTGATGATGGGCATGGGCGAACCGCTCTACAATTTCGAGCACGTCAAGACCGCGTTGCTGATCGCAACCGACGGCGACGGGCTGTCGCTGTCGAAGCGCCGCGTCACGCTCTCGACCTCCGGCATCGTTCCGGAAATCCACCGCACCGGTGCCGAGCTTGGCGTCATGCTGGCGATTTCGTTGCATGCCGTGAAGGACGATCTGCGCGACATGCTGGTGCCGATCAACAAGAAGTATCCGCTGAAGGAACTGCTCGACGCCTGCCGCGCCTATCCCGGCGTGTCGAATGCGCGCCGTATCACCTTCGAATATGTGATGCTCGAAGGTGTCAACGACAGTCTCGAAGACGCCAAGGAACTGGTGCGGCTCTTGCGGGGTATTCCCGCCAAGATCAACCTCATCCCCTTCAATCCCTGGCCGGGCACGAATTACCAGTGTTCCTCCTGGGAGCATATCGAGAAATTCGCCGATTTCATCAATGCGGCCGGCTATGCCTCGCCGATCCGCACGCCGCGCGGCCGCGACATCCTTGCTGCCTGCGGCCAGCTGAAGTCCGAATCCGAGCGCATGCGCAAGGTCGATCGCATGGCCTTCGAAGCCATGATGATCTCCAATCACGGTGAGGATTGATCAGCAATTTTGATGGATGCTGGTCTCCAATTCGATTGATTTAAGCTCCGAGCCTTCCTAAGACTGCCCAAAAAATCGGTCTTTGGAGGACATCCATGCGCTCACTTCTCATTGCCCTTACGGCAACCGTCGCCCTTGCCCTGCCCGCCAGGGCGGATGACGTGACGGTCGCCGTCACCGCCATTGTCGAACATCCGGCACTCGATGCCGTGCGCGACGGCGTCAAAGAGGCCTTGGCTGCCGCCGGCTACAAGGAAGGCGAGAACCTCAAGTTCCTCTATGAATCCGCACAGGGCAATCCGGCGACGGCAGCGCAGATCGCCCGCCAGTTTGCCGGCGAGGGCCCGAACGTCATCGTCCCGATCTCGACACCCTCGGCGCAGGCCGTCGTCTCTTCGACGCGCGACATTCCGGTCGTCTTTACCGCCGTTTCCGATCCGCTCGGCGCCCAGCTTGTCAAGGACATGGACAAGCCGGGCGGCAATGTCACCGGTCTCTCCGACCTGTCGCCGGTTGCCGAGCATGTTGCCCTCATCAAGGAAATCCTGCCGAGCGTGAAATCGATCGGCTACCTCTACAATTCCGGTGAGGCAAATTCCGTTTCGCTGCTCGCCGTTCTGAAGACGGAAGCCGAGAAAGCCGGGCTGACAATCGTCGAATCCGCCGCGACGAAGTCCGCCGAAGTCCAGGGCGCCGCCCGCGCGCTCGTCGGCCACGCCGATGTCATCTATATCCCGACCGACAATACGATCATCTCGGCGCTCGAAGGTGCTGTTGCCGTCGCCGAGGAAGCCAAGCTGCCGCTGTTCACGGCCGACACGGACTCCGTTTCGCGCGGCGCGGTCGCTGCTCTCGGCTTCAACTATCATGATGTCGGCAAGCAGACTGGCGACGTCGTCGTGCGCGTCCTGAAGGGTGAAAACCCGGGCGACATCGCCGTCAAGGTCGCGGCCGGCACCGATCTCGTCATCAACAAGGCCGCGGCGGCGAAGATGGGCGTCACCTTCCCGGAAAGCGTCACCGGTCGCGCGACCCGCGTGATCGAATAAGCGCCGGCCTGTCCAGCGCTGGCGCAATCCGAATGATTTCGAACCGCCCTCCTTCCATACGGGGGCGGTTGATCTGTAAACAAGCGCCGTTTCGCATCCGATCCAGCCGAAACACGTTTGATCAATACGAAGAGGACCGACAACGGTGAGCCAAATTGCCTTCTGGGGAGCGGTGGAGCTTGGGCTCGTCTATGCCTTCGTCGCACTCGGCGTGTTTCTTGCCTTCCGCGTGCTCGACTTTCCGGACCTGACCGTCGACGGCTCGTTTCCGCTCGGCGCTGCCGTCACGGCCGTCCTGATCATTGCTGGTGTCAATCCCTGGCTTGCCTCTGGTGTTGCCATGGTTGCCGGGGCCGCCGCGGGGATCGTCACCGCCATCCTCAACGTGCGCTTTCGCATCCTCAATCTGCTCGCCTCGATCCTGACGATGATTGCACTCTTCTCCGTCAATCTGCGCGTCATGGGCAAACCGAACGTCGCGCTGATCAATGCCGACACGATGCTATCGCCCTTTTACGGCCTCGGCCTGCGCGATTTTTACGTCCGGCCGCTGTTTGTCGCCTTCCTCGTCGCGGTCGCCGCGGTCGCCGTCTGGCGCTTCCTCGAAAGCGACGCCGGCCTCGCCATGCGGGCAACCGGGGCCAATGCGCGCATGGCCCGGGCGCAAGGGGTCGATACCAGTCGCCAGATCTATCTCGGCATGGCGATGTCCAACGCTCTGGTGGCGCTCGGCGGCGCGCTGTTTGCCCAGACCAACGGCTTTGCCGATGTCACCTCCGGCGTCGGCACCATCGTCGTCGGTCTTGCTGCCGTCATCATCGGCGAAACCCTGCTCGGCAGCCGCGGCATTCTGATCGCGCTTGCCGGCTGCGTGCTCGGCTCGATCCTCTATCGCATCGCCATCCAGCTTGCGCTGTCGACCGACATGCTGGGGCTGCAGGCTTCTGACCTCAATCTGGTCACCGCAGCACTCGTCACCCTCGCCCTCGTCCTTCCCCGCCTGCGCCGCGGAGGTGCCGCGTGATCAAGCTCGACAACATCCAGGTCGTCTTCGGCAAGGGAACGCCGCTTGAGAAGCGGGCGCTGAACAGCGTCAGCCTCATCATCGAGGAAGGCACCTTCGTTACCGTCATCGGCTCCAACGGCGCAGGTAAGTCGACAGTCCTCGGCGTGCTCGCCGGTGACGTCATCCCGACCGCCGGTCAGGTCACGGTTGGCAATACCGAGGTTACCCGCAAGGGCACGGCCGCTCGCGCCGGCCTCGTTGCCCGCGTCTTCCAGGACCCATTGGCCGGGAGCTGTGGTGCGCTGTCGATCGAGGAAAATCTGGCGCTTGCCGCCAAGCGTGGCGAAAACCGCGGCCTGACGCCGGCGCTGGGGACCAAACGGCGCGAACATTTTCGCGAACGCATCGCCGAACTCAATCTCGGCCTCGAAAACCGCATGAAGGACCGCATGGACCTGCTCTCGGGCGGCCAGCGCCAGGCGGTCTCGCTGGTCATGGCGACGCTTGCCGGCTCCGAAGTGCTGCTTCTCGACGAGCATACGGCAGCGCTCGACCCCGGCATGGCCGAATTCATCATGAACCTCACCCAGAAGATCGTTTCCGAACGCAAGCTGACGGCGCTGATGGTTACCCACTCGATGCGCCAGGCGCTCGATTTCGGTGACCGCACGATCATGCTGCATGCTGGCGAGGTCGTGCTCGACGTCTCCGGCGACAGCCGCAAGACGCTGCAGGTCGAGGACCTCATCGCCATGTTCCGTCGCATCCGCGGCCAGACGCTGGACGACGACGCGCTGCTGATCGGCTGAAGGTTGCTCGCCGTCAATTTGCTCCAATCGGCCGTCAAGCATGGAGTGTCGCCGATTGGGGGCCAAATGATGCTGTCTCGCCGCATGTTGATCGCCGGTGGATTCTGCGCCGGTACCGCCGGGCTGACACTGCCTGTCCCACCCTCTCGCGCCGAAAACGGGACATCCGCCGAAGAATGGGCGAGAAAGCTCGTAGCGGCGGCCCGATCGCAGATCGGCGTCACACTGCTTTATGATTCTTCCTATTCAAAGCTCGCTTTTCCCGGTGGCGATGTGCCCCGCTTCAAGGGCGTTTGCACCGATGTTATCGTCCGGGCCTATCGGGACGGCTTGAACCTCGATCTCCAGGCCCTGGTGCATGCCGACATGCGCAACGCCTTCACCGCCTATCCGAAAAACTGGGGTTTGAAGGCCACCGACAGGAACATCGACCATCGGCGTGTGCCAAACCTGCAGACGTTCCTCAAGCGACAGAATGCCGAACAACCTGTCGGGGCTGACGGGCACTCCTATAGGGCAGGCGATATCGTTACGCAGATGCTGCCTGGCAACAAACCCCACATTGCCATTGTCAGCGACACGCTTAACAACGACAGTTCCGGGCCGTTGCTGATCCACAATATCGGGTGGGGAACGAGGATGGAGGATATCCTCTTTGCCTTTTCAATCACCGGGCACTACCGCTACAACGGCCAAACCCCCTGAATTGCGTCGAAGCAGATTCATGCGATGCGCTTCAGGTCCTTGTTTTTATGTATGCCATTGTCCTAAAACCGCGACACACGTTTGGGCGACATGCCTAGCGCGTCTGCGTGAACAGGATCTTCACCGCAAAGATCGAAAAGACGCCGGCAAACGTGTAGTCGATGCCGCGCATGACGCTCTTCTTGCGCTGCAGCCAGCCCGACAGCCAGTCCGCCGTCAGGATGACCAGGACGTTGACCGGCATGGCGGCGACGATGAAGAAGAAGCCGAGAAACAGGAGCTTCTGCGTCACGGCCGGATCGTTGGCGGTGACGAATTGCGGCAGGAAGGTCATGAAGAAGATGATGACCTTCGGGTTCAGCAGATTGACCCACAGGCCTGTCGAGATATTGGCCATGGCGGATGCCCCGGTATCCTCCACCTTCTTCACCGACAGGCTCGATCCGTAACGGATCGCCTGCACCGCCAGCCAGAACAGATAGGCGGCACCGCCGGTCTTGAGGATCATGAAGGCTGTCGGCGAGGCGGTGATCAGCGCCGAGATGCCGAAGGCGACGAGAAGCGTGTGCACGACGCAGCCAAGGCTGGTTCCAATCACGATGAAGAAGGCGGCTGCCTTGCCCTGCGACAGCGCCCGGCTGATCGACAGCGTCATGTCTGGGCCCGGCGTTGCGGCCAGAAGCAGCGTTGCTGCGGTGAAGGCAAGAAGTGTCGGCAGGTTGGGCAGAAAATCCATGGAGCGAATTCCTCGAAGGGCAACATGCGCAATGCCTGGAGCATGTAGCGAAAACACCGCGATACCGCCAGTGCAAAAGCAGAGCGACCTCGTTTCCAGAGAGCATGCGCCGCTGGTTCGCATACTGGAACGTTTTAGCACTTTCAGGTATTCTTATCGACGGAGACAGGAAAGGAGAAGGGCCGAAACAGGAGAGACGCTGATGAGAAAATTTGCGATCATTTTAGTGTCGCTGATCACAGCCTTCATAAGCATTGCACCAGCACGGGCTTTCCCGCTCATCAACATGGTGACCGTCAACAATCCGGACGTTGTTGAGGTCCGTGACCGGCGCTATCGCGGCGGGCGCCATTACAGCCACCGTCACCACCACCATGGCCACAATGGCGGCGCGATCATTGGCGGTCTGGCGGCCGGGATGATCTTCGGCGGCATGCTCGGCTACCCGTACTACGGGTCGGGTTACTATGGCCCGGGGGCTTACTACGGCCCCGGAGCTTTTTATGGCCCACGAGCCTACTATGGTCCGCGACCATATTATGGCTACAGAGGCTATTATGGCCGCAGAGCCTATTATGGCCCGCGAGCCTATTATGGTCCCAGAGCCTACTATGGCCCCAGAGCCTACTATCGCGACTGGTAAGAGGGTCTGAAACGGTGTGACCTGATCAGCGCCTGCCACCATTCCTGGCGGCGGGCTTTCGTACTTTAGCGCCGGCAGACACTCGGACCGTTCACCCCGCACAAAGGGAAAGGCGCGCTGCAAGCGATTCCCTTGGCCGAAAGGCTTGCGCGCCCCGGCAATCTCGCTAAAAGTGCCGCAGAATTTTTCCTGGGGGCGCGATCCCGTGCCTTTCCGACAAGACGGGCAGATTAACATGGCAAAGCAAGTGAAAAAGGTCGTCCTCGCCTATTCCGGCGGTCTCGACACATCGATCATCCTCAAGTGGCTGCAGACCGAACTCGGCGCGGAAGTCGTCACCTTCACCGCCGACCTCGGCCAGGGCGAGGAACTCGAGCCGGCGCGCAAGAAGGCGGAGATGCTCGGCATCAAGGAAATCTACGTCAAGGACGTCCGCGAGGAGTTCGTGAAGGATTTCGTTTTCCCGATGTTCCGCGCCAATGCCGTCTATGAAGGCGTCTACCTGCTCGGCACCTCGATCGCCCGGCCGCTGATCTCCAAGCACCTGATCGACATCGCCCGCGAAACCGGCGCCGACGCGATCGCCCATGGCGCGACGGGCAAGGGCAACGACCAGGTTCGTTTCGAACTGTCGGCCTACGCGCTGAACCCGGACATCAAGATCATCGCGCCCTGGCGCGACTGGTCGTTCAAGAGCCGCACCGATCTCCTCGAATTTGCCGAAAAGCACCAGATCCCGGTTGCCAAGGACAAGAAGGGCGAGGCACCGTTCTCCGTCGACGCCAACCTCCTGCACTCCTCCTCCGAGGGC
Source organism: Hyphomicrobiales bacterium (assembly GCA_900474095.1). Taxonomy (GTDB): domain Bacteria; phylum Pseudomonadota; class Alphaproteobacteria; order Rhizobiales; family Rhizobiaceae; genus Pararhizobium. The sequence continues at coordinate 13,606 of UCOA01000139.1, read as the reverse complement.
AAGGTGCTGGAGGACCCGGCGCGGGAAGCCCCCGAATACGTGCACATGCGCACGATCTCGCCGGAAGCCGCCCCGGACAAGGCGACCGTCATCAAGATCGGTTTCGAAAAGGGCGATGCCGTTTCGATCGATGGCGTTCGCCTCTCGCCGGCATCGCTTTTGGCCAAGCTCAACGAATATGGCCGCGACAACGGCATTGGCCGCCTCGACCTCGTCGAAAACCGTTTCGTCGGCATGAAGTCGCGCGGCGTCTACGAGACCCCCGGTGGTACCATCCTGCTCACCGCCCATCGCGCCATCGAATCGATCACGCTCGACCGGGGTGCAGCGCACCTCAAGGACGATATCATGCCGCGCTATGCCGAACTGATCTACTACGGCTTCTGGTTTTCGCCGGAGCGCGAGATGCTGCAGGCGTTAATCGACAAGAGCCAGGAGCATGTCGAAGGCGAAGTGACGCTGAAGCTCTACAAGGGCAACGTCATGGTTACTGGCCGCGAGAGCGAAAAGTCGCTCTATTCCGACAAGCTGGTCACCTTCGAGGACGACCAGGGCGCCTACGACCAGAAGGACGCCGCCGGGTTCATCAAGCTCAATGCGCTTCGCCTGCGCACGCTGGCGGCCCGAAATCGCGACAAGTAAGACGCTGCAAACGGTTGGGATCGAAGCCCGCTTCCGGAGGGAGGCGGGCTTTTCCATTGCTATTCCCCGGCGGCCGCTTCCGCCGCGACAGCCCGTCGCGCCACGTGCTGGAATACATAGTAGCCGATGATCGCCGTCAGGGTCATGACCGGGATGATGATCCCGAAGGCAAGGACCGGAGCGCCGATCATCGCCGCCGCGAAACCGCCCAGGAAGCCGCTGCCCATCTGGATGAACCCCATCATCGCCGAGGCGGAGCCAGCGATGTGCGGAAAAGGCCGCAGCACGGTCGTGGTCATATGCGGGGTCAGGAAGGCGATGCCGAAACTGAGGAATGCCACCGGCACCATGATCGAAAGATAGCTCGGCTCGATCAGTTGCACGGAAAGCGCCGCGAGGACGCCGGCAAGCCCGAGCGACACGAGGCCGGCACGAACCGAGCCTTCCCCGCCGAGTCGCGGCGACACCAGTCGCAGGCAGACCGATCCGAGGAAAAAAGGAATCGTCTGCATCAGCATGCCGATACCGAACGCCGTCGGCGTCATTCCAACGCGCTCGATCAGGATGAACGGCAGCATCGTTGCCTGCGCATAGAGCGTTCCGATCGAACCTCCGAGAACCATGGTGCCAGCCAGGAACCGCCGATCGAGGATCAGTTCGGCGTAGGCGGCAAGAAGCTGCGACGGCCGCGCCCGGGACCGGTCTGGTATGCTGGTTTCGCGCATGAAGGCGATTACGGCGCCAGCAACCAGCAAGCCGAAGCCGATCAAAAGGAAGAAGATCGCCTGCCAGCCGAATGCGGCCAGCGCCAGCCCGCCGAGCGTCGGCGCGATTGCGGGGCCGATCGCCAGCATGATGCCGATCAGGTTCATGATGCGCGATGCTTCGACGCCAATGAACTGGTCGCGGACGACGGCGCGGGCGACGGTGATGCCGACGGAGGCGCCGATCCCCTGGATCAGCCGGCCGGCGAGCAGCCATTCGACGGATGGTGCGAAGGCGCAGACGAGGCTGCCCAGGAGGTTGATGCAGACAAAGGCCAACGTCGCGTTTCTGCGACCGAAGGCATCCGACATCGGCCCGGCAACAAGCTGCGCGATGGAAAAGCCGCCAAAATAGACGGAGAGCGTCAGCTTGATCATCGATTCCGTGGTGCCGAAGGCCTGTACCAATTCGGGCATGGCCGGCGTGTAGATCGACATCGAGATCGGCCCAAGGGTCGCAAGCAACGCGCCGAGCATACTGGTGCGGCGCTCGCTCATCCGGACGCTCATTCGGCAATACCCTTCCTGTCGGTGGACCCGCAGCGATCCAGCAGATGCAGGTTCTCGCGCAAGCCCTTGAGGCTCAGCCGCAATGCCTCGCGACCATTGGCGTCCAGCCCCGCCGTCACCTGGTCCATCAGCGCGTGCACTTCCTTGCGGATATTGAGGAGCAGTGGATCCGCCTTGGCTGTCACAACCACGTTCTTGGCCCGCCGGTCGCAGGGATCTGGAACCCGCTCGACGAGCCCGAGTCCTTCAAGCCGGTCGAGATAGGTGGAGAGCGTCATCGGCTCGATGCCCATCCGGATCGCGATATCCGCCTGCTTGATGCCTTCGGTGGCCGCGACCTGGATCAGCGCGCGGGCCTCGCCCGGTGTCACTCCGAGACTGGCCGCACCGATACGCCGGTCGAAGGCGCCGCGCAAAAGCCGTGACACGTCGGTCAGCAACATACCGATCGTATCAGTTTCCAGTCTGACGGGCATAGGAACTCGCGGCGGCGTTTATCGTAAGCTTTACTTAGCATCCCGCGAGGAACGCGACAAGTTTGGCCGAGTTTGCGCATCCGGGCATGCGCAACAGCAATGGACAGATCACGGAATATCACAGGCAGGCACGCCAGATGACAACGGCGTGCATCGCGAATGCGTGAATTGAACGTGTTCGGATGTCGAGTGCACAGTCAGTCTGGGGCAACCACGCCCCGTGTTCACTGGGAGAGAGAAAAATGTTGAAGACAATTCTTGCCGCCACTGTCCTCGTTTCTGGCCTATCGGCCCCGGTCTTCGCTCAGGGCATGATGGCCTGCGACGAGACATCGATCATGAAGACCGAGGAAATGGCCAAGGGCATGACCGACCCGATGAAGAAAGACGCGATGATGATGGCGATGAAGGAAGTCGACAGCGCCAAGATGGCCATGAAGGAGGGAAAGTCCGACGACTGCGCCAAGCATCTCGACAATGCCGTGAAGGCAACCGAAGCGAAGTAATTCGCCTCGCTCCGCGCGGCAGGGCTCTGAAAGCCCTGCCGCATCTTGACGGAATCGGCAACGCACGGTGGAATGGCTCCTCAAGCGCAAGGAGATTTCATGACGCAGGCCCTGCTTTTCGGCGCCTTTCTGGCGGCATTGTTCTACGTGCTCATTCCCGGCCCCGCGTTTCTTGCCCTGCTCGGCATCGGCGCCGGCCAGGGGCGAAAGGCGGGGGCGCTGTTCATGGGCGGCCATCTGGCGGGCGATCTTCTCTGGTCGGCGCTGGCTCTGGTGGCAATCGTCGGCGCAAAAACCATCGGCAGCACGATCTTCGACATTCTCGGTCTGTTCTGCGGCCTCTATCTCGCCTGGATCGGCTGGACGGCGCTAAGGGCGAAGCCGAACGGCGAAAATCGGCCTTTGCTCTCCGTCGAGCGGCCCTATCGCCGCGGCCTGATCTTCGGCCTGACCAACCCAAAGGGCTATCCGGTGGCGCTGGCAACCTTCACTGCCCTGCTAGCAGGCTCCTCCAACGCGCTCGATTTCCAGGCTTTGCCTGCGCTGCTCGCCGTCTCCTTCCTCGGCTTCCTCGTCGCCGACATCATCCTGATCGGCATCATCGGCGCGTCCGTCGTGCGGCGTTTTTATCGCAGGCACGAACTTGCCATCGTCCGGCTTTCGGGCGTGCTGTTCATCGGTTTTGCCGTGCAGGCAATCTGGCATGCGGCGCCGGGTCTACTGGGTGTCCGCAAGGCTTGATACCGAGCGTGCACACGCCTACGTGACAACCTTGATATCTCCATAATCGCTGCCGAGAAGATCAAGCAGCACCCACCGTCTTCGGCGGGAAAAATCGGAATGCGAAAGGACTGACCTCATGACTGCTAGCCCCGCGCTGAACCCTGCCATCACCGACTGGAATGGTCCGGATGGGCTGCCCCGCTTCGAGGCCGTCAACGACGGCGATTTTGCGCCGGCATTCGACGCAGCACTTGCCGAGCATGAGGCGGAGATCGACACGATTGCCGACAACCCGGAGGCGCCGGCCTTCGAAAACACCATCGTGGCGCTGGAGATCGCCGGCGACCGGCTGTCGCGCGTCTCGTCACTGTTCTGGAACCGCGCCGGCGCCCATACCAACGACACGATCCAGGCGCTGGAGCGCGATATTGCGCCGAAAATGTCTCGCCACTATTCGAAGATCGGCATGAACGCCGCGCTTTTTGCCCGTATCGACGCGCTGTGGGAAGGCCGCGACAAGCTGGGACTCGACCTGGAGGCGACGCGCGTCCTCGAGCGGCACTGGAAGAGTTTCGTCAAATCGGGCGCGAAACTGCCGAAGGCGGAGCAGGAGCGGCTGGCGGCGATCAACGAAAAGCTTGCGAGCCTCGGCGCAAAATTCGGGCAGAACGTGCTGGCGGATGAGAAAAGCTGGGTGCTGGTTCTCGACAATGAAGCCGGTCTCGCGGGCCTGCCGCAGTTCCTGAGAGATTCCATGGCTGCCGCGGCGAGCGATCGTGGCGAGCAGGGCACATATGCCGTCACGCTGTCGCGCTCGATCATCGAGCCGTTCCTGACCTTTTCCGAAAAGCGCGATCTGCGCGAACAGGCCTTCAAGGCCTGGGTTGCCCGCGGCGAAAATGGCGGCGGGACCGACAATCGCGATATCATCCGTGAAACGTTGGCCCTGCGCGCCGAGAAGGCAACGCTGCTCGGCTACGAAAACTATGCGGCGCTGAAGCTCGACAACACGATGGCGAAAACGCCGGAGGCCGTGAACGGGCTTCTGACCCAGGTCTGGGAGAAAGCAGTCGTTCGGGCGCGGGAAGAAGAGGCCGATCTTGCCAAGTTGATTGCGGCGGAGGGCCGCAACCACCCCGTCATGCCGTGGGATTGGCGTCACTATGCCGAAAAGCTTCGGGCGCAGAAATTCAATTTCTCCGAAAGCGAGCTCAAACCGTACCTGCAGCTCGAAAAGATCATCGACGCCTGCTTCGACGTGGCGCAGCGGCTGTTCGGCATCACGGCAACGGAGAAGAAAGGCGTCAGAGGATATCATCCGGATGCCCGGGTCTTCGATATCCGTGACGCGGACGGCAAGCTCGTGGCGTTGTTCCTCGGCGATTATTTCGCCCGCGCCTCGAAGCGCTCCGGTGCCTGGATGAGTTCCTTCCAGTCTCAACATCGCCTGCCGCTGAAGAACGGTGCTGTCGGCGAGCTGCCGATCATCTACAATGTCTGCAATTTCGCCAAGCCGGCGGATGGCAAGCCAGCCCTGCTGTCGCTCGACGATGCCCGCACGCTGTTTCACGAATTCGGCCACGCCTTGCACGGCATGCTGTCGGATGTGACCTATCCCTCCGTTTCCGGCACCAGCGTCTCGCGCGACTTCGTCGAATTGCCCTCGCAGCTTTACGAACATTGGCTGACGGTTCCGGCAATCTTGAAGAAATATGCCGTACACGAGGCAACGGGCGAACCGATGCCGCAGGAATTGCTCGACAAAGTCCTTGCCGCCCGCACCTTCAATTCCGGCTTCACCACCGTGGAGTTCACCTCTTCGGCGCTGGTGGACATGGCGTTTCATACACAGGGTACGGTCGCAGATCCGATGGCGGTGCAGGCCGAGGTTCTCGAAAAGATCGGCATGCCTGCCTCAATCGTGATGCGCCACGCGACGCCGCACTTCCAGCATGTCTTTTCCGGCGACGGCTACTCGGCCGGCTATTATTCCTACATGTGGTCGGAAGTGCTCGACGCAGACGCATTCGCCGCCTTCGAGGAAACAGGCGATGCGTTCGATCGAGAAACGGCGAAAAAGCTGAAGGATAACATCTATTCCGTCGGCGGCGCCATCGATCCTGAGGACGCCTACAAGGCGTTTCGCGGCAAGCTGCCGAGCCCGGAGGCAATGCTGAGGAAAAAGGGGCTGGCGATCATGGAGGAACTTTCCGGCTCCGACGCTTGACGCGCGGCAGTCATGGAACTGTCGCCAAACCGTCGGAATAGTTTCATCCAACTGTAAAGCAGCTGACATCCGCTTCGCCAAAGGTCCGCCTCGGGATTCACGTGATTCCCGAGACCGGTACCGGAGGCAGATTTGGCCACTACCCAGGATACACTGACCCGCCGCTCCTTTCTTTTTTCCGCGGGTGCCGCGGGATTCGCGGCCACATCGGTTCTTGCCACTCCCTTCTACGCGCGAAACTTCGGCAGGCCTTCCTTCACGCATGGCGTCCAGTCTGGTGATGTCGATACCAAGTCCGGCATGATCTGGACCCGGGCCGACCGCCCGTCGCGCATTGCGGTCGAATATTCGACGACCGAGAGTTTTTCGGCGCCGGTTCGGTTGTCGCCGATTGACGCATTGCCCGGCAGCGATTTTACGGTCAAATGCGTGCTCGACAATCTGCTGGCCGATCAGGACATCTTCTACCGCTTCACCGCGGCCGATCTCTACGACAGCAACAGCGTCTCCGAGCCTATCGTCGGCCGCTTCCGCACCGCACCGCTTGACAGGCGTTCCGTCCGCTTCGTCTGGTCCGGCGACACGGCTGGACAGGGCTGGGGCATCGACGACGTCGGCATGAAGACCTATTCGACGATGAAGCTGCACGAACCGGACTTCTTCATCCATTCCGGCGACACGATCTATGCCGACAACCCGATCCCCGACGAGATACCGCTCAGGGACGGGACGCTCTGGAAGAACCGCATCGTCACACCCGAGAAGCGGGAGGTCGCCCGCACGCTGGACGAATATCGCGGCCAGTGGAAATACAATCTTCTCGACGAGCATGTCCGCGCCATGAACGCCGTTTGCCCGACCTTCTATCAGTGGGACGATCATGAGGTGCTGAACAACTGGTCGGCATCCACCGACCTTCGTGACGATCCGCGCTATCCGGAAAAAGATGTCTCGGTCTATGCCGCACGCGCCATGCGGGCGTTTCAGGAGATGACGCCGATCCGCGCTATTCCGGCCCAGCCCGGACGTATCTTCCGCAAGATCCCCTATGGACGGCTGCTTGACGTCTTCTTCGTCGACTTGCGTTCCTATCGCGGCGCCAATCAGGGCGATGCGAGTGCCGATCTGTTCGGCTGGCGGCAAGCGGACTGGCTGAAGCGAGAGCTGGCTGCCTCCAAGGCCACCTGGAAGGTGATCGCCTGCGACATGCCGCTCGGCCTTGTCGTCTGGGATGACTACGCCCATCGCCGCGGCTCGGACGCGATCGCGAATGGCGACAACGGCCAACCCAGCGGACGCGAGCGGGAATTTGCCGATGTCCTCACCTTCATCCGCGACAATGCCATAGAGAACATTGTCTGGCTGACCGCCGACGTGCACTATACCGCAGCCCACCACTACGATCCCGCCCGCGGCGCTTTCAAGGATTTCCTGCCCTTCTGGGAGTTTGTCTCCGGGCCGTTGCATTCAGGCACCTACGGGCCGAAGGAACTGGACATGACCTTTGGACCGGAAGTGCGCTTCATCAAGGCCGCCGGCACCGGCATCGACCAGAACCTCCCGCCTTCGGCCGGCCTGCAATTCTTCGGCCTCGTCGATATCAACGGCCAGACCGAGCAGATGACGGTCAGGCTGATGGACCGGGAGGATCAGGAGTTGTGGCGGGTCACGCTCGATCCGGCGGGAAACAGCGTCTAGCGCGCTTTGCCGATTCACCGTTCATCAAGACTTTGCCGACTGCCCCCTTTCGCAAATGCAAAAAAACCTGTATGAGCCGCGCAATTGAAGATGTGGGCAGTTCCTCAGATACGCCCCGAAACCTCCGAGTATTCACACATGAAGATGCGCAACATCGCGATTATCGCACACGTTGACCATGGGAAAACCACGCTTGTCGACGAACTTCTGAAGCAGTCGGGTTCCTTCCGCGACAACCAGCGCACGACCGAGCGCATGATGGATTCGAACGATCTCGAAAAAGAGCGCGGCATCACCATTCTGGCGAAGGCCACCTCGATCGAGTGGAAGGGTGTCCGTATCAACATCGTCGATACCCCCGGCCACGCCGACTTTGGCGGCGAAGTCGAGCGCATCCTGTCGATGGTGGATGGCGCAATCGTCCTGGTCGACTCGTCGGAAGGCCCGATGCCGCAGACCAAGTTCGTCGTCTCCAAGGCGCTGAAGGTTGGCCTTCGCCCGATCGTCGCGATCAACAAGATCGACCGTCCGGACGGCCGCCACGAAGAAGTGATCAACGAAGTCTTCGACCTCTTCGCCAACCTCGACGCCACCGACGAGCAGCTTGACTTCCCGATCCTCTACGGTTCGGGCCGCAACGGCTGGATGAACGTCAATCCGGAAGGTCCGAAGGAAGAGGGCCTTGCGCCGCTTCTCGACCTCGTTCTGAAGCACGTTCCAGAGCCGAGCGTCGGCGACGAAGACGGCGCGTTCCGCATGATCGGCACGATCCTGGAAGCCAACCCCTTCCTCGGCCGCATCATCACCGGCCGTATCCATTCCGGTTCGATCAAGCCGAACCAGGCAGTTAAGGTTCTCGGCCAGGATGGCAAGCTGATCGAAAATGGCCGTATCTCCAAGATCCTCGCCTTCCGCGGCATCGAGCGTACGCCGATCGAGGAAGCCCATGCGGGCGATATCGTCGCAATCGCCGGCCTGTCCAAGGGCACGGTCGCCGACACATTCTGCGACCCTTCGGTCACCGAAGCTCTGCATGCCCAGCCGATCGACCCGCCGACCGTCACGATGTCGTTCATCGTCAACGATAGCCCGCTTGCCGGCACCGAAGGCGACAAGGTGACCAGCCGTGTCATCCGTGACCGCCTGTTCAAGGAAGCCGAAGGCAACGTCGCCCTGAAGATTGAAGAAGCCGAAGGCAAGGATTCGTTCTACGTCTCCGGCCGTGGTGAATTGCAGCTGGCCGTTCTGATCGAAACCATGCGCCGCGAAGGCTTCGAGCTTGCCGTATCGCGTCCGCGCGTCGTCATGCACAAGGACGAAGCAACCGGCCAGATGCTGGAGCCGGTCGAAGAAGTCGTCATCGACGTCGATGAAGAGCATTCCGGCGTCGTCGTCCAGAAGATGTCCGAGCGTAAGGCTGAAATGGCCGAGCTTCGTCCGTCCGGCGGCAACCGCGTTCGCCTGAAGTTCTTCGCACCGACCCGCGGCCTGATCGGCTACCAGTCGGAACTTCTGACCGATACACGCGGCACAGCGATCATGAACCGTCTGTTCCACGAATATCAGCCGTACAAGGGTGACATTGGCGGTCGCGTCCAGGGCGTCCTGCTCTCCAACGATGCCGGCGAATCCGTCGCCTATGCCATGTTCAACCTGGAAGACCGCGGCCCGATGATTATCGATGCCGGCGAGAAGGTCTATGCCGGCATGATCATCGGCATCCATACGCGCGACAACGACCTGGAAGTGAATGTGTTGAAGGGCAAGAAGCTCACCAACATGCGCGCCTCCGGCAAGGACGAGGCCGTCAAGCTGACGCCGCCGATCCGCATGACGCTCGACCGCGCGCTTTCCTGGATCCAGGACGACGAACTGGTCGAAGTGACGCCGAAGAACATCCGCCTGCGCAAGATGTATCTCGATAGCAATGACCGCAAGCGTTTTGAAAAGTCGCGCGGCGCCGCATAAACGGCAGCGTCGAACGGAATGGAGCAAGGGGCGCTGCGGTTTTTTTCGCAGCGCCTTTTTTCATGGCTCACATGGCGACAGCCAGATCGTCAGGACGTTAGCACACCGCTCTTCTTGGCGGTCCAGGTGGCGATGTAGTCCATCAGCCCCGGCGACAGGCAATCGGAGGGCGGCAGGCCGAGGTTGCTGAGGCGCTGGCGGATAGCGCTCATATCGGCCGGATCGGTGCCGGATTCGATGATGGACGAGACGAAGGCGGCGAATCCGGGCGGTGCCCAGCCATCCTTGTCGAACCGTTCGGGGTGAATGAAATCCAGTCCCTGGAAAGGATGCTCGCGTACCACCGGACCGTACATGTGTACGCCGCAGCCCTGGCAGGCGTGCCGCTGGATCAGCGCCGATTTATCGACCACTTCGAGCTTGTCGCCGTTTTCAAGAACGGTGATCTTGTCATGCGGGACGACCGCGACGATCGAAAACGTCGCACCTGCCGGTTTCCAGCATTTCGTGCAGCCGCAAGCATGGTTATGGGCGACGTCGCCTTCTACCTTGACCTTGACCGGTCTGTCGGTGCATTCGCAGACGAGAACTCCGCCTGAAAAGCCTGGCGAGCCCGTGGGCAAGCCCTTGTCGAGTAGCGGATGTAGAGAAACGGTACCTGTCATTTGCTCCTCCAATGCCGGTCATGGTTTCGCCCTGCCGCGCCGGCAGATCGCAACAGGACGCCTCGCCGACAGCATAGCACGCTGGTGCTACAGCGCCGCCCGTCTTTTAAGGCGCGCCAAGGTCGCTATGAAACTTTGATCTGCTGCATAAGTTTGTCCTGATTCCATTCGGATTTAAGGACAAAGTTATGCAGCGGGAGTCGCCGATGTTTCCGAGGTACGCGGAGCTCACCATCCCGCCGTCAGGAACTCAAGCGGTCCACCGGCAACATCATCGTCGAACACCGCACAGGTCAGCTTGCCGCCAAAGACACAGCCGCTGTCTATATTCGTTCTGTTGCCGATCGTCCGAGGATTGGCCCTGGACGGCGTATGTCCATGGCAGAGATGTTTGCCCCAGTAGTACGCTGAATTTTGCGGCCGCAGCCAGAGCAGGTCCTGCGGCGATTGTCTGTCGAGCGGCACTTCGGGATCGACCCCCGCATGAACGAAGATGCGGTGTGTGTCCTGGTGCAGGAGCGGCAACCGGTCGGCCCATGCCAGGTCCTCCGCCGGCACCCTGCCATTGTAGGACAACTCCGTTTCCAGCCCGCCATTGTCGAGCCACCAATCCCGATCATAGCGGCCCGCATAGGCGCCAACCATCATGTCCTCATGATTGCCCTTGAGCATGATCCATTGCCAGCCGGGTTTTGCCGGGCCGGCCTTGAGCAGAGCGATCACGCCCCGACTGTCGGGTCCCCGATCGATATAGTCTCCGATATACACGATGGTTCCCGAAGCCCAGCGAGCCTCGATCATCGCCTGGAGCTTGCGCAGGGGTTCGCGGCAGCCATGGATATCACCGATTGCGAACGTGTAGCTCATGGGCATTCCGGCCTGTGGAAGGACGACGCGAAAGCGTCGCCACGCAGCCAGAATACAACGATCTGCAACAGACAGATATGGCATCGCCAAGGGCGTGGCGCGCACAAAAAAGCCCCGCCATCGCTGACAGGGCTTTTGAATGTAGTCGCCGTTGAAGCGTGCTTACGCTGCTTCTTCCTGCGCTTCGTCTTCTTCGAGGGCCTTGCCGCGCTTCGGACCCTTGCTGAGGTTTGCTTCAACGAGGCGGACCGCTTCCGTTTCCGACATCTTGTTCACGGCTGCGATCTCGCGCGCCATGCGGTCAAGCGCAGCTTCGTAAAGCTGACGTTCGGAATAGGACTGCTCCGGCTGGTTTTCAGCACGGTAGAGGTCGCGTACGACTTCGGCGATCGAGATCAGGTCACCGGAATTGATTTTTGCATCATATTCCTGCGCACGGCGGGACCACATGGTCCGCTTGACGCGCGCCCTGCCCTGGACAACCTTCAATGCACGCTCGACGAAATCGGTTTCAGACAGCTTGCGCATGCCGATGCTGACAGCCTTTGCAACCGGCACCTTGAGGCGCATCTTGTCCTTTTCGAAATCGATCACAAACAGTTCGAGCGACATGCCCGCAACCACCTGGTCTTCGATTGCCACGATTTGTCCGACACCATGGGCCGGGTAAACGATCGATTCACCGGTCTTGAAGCCATGGCGTGTTGAAGATTTTTTCTGCTGGGTCGTCATTCGTTTCAAAAACTCCCTGTTACGCTCCCGGCTGCAAGCCGGGGCCGGGTCAGTCAGGCCCGGGATGGACGGGGGCACCGTCGGGTGACTCCATGCTGATCCGAGCCAACGGTCACCAAATCGATCTTCTGCGGGGCGATCACACACAAGCAACAGACGTTGCGTATTTGGGGTCAGCCGCGCCGTGGGACTCTTTTGCTTTCGTGATGGTTTTCAGGCACACGTACGTGCCGTGATGTGGATCAGTTTTTCGACCCTATCATAAAAAACTGCGTAAATCAATAATTTGCTTTACAAGGGGAGGTAAGGTCAACCCGTCCGGCAAGGACATGGTTAAGCCACAATTCTCCAAATTTCGCCACTTTCTGCGACCGGAAAATCAATTCCTGAACCGGTCGCACAAAGCCCTTGAAGATCAATCGCCCTTGCCGGGCTCGGGCGAAAAATATTTCTCGTACTTGCCTTCTACGCCGTCCATTTCCTTGGCTTCCGGCATCTCGTCCTTCTTGACGGTGATGTTCGGCCACTGGGTCGCGAATTCGGCATTGACTTTCAGCCACGTGTCGAGGCCCGGCTCGGTGTCGGGCTTGATGGCCCCTGCCGGACATTCTGGTTCGCACACGCCGCAGTCGATGCATTCATCAGGATGAATGACCAGGAAATTCTCGCCTTCATAGAAGCAGTCCACCGGGCACACTTCCACGCAATCGGTATATTTGCAGCGTATGCAATTGTCGGTCACGACATACGTCATGAGGTACTCCAGCGATTTCTCACATTCGATGGCAGACAGCAACCGAGAGCGAAGTCCGCTTGTCCGCATCCGTTCGGGATATCAGCCCGCCAGCGCCTTCAACGGCGCGACAGGACTGCTCATTTGTCCCGTCAGGTAAAGGCTTTGCCTGGCCTTTGCAAGAATAATCCATGCGCCGAAGCTCCGCCCGGAGGGACAGTTTTCTAATCCTGTTTTTTAATCCTCGTGCCAGCCCGGCCGCAGCCGGTCTACCTCACGGCGTTCCTTCTTGGTCGGCCGGCCGCTGCCTCGCTCGCGGGTCGCCAGTTCGAAAGCATTCGGCTTTTCGCCTGGCACCGGCGGCGGCGTCAGATCCTCGTAGAGAAGCCGCGCTTCCTCGTAAGGGCCGCGTCGATTGCCGGGCTGCAGGACCCGTACCGTGATATCGCGCCGATCGAGCGAAATAGTGACGACATCGCCGGCTTTCGCGGCAAAGGAAGGCTGGGTGATGCGGGTCTCGTTGACCCGAACATGACCGGCCTCGATCGCCTTCTGGGCGATCGAGCGGGACTTTTGCAGCCGCGTGAAAAACAGCCATTTGTCGAGACGCTGGCGGAGAACCGGCAGGGACTGGGGCTGCTTTTCAGTCATGGCCTTATTTTTTCATCTGCTCCTTCAGGGCAGCGAGCTTGGCGAAGGGCGAATCCGGATCGATCGGCTTTTCCTTGCGCGGAGCGCGCGCCTCGAACTTGGCTGCCTGCGGCTTAGTGCCGCGGTCGTTGCGATCGGGACGATCCTGGCGCTCTCCCTTTTCATGACGCTGGCCACCCTGGGGTTTGCCACCGTCGCGGCCGCGATTGCGGTCCGGGCGGCCGCCGTTGCCCTTGCGGTTGTCATCGCCACGCGCTTCGCGGCGACCATCGCCGTCGCGAGGCTGCTCACCACCAGCGCGGCGAGCTTCACCCTGAGGCGCCCGGTTGTTGGCACCACGGTGATTGCCGTGCGCACGCCCGCCGGAGCGCTGGTTGTCGTTGCGGCCGCCGGGGCGCCACAGAAGAACCGGCTTGGCTTCAACCGGCTCTGCGGCTTCGCCAG
>UCOA01000137.1 GCA_900474095.1 Hyphomicrobiales bacterium | reverse complement strand
ATGACGATGGCACCGGCGATGCGCTTGGTGGTGATGCTGGGCTCGACAACGGAATGGGCTGAGGTCGCGTTGCTCATCTCTGTTTCACCCTGTTCAGAGCTTTGACGTAGATATTGGCGAGACCGAATACGGCGACGAAGAGGATGATGGCGAAGGAAGAGGCGCGGCCGGTTCGCCAGCTTTCGAAGGCCTCGCGTTTCAGCGTGATCGAGGCCACCTCTGTCGTCGAGCCCGGCCCGCCCCCGGTCAGAAGCATGACCATGTCGAACATCTTGAAATTCTCGATGCCGCGGAAAAGCACCGCGAGCATGATGAAGGGCAGCGCCATCGGGATGGTAATCGACCAGAATTGCCGCCAGCCAGACGCTCGGTCGACTTCGGCCGCCTCGTAGATATAGTCCGGGATCGACCTTAGGCCCGCCAGGCAAATCAGCATCACATACGGCGTCCACATCCAGGTATCGACGACGATGATGGACCAGGGGGCGAGCGACACCGAGCCGAGCATTTCGAACGAGGACGGCGGCACGCCGGTGACGTAGGAGACGACGTAGTTGAACAGGCCGATCTGCGGCTGATAGAGGAACCGCCAGAAATTGCCGACCACCGCCGGCGACAGCATCATCGGAATGAGAATCACCGTCGTCCAGAAGGCATGGCCGCGGAATTTCCGGTCGATCAGATAGGCGAGCGAAAAGCCGATCAGGGTCTGCAAGACAATCGTCCAGAAGACGAAATGCGCCGTCGTCTGCATGGCGATCCAGATGTCGGGATCATTGAGAACCCGCTGGTAGTTGGTCAGGCCGACGCCTTCGACGATCGCGTTAGGCCGGTTGGCACGGTAGTTGGTGAAGGAGAGGCGCACCGCCCAGATCAGCGGAAAGATGTTTATGGCAAGCAACAACAGGATGGTGGGCGCGATGAAAAGCCAGGCGATTGCCCGGTCGGACAGGCCGCGCACGCGGTGAACAAGCGGCACCGGCGTTGCGCGCACCATGCGCTCGGTCGCCTTGTCCAGTATCGTCGTATTGGTATCGGTCACGGACGTCACCTGAAATCGGGATGGCGGTCGTCAACAGGGCCGCCCGAGCGCACGCGCCGGACGGCCCCGCCGGGAGGAAATCAGAGTTTCCCTTCATCCCCGAAGATTTCGGCCCAGTCCTTGACCAGCCCGTCGAGCGCTTCCTTCGCCGTGCCCTGATCGGCCACGACATAGTCATGCATGCGCTTCTGCATCGCCTGCAACAGGATGGCGTAGGACGGTTCCTGCCAGAAATCCTGCACCTGGTTCATGGCAACGAGGAAGTCGGCGGCAAACGGCTGGCTGTCCTTGAAGGAAGGATCGTTCAGCACTGCGTTGTGCACGGCGTAACCGCCGAGCGACCACCACTTCTTCTGCACCTCCGGCTGTGCGAACCATTTGATATAGGCCAGCGCGCCATCCATGTTGTCGGTGTTTGCGACCACCGAAATGCCTTGCCCGCCGAGTGTCGACGCCGCCGTCGTGCCCTTCGGATTGACGAAGAACCCGATCTTGTCGCCGCCGACATTCTCGTCCTTATAGAGGCCGGGGAAGAAGGCGAACCAGTTCATCGCCATCGCCGCCTGGCCGGACTTGAAGGCGTCCAGTGTCTCGCCCATGTAAGCATCGGTGTAGCCGGGAGGCGTGCAGCACTTGTAGAGTTCCTTGTACTCTTCAAGCCCCTTGACTGCGTCCGGCGAATTGACCGCTCCTTCCATGTCGTATTTGCCGGGCGTTTTCTCGTACTTGAACCCGTTGGCATAAAGTGCCTGGGTGACGCCCATGGTAATGCCTTCCGATGCGCGTTCGGTGAAGATCGCCGCGCCGTAGACTTTCTTGCCGTCGATCTCTTTGCCGTTGAAGAACTTCGCCGTTTCGATCAGTTCGGGCCATGTCGTGGGAACCGCAAGATCGCGGCCGGTCTGCGCCTTGAATTCCGCCTGCAACTCGGGCTTCGCAAACCAGTCCTTGCGATAGAACCAGGCATTGGCGTCGCCCATTGCCGGCAGCGCCCAGTAGTTCGGTGTGCTCTTCGGCCAGGTGGCATAGGCGTTGACGGCGGCTTCGGCGAAGTCGCTCATCTTGATGCCTTCCTTGTCGAAGAAATCGTTGAGCTTGACGTAGTAGCCATTCTCGGCGGAACCGCCGAGCCACTGGCTATCGCCGATCAAAAGATCACAGAGCTTGCCGCCAGAATTCAGTTCGTTGAGAATGCGATCGGCGAAATTCGGCCACGGCACGAATTCGAATTTCATGTCCGTGCCGGTCTGGGCCGTAAAATCCTTGGACAGCTCCACCAGCGCGTTGGCCGGATCCCAGGCCGCCCAGCACAAGGTCAGTTCCGCCGCCTGCGACATCGACGGCATGGCCGCCCAGACTGTCAGCGCAGTTGTTGCCCCCAAAAGGGCCTTCGTCATTTTCCGCATGTATTCCTCCCAGATACAGAAGCCGGCACCACGCCGTCTTCGGGAATTCCGACTGCCTTTGCGCAGTTGCCCGTCCCACCGTTGGAGAAATGCACCAGCGCCACTGTCATCCGTCGGGGACCGTATCAAATTTGAATTTTTACCGGGCTCCCACTCTTCTCTCATACGGTTTCACTCCAACCGTGTTGAGCAATATGTTTAGTGATACTCAATTTACTAAACATGACAAGAGGCAATCGTTGCTGCGCCGCAACCGTTGCGACGCAGCAACCCAGGGAAATAAAGCCATGCCAGCCAATAGCGATGACTGAACAAAGTGTTGAGCCCACGCGAAAAATGAAAAACCCCGGCAGCGTCACGCGACCGGGGATACGAAATTCAAGCGGTATCAGCGAAAGTGTGCGGGCTCAGCCCATTCGCTCCGACGCATAGCTTCCCGGGCTTGCCGGGAAGACGACGGTGCGGTTGCCGTTGATGAAGGTGCGGTGGTGGATATGGGCGTGCACGGCGCGGGCCAGCACCTGGCTTTCGACGTCGCGGCCGATCGAGACATAGTCCTCGGCTGACTGCGCATGGGTGATGCGGGCGATGTCCTGCTCGATGATCGGGCCCTCGTCGAGGTCGGCGGTGACGTAGTGCGCCGTCGCGCCGATCAGCTTGACGCCGCGCTCATAGGCCTGCTTGTAGGGATTGGCGCCCTTGAACGACGGCAGGAAGGAGTGATGGATGTTGATGATCTGGCCCGACATCTTCTGGCACATCGCATCCGACAGGATCTGCATGTAGCGGGCAAGCACGATCAGCTCGGTGCCGGTCTGCTCGACCACGTCCATGATGCGAGCCTCGGCCTGCGCCTTGTTGGCCTTGGTCACCGGGATATGGTGGAAGGGAATGTCGTGGTTGACGACGACCTTCTGGTAGTCGAAGTGGTTGGAGACGACGCCGACGATGTCGATCGGCAGCGCACCGATCTTCCAGCGATAGAGCAGGTCGTTCAGGCAGTGGCCGAAGCGCGACACCATCAGCAGCACCTTCATCCGGTGTTCGCTGTCACGAATGTCGGCGACCATGCCGAAGCGGGTCTTCACCGCCTCGAAGCCGGCCGTCAGCTTATCGAGCGACGCGCCCTCCTGGCTGATGAAGGTCAGCCGCATGAAGAACAGGCCGGTCTCCATGTCGTCGAACTGCGAGCTGTCGGTGATGTAGCAGCCTTCCTCCGCGAGATAACCGGTGATCGCGGCGACGATGCCGCGGGTGGATTTGCACGAAACAGTCAGCACGTAGCTTTTCATCGGTATCGATCTCTTGGCTCGAGGTATTGGCTGGCCCTCCCGGCCAACGTTGTGGAGCGGAAGCTAGCCCGGCACCGGCCTGCCCGTCCATCCGTTTAGCGACATCGGATAGCAGGAACAGGCCATGCCGTCTCTTCTGATCTTCGAACGCCCGACGGGCGTTCAGATGTCGAGCGTCGTCTGCCGCTCCCATTCGGTGAAATGGGACGTGTACGTGTTCCACTCCTGATGCTTGAGCTTCAGGTAGGCGCTGGAGAAGCTCTTTCCGAGCGCGGCTTTCAGCTCCTCGTCCTTGTCGTATTCCCGGAGCGCGTCAAGCAGGTTGAGCGGCAGCTTCGGCGCATCGGTGACGGTGTGCCCTTCCTTGTACATGTCGATGTCATAGTGCCGGCCCGGATCGGCATTGTGCCTGATACCGTTGAGACCGGCCGCGATGATGATCGCCTGCAGCAGATAGGGGTTGACCGCGCCATCCGGCAAACGCAGTTCGAAGCGGCCGGGACCGGGAACACGAACCATGTGCGTGCGATTGTTACCTGTCCAGGTGACCGTATTCGGTGCCCAGGTTGCGCCGGAAATCGTGCGCGGCGCATTGATGCGCTTGTAGGAATTGACCGTCGGATTGGTGATGGCCGCCAGCGCCGAAGCGTGCTTCATGATGCCGCCGAGGAAGGTCTTGCCCTTGGCCGAAAGACCGAACGGCATTTCCTTGTCGGCAAACGCATTGGTCTTGCCGTCCATATCCCAGACGGAGATGTGGGCGTGGCAGCCGTTGCCGGTGAGGCCCTTGAAGGGCTTCGGCATGAATGTTGCGCGCAGGCCGTGTTTCTCGGCGACCGACTTCACCATGAACTTGAAGAACGAGTGCTTGTCGGCCGTCTGGAGCGCATCGTCATATTCCCAGTTCATCTCGAACTGGCCGTTCGCATCCTCATGGTCGTTCTGATAGGGCTTCCATCCGAGTTCGAGCATGTAGTCGCAGATCTCGGCGATCACATCGTAGCGGCGCATGACGGCCTGCTGGTCGTAGCAGGGTTTCTCGGCCGTATCGAACTCGTCGGAAATCTTGCCCCCATCCGCAGAGATCAGGAAGAATTCCGGTTCGACGCCGGTCTTGACGCGAAGGCCTTCCTTGGCGGCTTCCGCGACCAGCCTTTTCAGCATCACGCGGGGCGCCTGCTCGACGGGCTGGTCTTCCATGACGCAGTCGGCCGCGACCCAGGCGACGTCTTTCTTCCACGGAAGCTGGATGACGGAGGAAGCGTCCGGCAGCGCAAAGAGGTCCGGGTGGGCGGGGGTAAGATCGAGCCAGGTGGCGAAACCGGCAAAGCCGGCACCGTCCTTCTGCATGTCGGCGATCGCTTCCGCCGGAACCAGCTTGGCACGCTGGCCGCCGAACAGATCGGTATAACTGATCATGAAATATTTGATGCCACGGTCCTTGGCAAAGCTAGCAAGATCGAGTGTCACTGTGTTCCCCTTTGGATTATTCAGACACTTTTTCATGGAAATGGCCGCCGCCTGGCTTGGGAGATCAGACGACGGCCGCATGTGATTTGAGGGTCAGAACCCTCCCTTGCCCGGGATCCAGTTCGTGCCGGCAAGAGGCACCTGCGCCATCGCGGATGCCTCGAGCGTCAGCGCGACGAGATCCTCCGGTTCCAGATTGTGCAGGTGGTTCTTGCCGCAGGCGCGCGCGATGGTCTGCGCTTCCAGCGTCATCACCTTGAGGTAGTTGGCAAGACGGCGGCCGGCCGCGATCGGATCGAGGCGCTTCATCAGTTCCGGGTCCTGCGTCGTGATGCCGGCCGGATCCTTGCCTTCATGCCAGTCGTCATAGGCGCCGGCCGTGGTACCGAGTTTCTGATATTCCTCTTCCCAATGCGGATCGTTGTCGCCGATGGCAACAAGTGCCGCCGTGCCGATGGCAACCGCATCGGCGCCAAGCGCCAGCGCCTTGGCGACATCGGCGCCCGAGCGCACGCCGCCAGAGATGATCAGTTGCACCTTGCGGTGCATGCCGAGATCCTGAAGCGCCTGAACGGCAGGGCGAATGCAGGCGAGCGTCGGCATGCCGACATTCTCGATGAAGACGTCCTGCGTCGCCGCCGTGCCGCCCTGCATACCGTCAAGCACCACCACGTCGGCACCGGCCTTCACCGCAAGTGCCGTGTCATAGTAAGGCCGCGCGCCGCCGACCTTCACATAGATCGGCTTTTCCCAGTCGGTGATTTCACGCAGTTCGAGGATCTTGATTTCCAGATCGTCCGGGCCGGTCCAGTCAGGATGGCGGCAGGCCGAGCGCTGGTCGATGCCCTTCGGCAGGTTGCGCATGTTGGCGACACGATCGGAAATCTTCTGGCCGAGCAACATGCCGCCGCCGCCGGGCTTTGCACCCTGGCCAACCACGACTTCGATCGCATCGGCGCGGCGCAGGTCCTTCGGGTTCATGCCATAGCGCGAGGGAAGATACTGATAGACCAGCGTCTGGCTGTGGCCGCGTTCCTCGTCCGTCATGCCGCCGTCGCCGGTCGTGGTCGATGTTCCGGCGATCGTCGCACCCCGCCCGAGCGCTTCCTTGGCATTGCCCGACAGCGCGCCAAAACTCATTCCGGCAATGGTGATCGGCGTTTTCAACGTGATCGGCTTCTTGGCGAAGCGAGAACCAAGGATGACGGTGGTGTCGCATTTTTCGCGATAGCCTTCGAGCGGATAACGCGAGATCGAGGCGCCGAGGAACAGCAGATCGTCAAAATGCGGAACCTTGCGCTTGGTGCCGGCGCCACGGATGTCATAGATGCCGGTCGCCGCCGCCCGGCGGATTTCAGCCAGCGTATAATCGTCGAATGTCGCTGACTTGCGAGGCGGGGTATAAGGGTTGTGATAGCTCATCTCTATGTCCCTGCCTTAGTACGCTTCGGCGTTGTCGATGTTGAAATTGTAGAGCTTGCGGGCCGAACCGTAGCGCTTGAATTCGGTCGGCTTGACGTCTTTGACGCCGGCCTTTTCGAGCAGTTCGGCAAGCTTCTCCAGATGCTCGGGCCGCAGCTCCTTTTCGATGCAGTCGGCGCCGAGGCTCTTGACCTCGCCGCGCACGAAAAGCTTGGCCTCATAGAGCGAATCCCCGAGCGCATCACCGGCATCGCCGAGCACCACCAGATGGCCGGACTGCCCCATGAAGGCCGACATATGGCCGATGCTGCCGTGCACGACGATGTCGATGCCCTTCATCGAGATGCCGCAGCGCGAGGCCGCATTGCCCTTGATGACCAGCAGGCCGCCGCGGCCGGTTGCCCCCGCATATTGGCTGGCATCGCCTTCGATGACAACGGTTCCGGACATCATGTTTTCCGCGACGCCCGGGCCTGCAGAGCCGTGAACGGTCACCGTGCCGCCGTCGTTCATGCCGGCGCAGTAGTATCCGACGCTGCCGCGCACATCGACGCTGACGGGCTGGTCTATTCCGACGGCAACGGCATGGCTGCCGCGCGGATTGACAACTTCGAAGTTCGTGTCATTCGTGCCGGGAGCGATCGCGTGCAGCGCGCTGTTCAACTCGCGCAGCGGCATGGTGGCAAGATCGAATACCCGCATCGCTTCCAGACTTTCTCGATTTACGCTGATATCCACGATTAAGCTGCCTTCTCATGATCCCAGAAATAGACGGTGGCGGGCTCCGGCTCCCAGACGCGGGCGTCTTCAATGCCCGGCAGGTTGACGAGCGCGCGATATTCGGAGCCGAAAGCGATGTATTGATCGGTTTCGGCCATCACCGCAGGCTTGCAGGCGATCGGATCACGCACCACGCCGAAACCCGATTTGGTGCCGACAACGAACGTGAAGAAACCGTCGAGATCATCGAGCGCGCTGGTCAGCGCCTGTCCCAGATCCTTGCCCTTGGCCATCTCGGCGGTGAGATAGGCGGCGGCGACTTCGGAATCGTTCTGCGTCTCGAAGGTCATGCCTTCGCGCACGAGTTCGCGCCGCAAGTTGTTGTGATTGGAGAGCGAACCATTGTGCACCAGGCACTGGTCGGCGCCAGTCGAAAACGGGTGCGCACCGAGCGTGGTGACAGCCGATTCCGTTGCCATGCGGGTATGGCCGATTCCATGCGTGCCGCCCATCTCGCGAATGCCGAAACGTGCAACCACATCCCTCGGCAAACCGACTTCCTTGTAGATTTCGACGCTGTCGCCCGAGCCCATGACCCGCACGTCCGGCCGCGCCTGAGCGAGCAGATCACGCACGGCCGCGGCCTGCATGGCATCCGCCGCGATCACCGCATGCGTGCTTTTCAACTCCACGACGACGCTGGCGTCAACAGGCTTCAGGAGGGCTTCAAGCCCGGCAAAATCGACGGCGGGCCTGGCGGATTGAACGGTGATTTTCGCGCGACCATCGGAGGGTGCGCCATAGATTGCAATGCCGGCGCTATCGGGACCGCGATCAGTCATGATGACCAGCATATCGGACAGCATGGCGCCCAATTTGGGCTCCAGACTTTTGTCCTTCAAAAACAATCCGACAATTCCGCACATGGGGACGATCCTTCGTTTCGTTGCTGAAAAGATGGATAGCAGCTGCCGTTTTGAATTTCAACTGTGAAGAAAGTTTTTTTCTTTTAAAGCAATATTTGCGCGCTGCGCCTTTGGCGTTTCGTGGCGCAGGAGACGGAGTGCGCACTGTAAATCTTGCCGGCTGAGATTATCACCCGTCGCTTCTCTAAAGATGAGCCGCGCCTATATTCCGCCCCGCGTTTGTGGATAGGAGATGATGGAGAGATAGCGGATCGGCAATTTCACCAACTGCTCTGGCCCATGACGTGCGTCAGCATCGAAAAACAGGCTGTCACCCGGCTGCATGGTGAAGAGCCGGTCACTGTGGCGGTACACGACCTCGCCTTCCAGCATATAGAGAAACTCCATGCCCTCGTGCTGAAAGGCCGGGAACGTATCGGAATCGGCGGTCAGCGTTATCAGATAGGGCTCGACGATGACACCGGCCGTGTTGTTGTCGATGTGACCGAGAAGATTGTATTGATGCCCGGCGCGTGTTCCGCGCCGCTCCAGTTCCACGCCTTCGCCCGCTTTGACGAAAACGGCGTTGCGCACTTCCTCGTAGCGCCGGAAAAAGGCTGTCACAGGAACGCCAAGCGCCCGCGAAAGGGATTGCAGCGTCGTCAGCGACGGCGAGATGTTGCCGTTCTCGATCTTCGACAGCATGCCGAGCGAAATACCGGTGGCAGCGGCAAGGTCGGTCACGGTAATGCCGAGCTTCTTGCGAAAGGCGCGGACTTCATGGCCTATGGCGATTTCGAGGTTGTTTTCCTTCGGCTCGCGCAGCGCATGCGGATCCTGCGAGAAAGCAGCTTTCAGCGCCGGCCGTTCGTCATCAGTTGTCCGGCCAATATCGATTTCAGCTTTTTTCGCCATGATCGCTCGCCCTTGCCTCAATACGCGTTTCGGAAGAAGCCTATCCTGAGAGTGAAATTATCTCAACCCAGAAGAAAATCATTCGCTGGCGCACCATGGGCGGATTGTCGCCCTTGGTGCGGCGCCTCGCCGAATGCCGCTCGATAGCTGCGTGAAAAGTGCCCCGGACTGGAAAAACCGGTAGCAAAGGCAATTTCTGAAATGGAAAGCGGGCTTTGTAGAAGCAGCCGCCTCGCATGATTGAGCCGCAGCTTGCGATATTCCGCGAGGAACGACGACTGCATGAGACGCGAGAACAGGCGGTCCAGATGACGTGGCGACATTCCGGCCAGAGCCGCCATCGCCTGGCGGTCGAGTGGCGCTTCGATCGTCGCTTCCATCTTCGCGAGAACGGTGAGCAGGCCGGGGTGGTTGACAGCGTAGCGCTCGGCCATCGACGCCCGCTGCGGCGCACTGGAAGCCTCCACATGGGTGTGCAGATACCAGTCGCTGACCCGCCGGGCGAAATCCGATCCCATGCGTTCGGAGATCAGCGCGTGCATCATGTCGAGCGGCGCGACGCCGCCGCCGCAGGTGATGCGATTGCCATCGTGGACATAGCGGGCCTGGCGCGGTGCGAGATCCGGAAAGGCCTCCAACAGGGCGGGCGCATGCTCCCAGTGAATAGTGAAATCTCGATCCTTGAGCAGGCCCGCAGCCGCCATCAGATAGGGTCCCCCGGAAATGCCGCCGATACGAACGCCTTCGCGTGCCAACTGACGCAGGCAGGCAAGAATTGCCGGCACGTTCCAATCGACTGGCGACCCGCCGGCGCAGACGAAGACCGTGTGCAGGCTGGAGCTGCGTCTGGGAAGCGGTTGCGAGGGTACCGGAATTCCTGACGACGACAGCGCCATGCCGCCATCCGGCGCGTAGGACGACAGGCTGTAGATTTCTTTGCCAGCCAGAAGATTGGCGGCGCGCAACGGCTCGGTCGCCGACGCATAGGACATCAGTGCAAACCCCGGGACGAGGATAAAGCCGATCTTCTGCACGTTTTTGAGGTCTTCTGCAGCCATGTCCTATTTATGTCCTAATACGTCTCATTTGTGCAAGTTGCGAAAATCAATCCTGTCATGATCGCTCCCAGTTCTCACGGTGAATCGATCATGCGCTATTCCGCCTTTTCCGTTTTTCTGAACGCCCTGCGCGCCAATAAAAGCTGGCAGCCCGCCTGGCGCAGCCCGGTTCCGAAAAACCACTATGATGTGATCATCGTGGGCGGTGGCGGGCATGGGCTTTCAACCGCCTACTATCTTGCCAAGGAATTCGGCATCACCAATGTCGCGGTGCTGGAGAAAGGCTATGTCGGCTCGGGCAATGTTGGGCGCAACACAACGATCATCCGCTCCAACTATCTGCTTCAGGGCAACAACCCCTTCTACGAACTGTCGATGAAGCTCTGGGAAGGGCTGGAGCAGGACTTCAACTTCAACGCGATGGTCTCGCAACGGGGCGTGCTCAACCTCTATCATTCCGACGCACAGCGCGACGCCTATACGCGGCGCGGCAATGCCATGCGCCTGCACGGCGTCGATGCCGATCTGCTCGATCGCAACACCGTCCGCCAGATGCTGCCTTTCCTCGATTTCGACAATGCCCGCTTCCCGATCCAGGGCGCGCTGATGCAGAAGCGCGGCGGCACCGTACGCCATGACGCAGTTGCCTGGGGCTATGCCCGTGGCGCCGACTCGCGCGGCGTCGATATCATACAGAATTGCGAGGTCACTGGCATTCGCCGCGAAAACGGCCGCGTCGTGGGTGTCGAAACCAGCCAGGGTTTCATCGGCTGTGGCAAGCTGGCGCTTGCAGCGGCGGGTAATTCCACCGTCGTCGCCGACATGGTCGACATGAAGCTGCCGATCGAAAGCCATGTGCTGCAGGCCTTCGTCTCGGAGGGGCTGAAACCCTTCATCGACAATGTCGTCACTTTCGGCGCCGGCCATTTCTACGTGTCCCAGTCCGACAAGGGCGGCCTCGTCTTTGGCGGCGATATCGATGGTTATAATTCCTATGCCCAGCGCGGCAATCTGGCGACCGTCGAACATGTCGCCGAGGCCGGCGTCGCGCTGATCCCGGCCCTCTCGCGCGTTCGGGTGCTGCGTTCCTGGGGCGGCGTGATGGACATGAGCATGGATGGCTCGCCGATCATCGATCGTACTCACATCGACAATCTCTATCTGAACGCCGGCTGGTGTTACGGCGGCTTCAAGGCCACGCCCGCGTCCGGCTTCTGCTACGCCCATCTGATCGCCAGGAACCAACCGCATGATACGGCAAGGGCCTTCCGGCTCGACCGCTTCTCACGCGGCCGGATGATCGATGAAAAGGGCGTCGGCTCGCAACCCAATCTGCATTGAGGACTTTAAATGGCCAGCCTGATCGCCTGCCCCCATTGCGGGCCGCGCCCCAAGGAAGAATTCACCGTTAGGGGTGACGCCGGCATTTCTCGCCCGGCACCGGATGCCGGTGAGAACGCCTGGTACGTTTACGTCTACCTGCGTGACAATCCGCGCGGTCGACATAAAGAGCATTGGCATCACACCTCCGGCTGCCGCCGCTGGCTGATCGTCGAACGCGATACCGTGACCCATGCGGTCTATGCCGTCGTGGACGCTGCCGCGCAGGGAGAGACCGCATGAGTTCCTTCCGTCTCTCCAGGGGCGGCCGGATCGACCGCGCCAAGCCGCTGCACTTCACCTTCGACGGCAAGCCGATGCAAGGGTTTGCCGGCGACACTCTCGCCTCGGCGCTGCTCGCAAACGGCCGCCAGCTTGTCGGCCGCAGCTTCAAATACCATCGTCCCCGCGGCATCCTGACCGCCGGTGCCGCCGAGCCGAACGCGTTGGTTACCATCGGCGAAGGAGGCCGCACCGAAGCGAACACGCGCGCAACGCTGGTCGAACTCTACAGCGGCCTGACGGCCAGGAGCCAGAACCGCTGGCCCTCGGTCGACTTCGACCTCGGCGCCATCAACAGCCTGCTCTCACCCTTCCTCGGCGCCGGTTTCTACTACAAGACCTTCATGTGGCCGGCGGCTTTCTGGGAAACGGTCTATGAGCCGATTATCCGCAAGGCAGCCGGTCTTGGCCGCGCCACCTACGAGCCCGATCCGGACGCTTACGAGAAATGCTGGGCACATTGCGACCTGCTGGTGATCGGCGCCGGCCCGGCCGGTCTTGCAGCCGCACTGACTGCCGGTCGAGCAGGGGCGCGTGTCATCCTTGCCGATGAAGGCTTTGAGCCCGGCGGCTCGCTTCTCGCGGAGACCGCGGCAATCGGCGAGAAAGCCGCGGACGACGTCCTTGGGGAGACTTTTGCCGAACTGGCCAGCCTTCCCAATGTGCGCATCTTTTCGCGTACCACCGTCTTCGGCTGGTATGACGGCAATGTCTTCGGTGCAGTTGAAAGCGTGCAGAAAAATACGGCCTCCATCGACCCTAACCGGCCGGTAGAGCGTCTGTGGCGCATTGCCGCCAAGCACGCGATCCTCGCGTCTGGCGCGGAAGAGCGCCCGCTCGTCTTCGGTGGCAATGATATTCCGGGCGTGATGATGGGGGGCGCCATGCGCTCCTATCTCAACCGGCAAGCCGTCGCGCCCGGCAAGCGTACCGTCATTTTCACCAACGACGAATCCGGCTACAGGACGGCGACCGACCTCGAAGCAGCCGGACTTGAGGTCGCCGCCATTGTCGACGCCCGTCACAGCGCCGCTTCGTCCTGGAGCGGGCGCGCACCCGTTTTCCCCGGCGCGGTGGTGCAGGACGCCAAAGGCGGCAAAGCCCTCACCAGCGTCACAGTTATCAAGGATGGCGCGCCGGTAACGATCAAGGCCGATGCTCTTGCCATGGCGGGCGGCTGGAGCCCGATCATCCATCTTGCCTGCCACCGTGGCGCAAAGCCGATCTGGTCGGATGCAAAGGCCGCCTTTCTCGCGCCGGAAACGCAGGATGGCCTGACCATAGCCGGTTCTGCGGCAGGTCTCGGCGCAACCGAAGCCTGCCTTGCCGACGGCGCCGAGAAAGCCGCACGCGCTCTACGAGCCCTCGGCTTTTCCCATGCCTCACCCGCCTTCGTCGCCGCAATCGACACCGCTACCGTCGCCAAGCCGCTCTGGTATGTGCGCGGCGCAAAGGGCAAGGCCTTTGTCGACTACCAGAACGATGTGCATCTGAAGGATCTCGGCCTTGCCGTCAGCGAAGGCTATGGCCATGTGGAGCTTGCCAAGCGCTACACCACCAACGGCATGGCGAGCGATCAGGGCAAGCTGTCCAACATCAACGCCATCGGCATTCTGGCGGAAGCGCGCAAGGTTTCGCCGGCCGATGTCGGCACCACGACGTTCCGCCCGTTCTATACGCCGCTCTCCTTCGGCGCATTGACCGGCGCTTCGAAGGGCAGGCATTTCCAACCGGTGCGCAAATCGCCGCTGCATGACTGGGCAACGAAGAACGGCGCGGTCTTCGTCGAGACCGGGCTCTGGTATCGCTCCTCCTGGTTTCCGATGGCGGGCGAAACGAAATGGCGCGAAAGCGTCGATCGCGAGGTGCTGAATGTTCGCCAGAACGCCGGCATCTGCGATGTCTCGACGCTGGGCAAGATCGAGATCTTCGGCAAGGACGCCGCAGAATTCCTGAACCGCATCTATTGCAACGCCTTCCTTAAACTGCCGGTCGGCAAGGCGCGTTATGGCCTGATGCTGCGCGAAGACGGGCTGATCTATGACGACGGCACGACGAGCCGGCTCAGCGAAAACCACTTCTTCATGACGACGACCACGGCCTATGCGGCCGGCGTTATGAACCATCTGGAATTTTGCGCCCAGGCACTCTGGCCCGACCTCGACGTGCAATTCGCCTCCTCCACGGACCAGTGGGCGCAGATTGCCGTTGCCGGGCCGAAGTCGCGCACCATCCTGCATGCTCTGGTCGACGACGATATTTCCGACGCGGCCTTCCCGTTCCTAGGTGCCAGGCAAGTCTCGCTTTTCGACGGGAAACTGACCGGCCGGCTGTTCCGCATCTCCTTCTCCGGCGAATTGGCCTATGAGCTGGCAGTTCCCGCCGGTTATGGCGAAGCCGTCGCGGATGCGATCATGGCAGCGGGCAAGCCTCACGGCATCTGCCCCTATGGCGTCGAAGCGCTCGGTGTCATGCGCATCGAGAAAGGTCATGTCACCCATTCCGAGATCAACGGCACCGTCGTTCCGGCCGATCTCGGATTTGCGAAGATGGTCTCGCCAACCAAACCGGACTTCATCGGCAAAGCGATGCTGTCGCGCGAGGGCATGGTGGCGCAGGACCGCCCATCGCTCGTCGGCGTCAAGCCGCTCGACCCCGCAACAACATTCAAGACCGGCTCGCACATCCTTTCAGATGGCGCCACTCCGTCGCTGGAAAACGATCAGGGTTATGTTACCTCCAGTTGCTATTCGCCCAACCTCGGCTCGACCATCGGCCTGGCGCTCGTCAAGCATGGGCCGAAGCGGCATGGCGAGCATGTCACGGTTTGGAACGACCTGAGAAATGAATACACCAGGGCCGTGCTCTGCAGTCCTGTCTTCTTCGATCCGGAAAACGGAAAACTCCATGGTTGATTTCGCTCTCCTTCATCGTTGCGCTCTGGCGGGCGCCAGATCCGGTTCTTTCGGCGCCTCCTCGATGACGGCAAGGATAACGCTCGGAGCCCTGCCGGAAGGCCATGTACTGCAGGTGCTCGCCGCACATGGAAGTGGCGGCCTGCAGAACTTGATCCCGCAGATCGGCGATGGCGCCCCTCATGCCGTGCGCCCTTACGGCCCCGGACAGTGGTTCGTCGTCGGCGATGCGCCTCTTTCTGCTGCGGATATCGCCGGCAAGGCGACGCTCCTTGCAGGCAAGGCGTCGATTGCCGATCAAGGCCACGGTCGTGTCCGGATCGGCATCAGTGGTGCATCCGTCGAAGCCGTCCTCGCCAAGGGCACGGCTGTCGATCTCGATCGGGCGAACTTCGCCATCGGCCACTCGGCCATGACGTTGATCGGCCACATCTCAGCGCTGATCACGCGAACCGATGTGGATAGCTTCGAACTCATGGTCCTGCGCGGCTTCGCCGAAAGCCTATGGGACGAACTCCTGCAGATGAGCCTCGAATTTGGCGTGAACGCAAAAACGGCCGGCTGAGCGAAGGGTTTTCGCTTCGCCGATCCCATTCAAATTTTTCCGATTGTCTCGAACCACGGCATCGTTCATGGTCACGATATCCGCCGCGTTGCACTGTTCGCATCAGCGGATAGTTCATTTACGCGCGAGGAAAACACGCAATGGCCAAGGGACAAGCAAAGAGCAACAAGGAAGTCAGGAAACCGAAGAAGGACAAGGTTGCGGCCAAGGCAGCCACCCCTTTCAGCGCGACCACCCAAAAGGAAGTTCCCAAACTATCCGGCGCCAAGCCGAAGAAGTAATCGGCACCTTGCCGTCACTTCGGCTGCGACGGCGTGAAATTGGCAACCAACGCATGCCGCTCGCCCGGATAGATCAGGCGCACATGGGTGATGTAGGAGCCATTACTCCAGGTGCGCCGCTCCACCGTCAGGCAGGCGGTTCCAACTGCAATGCCAAGGGCCGTGGCGACCGGTTCAGCCGCCGCCACCGCCCGTATCGTATGTTCGGCCGCACTCCATGGCACCCGGTTCAAGAGCCAGGGGCCAGGCGCCACATCTTCGAAACTCTCGGCCGCCGCATCCGGCACCGCCGCCAGATTGATCAGGCGCTGTTCGACGCAAAACGGCCGATTGCCGGCAAAATGCGTGCAGGTCACATCCAGAATGGGTGCTGCCGCGTCGAGGCCGAGCCTGGATCTATCTTCGGCATTGCTCCGGCGCCGTGTCTTCGCGGACAGCTTATAGTCATAGGCGAGACCCAATGACTGGACTTCGAGCTTGATGTCGCGGATTTCGAGCACCGCCGACTGGGCGCGCGGCTGCGTCACGTAGCTGCCCGATTTCCGCCGCCGCTCGATCAGCCCTGTCTTCGCCAGTTGCGTCAGCGCTTTGTTCACGGTCATCCGCGAGCATTTGTACTGCTCGGCAAGATCGACCTCGAACGGAATGCGAAAGCCAGGCTGCCATTCGCCGGAAAGGATACGATCCTCGATGTCGCCGAGAATGCGCTGATGCAGCGACAGGTCGCTTGCCACGTCGGCAGGCGGCGTCTCAACATTCGGGCTGGCATCCTGCAATTTCACCACGCGCTCACCTTCGACAAACTGTTTGGTCCTACTGCATAATTCCTTAAATCGGATTCGATTTAAGGATAAAATTATGCAGCAGTCTCAATGTGCTACAGCAGACATTATCCAGCGCCGCATATCCGGAGACGATGCGGCGCCAAACCGAAACGCTCAGGCCAGCAGTTCGCGCATCACGGTGCGGAACCGGGCTGATATCTCGTCCCGCCTGTGATGCCGCCCGCCCTCGACCTGTTTGCGGCCCGCCACCCAGACACTGTCGGGCTTCGTCCCGTTGGCAAAGAGCCACGAATCGAGGGCCGCGTCATCAGCGAGATCACCATCCGGCACCCGCAGGCTGACGAAATCCGCCGGATTGCCGGCGGCAATGCCCGACTTCGATGCCCCCGATCCCAAGGCAATACCGCCGCCTTCGACCGCGCCGTCGAACAAGGCGAGCCCAGTCGATTGACCCGGCGCGGCCAGCACATTGCGCGAGCGATGCAACAGGCGCTGAGAATATTCAAGCTGGCGAAGCTCATCGGGAAGTCCGATCAGGACATTGGAATCCGAGCCGATGCCGAATTTCCCGCCCGCTTCATCGAACACGACCGCGTTGAACGTGCCATCGCCAAGATTGGCCTCCGTCACCGGGCAAAGGCCGGCGATGGCCTTGCTTTGCGCCATGCGCCGGGTTTCGTCATCCGTCATATGCGTCGCATGAATCAGGCACCAGCGGCCATCAAGCCCGGCATGATCGAGCAGCCATTCGACCGGTCGCGCGCCGGACCATGCAATGCAATCCTCCACTTCCTTGACCTGCTCGGCCACATGAATATGGATCGGCCCATCCTTTGCCATTGCAACGACGGTCGCCAATTCTTCCGGCGTCACCGCCCGCAGGCTATGCGGCGCCACGCCAACGCGTCCATCCGGCAAACCCTTGACCGCCCGATGGCAGCCGTCGAGCAGCCGCTCGAAGCTCTCGATCGTGTTGATGAAGCGCCGCTGGCCCTCGGTCGGAGCCGCACCGCCAAAGGTCGAATGCGCATAGAAGACCGGCAGCAGCGTCAGGCCGATGCCTGTCTTGGAAGCCGCCGAGGCGATCCGCTGGGCCATCTCGGAAATATCGGCATAGGGGCCGCCGTCGATATCGTGGTGGAGATAATGAAATTCGCCGACGCGGGAAAACCCGGCTTCCAGCATTTCCATATAGAGCTGGCTGGCGACGGCCTCGACATGATCCGGCGTCATCGACAGGGCGAAGCGATACATCACATTGCGCCAGCTCCAGAAACTGTCGGCACCAGGCCCGCGCGTTTCCGCAAGCCCCGCCATGCCGCGCTGGAATGCGTGGCTGTGGAGGTTCGGCATGCCGGATACGAGGATATCGTGGCGCTCGTCACCCGCCTGTGCCGCCGCTCCGGTTTCGACCGAGACAATCCGCCAGCCGTCGTACGATATCCGCACATCCTTCTGCCACCCTGCCGGCAACAAGGCCGATTTCACATGAATGCTGTCCAAAGCCGAACCCTCTCCCGTTTTCGGATAAAATCAAAAAACCACTTGCGCTCATTTTCTTTATGTCTATACATAATAGCACGAAAAGGAAAGGCTGGAAAACGATGTCTTCCATAAAATCGGCACCGGACGGATCCCGGCCAACCGCTTGCGATCGCCTTTGGCGAAACGCGCGGCTCATGACCCTGGACCCTGCCTTGCCGGGTCTCGGCCTCATTGAGAATGGCGCCATAGCCGTCGAAGACGGTCGTATCGTCTATGCCGGCAGCGAAGCAGACCTGCCTTT
Source organism: Hyphomicrobiales bacterium (assembly GCA_900474095.1). Classification (GTDB taxonomy): domain Bacteria; phylum Pseudomonadota; class Alphaproteobacteria; order Rhizobiales; family Rhizobiaceae; genus Pararhizobium. The sequence continues at coordinate 18,465 of UCOA01000137.1, read as the reverse complement.
CTCCATCGAAAATGCCGCCGACGTCATAGATTGCAGCGGCCGCTGGATCACGCCCGGCCTGATCGACTGCCACACCCATCTGGTCCATGCCGGAGACCGCTCCAACGAATTCGAAATGCGGCTTTCAGGCGCAAGCTATGAGGAAGTGGCGCGCGCCGGCGGTGGCATTGTCTCCTCCGTGCGTTCTCTGCGTGAAGCCAGCGAAGACGAACTCGTGCGGCAGACGCTCCCCCGTCTGGACGCGCTGATGGCCGAGGGCGTCACGACGGTGGAAATCAAGTCCGGCTACGGCCTCGACCTCGAAAACGAAGCGAAGACCCTGCGTGCCGCGCGCCGCCTCGGCGAAGAACGCGATATGGCCATCCGCACCACCTTCCTCGGCGCCCATGCGCTGCCGCCGGAATTCAAGGGCGACAAGGCCGGCTATATCGCCAAGGTCGCAGGCGAGATGCTGCCCGCGATCGCGGCCCAAGGGCTGGCCGACGCCGTTGACGGCTTTTGCGAAGGCATCGCCTTTTCGACGGACGAGATGCGGCAGGTCTTCGATGCGGCCAAGGCGCATGGCCTGCCTGTCAAGCTGCATGCCGACCAACTCTCCAATCTGCACGGCGCCGCCCTTGCCGCCGAGTATGGCGCGCTGTCGGCCGATCATCTCGAATATACCGACGAAGCCGGCGCCGAAGCCATGGCGAAGAGCGGCACGATCGCCGTCATCCTGCCCGGCGCCTTTTACTTCATCCGCGAAACCAAGAAGCCGCCGATCGAGCTGTTCCGCAAGGCCGGTGTTACGATGGCGATCGCCACCGATAGCAATCCCGGCACCTCGCCGCTCACTTCGCTGCTTCTGACCATGAACATGGCGGCGACCTTGTTCGGCATGACGGTCACCGAATGCATCGCCGGCGTGACGCGGGAGGCGGCACGCGCACTTGGGCTCGTCGACGAAGTGGGGACGCTGGAACCCGGAAAATGGGCCGATTTCGCCATCTGGAATATCGAGCGACCGGCTGAACTCGTCTACCGCATGGGCTTCAACCCGCTGCATGCGCGCGTCCGCAACGGACATTGAAATTGGAGACGCGTGAGCCTGGCTCCGCGCATTGGTGAGGATTTCTTGATGACTCTTATTCTGCAGCCGGGCTCCGTCCCGCTTTCGACGCTTGAAACCATCTACTGGACCGGCGAGGCAGCCCGGCTTGATCCCTCCTTCGACAAGGGCATCGAGAAGGCCGCCGGCCGCATCGCCGAGATCGCCGCCGGCAATGCGCCGGTCTACGGCATCAACACCGGTTTCGGTAAACTGGCGAGCATCAAGATCGATGCCGCCGACGTGGCCACCCTGCAGCGCAACCTGATCCTCTCGCACTGCTGCGGCGTCGGCCAGCCGCTTGCCGAAAACATCGTCCGCCTGATCATGGCGCTGAAGCTCGTCTCTCTCGGACGCGGCGCATCGGGTGTCCGGCTCGAACTCGTCCGTCTGATCGAGGGCATGCTCGAAAAGGGCGTCATCCCGGTCATCCCGGAAAAGGGCTCCGTTGGCGCCTCCGGCGATCTCGCGCCGCTGGCGCATCTGGCTGCCGTCATGATGGGCGAAGGCGAAGCCTTCTTCAATGGCGAGCAGCTTGACGGCCGCGCCGCGCTTGAGCGCGCCGGCCTGACGCCGGTCGTACTTGCCGCCAAGGAAGGCCTCGCGCTGATCAACGGCACGCAGGTCTCCACTGCACTCGCCCTTGCCGGCCTGTTCCGCGCCCACCGCGCGGCGCAATCGGCGCTGATCACGGGCGCGCTTTCGACCGACGCCGCCATGGGCTCCTCGGCCCCCTTCCATCCCGACATCCATACGCTGCGCGGCCATAAGGGCCAGATCGATGCGGCCGCCGCCCTGCGCGGCCTGCTCAAGAGCTCGGTGATCCGCGAGAGCCATATCGAAGGTGACGAGCGCGTCCAGGACCCCTATTGCATCCGCTGCCAGCCGCAGGTCGACGGCGCCTGCCTCGATCTCATGCGTTCCGTTGCCCGCACGCTTGAAATCGAAGCCAACGCCGTCACCGACAATCCGCTGGTGCTGTCGGACAATTCCGTCGTATCGGGCGGCAATTTCCACGCCGAGCCGGTCGCCTTCGCGGCCGACCAGATCGCGCTCGCCATCTGTGAAATCGGCGCCATCTCGCAGCGCCGCATCGCGCTCTTGGTCGATCCGGCCCTCTCCTATGGCCTTCCGGCATTCTTGGCCAAGAAGCCCGGCCTCAACTCCGGCCTGATGATCGCCGAAGTCACCTCGGCAGCCTTGATGTCGGAAAACAAGCAGATGTCGCACCCGGCCTCGGTCGATTCCACCCCCACGTCGGCCAACCAGGAAGATCATGTCTCCATGGCCTGCCACGGCGCCCGCCGTCTTCTGCAGATGACGGACAACCTGTTTTCGATCATCGGCGTCGAGGCGCTGACGGCAGCACAGGGCATTGACTTCCGCGCACCGCTCGTCACCAGCCCGGAACTGACCAGGGCCATCGCCGCCATCCGCTCCGTCGTCCCGACGCTGGAGATCGACCGCTACATGGCGACCGACCTCAAGGCGGCGAGCGACCTTATTGCCACTGGCGCCCTGAATGCAGCCGTTTCCGCCGGCATTCTTCCGGGTCTGGAGGCGTAAGTGACCGTCTTCGAAATCAAACAGGGCACTTCGCCGGTCATCCTCGGCTTTCCGCATACTGGCACCGACGTCCCGCCGGTTATCTGGGAGCGGCTGAACGACAATGGCCGCATTCTCGCCGACACCGACTGGCATATTCATCGCGCCTATGACGGATTGCTGCCGGAGGTCACGACCGTGCGTGCCACCTTCCATCGCTACGTCATCGACGCCAATCGCGATCCGGAAGGTGTCAGCCTTTATCCCGGCCAGAACACGACCGGGCTCATTCCGGGCACCGATTTTGACGGTGTGGGGATCTGGAAGGACGGGGAGAAACCGACCGAAGCCGACATTGCCGCCCGGCTTGCCGAATTTCACGCGCCTTATCATGCCGCACTCGCGGCCGAAATCGAGCGCGTCAAGACGATCCATGGCATCGCAGTTCTCTATGACTGCCATTCCATTCGCTCGGATATTCCGTTCCTGTTCGACGGCATGCTGCCTGATTTCAACATCGGCACCGACAGCGGCAGGACCTGCGATCCGGCCATCCAGAACGCAACTGTCGATGTCGTCCTCAATGCGCCGGGCTACACCAGCATCCTCAATGGCCGCTTCAAGGGCGGCTGGACGACACGCCACTACGGCCAGCCGGAAACCGGCGTGCATGCGATCCAGATGGAGCTGGCGCAATCCACACATCTGAGCACGGAAGCACCGCCCTTCGCATATGACGAGGCCAAGGCGGCCAGACTTCGCATTCACCTCAAAGACATTCTCACGCGCATCGAAGCATCAGCGCTGACACTGGCAAACACAACAAGGGGAACCAAATGACCAATCCTCGTCACAACATACGCGACGTCCGCGCCGCCCGCGGCACTGAACTCACCGCAAAATCCTGGATGACCGAAGCGCCGCTTCGCATGCTGATGAACAATCTCGATCCGGAAGTGGCCGAGAACCCGCACGAACTGGTGGTTTACGGCGGCATCGGCCGTGCCGCCCGTACCTGGGCCGATTTCGACAAGATCGTCGAAACGTTGCGCGATCTCAACGAAGACGAGACGCTGATGGTGCAGTCCGGCAAGCCGGTCGGCGTCTTTCGCACCCACAAGGATGCGCCGCGGGTGCTGATCGCCAACTCCAACCTGGTGCCGCACTGGGCGACCTGGGATCATTTCAACGAACTGGATAAGAAGGGTCTCGCCATGTATGGCCAGATGACCGCCGGTTCGTGGATCTATATCGGCAGCCAAGGCATCGTGCAGGGCACCTACGAAACCTTCGTCGAAGCTGGCCGCCAGCATTACAACGGCGATCTCAAGGGCAAGTGGGTCCTGACCGGCGGCCTCGGCGGCATGGGTGGCGCCCAGCCGCTCGCAGCCGTCATGGCCGGCGCCTGCTGCTTGGCCGTCGAGTGCAATCCGGATTCGATCGATTTCCGCCTGCGCACCCGCTACGTCGATGCCCGCGCCGAAACTCTCGACGAAGCGATGGAACTGATCGAGCGTTGGACGGCCGCCGGCGAGGCGAAGTCCGTCGGCCTGCTCGGCAACACCGCCGAAATCCTGCCGGAAATGGTCCGCCGGGGCATCCGCCCTGACATGGTAACCGACCAGACTTCAGCCCACGACCCGATCAACGGCTACCTGCCGAAGGGCTGGACGATGGCTGAATGGAAGGCAAAGCGCGAAAGCGCCCCGAAGGCGGTCGAAAAGGCGGCCCGCGCCTCGATGCGCGAGCATGTCGAAGCGATGATCGCCTTCCAGGACATGGGTATTCCGACTTTTGACTACGGCAACAACATCCGCCAGGTCGCCAAGGAAGAGGGCCTCGAAAACGCCTTCGCATTCCCGGGCTTCGTGCCGGCCTATATCCGCCCGCTTTTCTGCCGCGGCATCGGTCCGTTCCGCTGGGCTGCCCTATCGGGTGATCCGGAGGATATCCGCAAGACCGACGCCAAGGTCAAGGAACTCACCCCCGGCAACAAACACCTGCACAACTGGCTCGACATGGCCGCCGAGCGCATCGCCTTCCAGGGCCTGCCGGCGCGCATTTGCTGGGTCGGTCTCGGCGATCGCCACCGCCTCGGCCTCGCCTTCAACGAAATGGTCAAGACCGGCGAATTGTCGGCTCCGATCGTCATCGGTCGCGACCATCTCGACTCTGGCTCCGTCGCCTCGCCGAATCGCGAGACCGAAGCGATGAAGGACGGTTCCGACGCAGTCTCCGACTGGCCGCTGCTCAACGCGCTCCTCAACACCGCGTCCGGTGCCACCTGGGTGTCGCTGCATCACGGCGGTGGCGTCGGCATGGGCTTTTCGCAGCATTCGGGCGTCGTCATCTGCTGCGACGGCTCGGACGAGGCTGCCGCCCGCGTCGGCCGCGTGCTGTGGAACGACCCGGCGACCGGCGTCATGCGCCACGCCGATGCCGGCTACGAGATCGCGCTCGATTGCGCCAGGGAAAAGGGCCTGCGTCTGCCGGGCATTCTCGGGAACTGATTGCTATCCCAATGGGTATGTCGAAAGTCCGGGATACTCAAGGACCGCCTGTTCAACGGTTATGAGCGAAACCCCTTCGATGATGGCCTGGGCAATCAGATCCGGTCGAAGGGGTCTTTGTGAATAAGACGATAGCGCAGAACGAAGGGATCGGCCTGAAAGCCATCGCGACCTAACCCATGCGTTATCGCAGTCTCCCAGACGCTGGCCGGGCTAAAGAGGCGTTCGTTATTCGTCTCCTCAATAAGAGATCTGATGTTCTTGGGCAGAAGATCGCCTGTCGCCCAGATCAGAATGTTTGTGTCGAGGAGAAGTCTCATCTGGGAAAAAGGCTGTCGCCGTAGAACATTTCCTCGATCTCATCCGCCATCATCGTATCGAAATCATCCGGGACGACAATCTCGCCCTCCATAAACCCGATACGGCGCTTTTTTGGCTTTTCCGCTTCGTCGGGCGGTACCAGCCTTCCGATCGGTTTGCCGGCCTTGGCAAAGATGAAGGATTCGCCGTTGGCCACCTTTTCCATCAGTCGCGACAAATGCGTCTTCGCTTGGTGTATATTGACGGTTTCCATCATCGCCCTCCATCGGACTTTTGTCCACTTGCCTGAGGTTTACAATGTCTGACAAGCAATCCTCCAGCCCCTGTCACCTGCAGGTCCTGAAAGCCAGCGCGTACCGCCGCATGCCATGGAAGAACGGCGGTGGCGAAACCGCGGAGATCGCGGTGTTTCCGCCGGGGGCAAATATCGCGACATTCGGCTGGCGCGTCAGCATGGCGACGGTGGCGACTGACGGGCCGTTTTCGGTTTTCCCCGGAATCGACCGAACGCTGTCAATCCTTCAAGGCGACGGCATGGAACTCGATATCGCCGGTAGAGCACCGGTGGTGCTGACGCAGGCATCCCAGCCGCTCGCCTTTCCGGCGGATGCGGCAACCTCCGCCCGGCTGGTTTCAGGTCCTATTGTCGATCTCAACATTATGACCCGCCGCGGACAATGCGCGCATCAGGTGGGGCGGCGAACCTTCGAGGGACAACATCATCTCGATCCCGAAGGCGGCGTAACGTTGCTGCTGTCGCTGGGCAATTTGCGGATCGATGCCGGCGATCACGCGGCCGAACTCGGACGGCTCGACTGCGCCATCCTGGAAGGCCCCTGCCTGATCACCTCCGACATGCCGGCGCAGGTCTATCTCATCCGCATTTCGGCCGTTTGATATCTGTGACCAGCGGCAAAGAGTTGCGCGACAATCACGCCGCCCTTGTCGCCAGAAACCGGTCCATTGCCTTGAACGAAAAGGCGCCGATCGGCAGGTTCGTGCCGCCATCGAGCGCCAGATCGGCAAGGATTTCGCCGACGACGCTGGTGAACTTGAAGCCATGGCCCGAACAGGGGGATGCAACGACAATGCGTTTGTCTCCGGGCAGAAGATCGAGCAGGAAATCCTCGCTCGGCAGCATAGTATAGCGACAGGTCGCCGAGCGCACCCGCACACCCGCGGCCGCCGGAAGCCGGTGGTTGATGAAGCTATCGAGAAGGTGCGTATCTCGCTCGTTGACCGGCGGATTGGGCTGGTTCGGATCGATCGGCTCGCGGAAATGCGCATGACGGCCGATCTTGATACCGTCGACGCCGATTGCCGGGAAACCGAAGAAGGACCCGTTTTCCCCCTCATCACGAATGAAGACCGGCATGCGCTGCGGCATCGTCATGAACCCATCCGTCGGTTGGTACCAGGCGACGACCTGCTTGATCGGTACCGCATGGTCACGCAGCGCCGGTACCAGTTCGCCAATCCAGGAGCCCGTCGCGATGATGACCTTGCTGGCCGAATAACGCCCCGTAGCGGAAATGATGGTGACGCCGTCGCCGCCCGGCTCGATTGCCGTCACCCTCTCGCCGAAATGCAGGGCGGCTCCGTCGCTGGCCGCTAACTTGAGATAGCCCATCACGGCCGCTTCAGGTCGAAGATACCCGCCCTGCGGATCGAGCAGCGCGATCTCGTCTTCATCAAGCGAAAAGACAGGAAAGCGGCGGCGCATCTCGCCCGAATCAAGGGTTTCCAGCGGTAGATTGTGAAGGGCACAGCTTTTCTTCGTGCCGCTGACGATCTTGCTGTCCGGCTTGCCGATCTGCAGGACACCGGTGGTCGTCAGAATGTCCCCGCACAACCGCGCCTCCAGCGTCCGCCAATTCGCATAGGCGCGCTGCAACAAGGGCACGTAGGATGGATCCTCGAAATAGCCGAGCCGGATCAGCCGGCTGTCGCCGTGCGAAGAACTCAGCGCATGGGCGGGATAATAGGCGTCGATGCCGATCACCTTCACGCCTCGCGCCGCAAGATGCGCAATGGCAGCACTTCCCATGGCGCCGAGGCCGACAACAGCAACGTCGAAAAGGGCAGTCATCGGCAGTATCCTTTCAGGAAGTTTTCAAGCGCTGGCGGGCGGCGGCGCGATGCGCAGGAGATCGCGCGCCTTTTCCAGATCCCAGCCAAGTGGCCGGTCGTCGGCATAAGTTGGCAGAACGGAGCGGATAAGACGATGGAGCGCGTCCGTTCCCTCGGCTCGCGGCGCGACCGCAACCTTGAAATCCTGGGCCTGCGCGGCGGCGGCGAATTCGATGCCGAGAATCTGCTCGGCATTGTCTATGACTGCGAGCAGCTTGGAGGCCGCAGCCGTCGGATGCGCGAGAAAATCCTCCTGCAGCGCCGAGGTGACGCCTCCGTCGAGGCTAGCCGGCGCACCGAGCCGCCGATTTTCTGCGGCAAGTGCCGCTGCGGTATATTGCGCGATCATGAAGCCGGAGCCGGCACCCGGATCGATCGCGAGGAATGCCGGCAGACCGCTGACGAGCGGATTGACCAGCCGGTCGATCCGCCGCTCGCTCATCGCCGACATCTGGGCGATGGCGACTGCCAGACTATCGAGCGCCTGCCCGAGGGCGGGTGCGACGGCATGCGCTTCGGACGAAACAAGGGGGGCTTCCGGCGTGCCGGATACGGCGGGATTGTCTGTTACGGACGCAAGTTCCTGATCGACGATCGAGCCGACAAAATCGAAGACATCCCAGCCGGCGCCGTGCGCATGCGGGACGGAACGAAGGCTCAGGGCATCTTGCGTGCGCACGCCCTTGGCTGCCTCGATCAGGCCGCTGCCAGCGAGGCGTTCACGCAGCGCCCTGCCGACCTTCTCGATGCCCTTCGACGTGCGAAGCGCCAGCACCTGCGCCTCGTACGCCGCCGCCTGACATCCGAGCGCCTCGATAGTCAGCGCCGCGATGGCATCTGCCCATTCCAGAAAGCGCTCGACGCGCGCCAGAGCCAACGAGCCGAGACCCGTCGAACAAGCAGTGCCGTTGACGAGGCTCAGGCCTTCCTTGGCCTGCAGCACCAGCGGCTCAATGCCGAGCGTTTTCAGGGCCGCAGCGCCGCTCATCGGCTTTCCCTTCAACCGCGCCCTACCCTCGCCGATCAGCACCAGCGCGATGTGAGCGTTGTGGGTGAGATAGCCGGCGGAACCTTTCGAGGGCACATCGGGAATGCAGTCTTCGCGCAGGAAAGCCTGCAAGACCTCGACGATCACTGGGCGAACGCCTGAATGACCATGCGAAAAATTGCCGATCTGCGCCGCGATGATGGCGCGCACTTCGCGCGGCGTGAGCAGTGGACCAATGCCGCAGGCGTGGCTGAGGATGATGTTGCGCGACAGGCGGCTCTGGGAGGGACGATCGACGACCGTATCGGCCAGCGCTCCGACGCCGGTATTGACGCCATAGGCACGCACGCCGCTTTCGACGATTGCCGAAACGATGCGGCTGGCCGTCTCCACCCTCTGGCGGGCATCGCCAGAAAGAGAGAGCGTTGCGCCATCGGCAACCGCCGCCACGGCACGCCAGTCGAGCGCCGTTTCGAGCATGATATCCTGCACGATCAGCCTCCGAAATTACCGATGAACTGGCGGAAGCTCGGGGAGCCTCCGGAGCCGAACAGTTCGTCGGGCGCGCCGTCGCTGTCGATCTCGCCGGATTTCATGAAGATCACACGGTTGGAAACGTTGCGCGCAAAGCTCATTTCATGGGTGACCACCAGCATGGTCATCCCTTCTTCGGCGAGCGAGCGCATGACGCGCAGCACCTCGCCGACCAGCTCCGGATCAAGCGCCGAGGTCGGCTCGTCGAACAGCATCACCTTCGGCTTCATCGCCAGCGAACGGGCGATCGCCGCACGCTGCTGCTGGCCGCCCGACAGATGCGCGGGATAGGCATTGCGCTTCTCGGCGATGCCGACCTTTTCCAGGAGCACTTCCGCCTCGGCGATGCACTTGGCGCGTGGCCGTTTCAACACATGAACCGGCCCCTCGATGACGTTTTCAAGAATGGTCATATGCGACCAGAGATTGAACGACTGGAAGACCATGCCGAGTTCCGAGCGGATGCGGTCCACCTGGCGGCGGTCGGCCGGGACGTTCTTGCCGCCGCGTTGCTCCATCTGGATCAGTTCGCCATCGACGGAAATCTCGCCGTGGTCAGCGACTTCCAGAAGGTTGATACAGCGCAGGAAGGTAGACTTGCCCGAGCCGCTGGCGCCGAGAAGCGAAATGACGTCGCCATCACGGGCATCGAGCGAGATGCCGCGCAGCACTTCATGCGTGCCAAAGCTCTTGCGGATGTTGCGGACGGAAAGCCGGGTCGTGCCTGCCATGGTCGTTCCAGTCTGGTTGAGGGTCGTCGGGGTCATCGCTGCGGCACCGGAAACAGGGGAGCCGCGCGGCGGTGTGGGGTCAGCTTGTATTCGAGCAGCGCCATGGCCTGCAGGATAAGGAAGTTCAAGACAAGATAGATCGCAGCAGCGCAGAGGAAGATTTCCATCGTGCGGTAAGTCTGCGAGATCAGCCGCTGGGCAACGCCGGTTACTTCCCAGACCGTGACGAGGCTGGCGAGCGCCGTCGACTTCACCATCATCACCACCTCGGTCGAATAGGCAGGCAGAGCATGCCGGAAGGCGACGGGGGCAAGGATGCGGCGGGTCAGCAGGAAGCCGGACATGCCGACCGACCGGGCCGCCTCGATCTCCTTGGCCGGAATGGCGCGCAGGCCGAAGCGGAAGATTTCAGCCGTATAGCCCGCCGTACAGAGCGCCAGCGACAGCACGGCGCAGACGAAGGGTTCGCGCAGCGCCGGCCAGAGGAAGCTGTAGCGGATGAAGCCGAACTGCCCGAGGCCGTAGAAGATCAGGAACATCTGGATCAACAGCGGCGAGCCGCGGAAGATAAAAATATAGCTCTTGGCAAACTTGCGGGCGATCGCATTGCCGCTGACCCGCATCCAGACGATGGCGAGGGCGAGCAGACCGCCGAAAAAGACAGAGAGAACAAACAACGCCAGCGTCATCGGCAGCGCGGCCAGCAGTGTTTGCAGGGTCTCGAACATGAAGGCGATATCCATCGCGCGTCTCCTTGATCAGGCCTGGCCGAGACTGGTCGGCATGCTGCGATTGGCGCGCTTTTCGGCGCTGGTGAAAAAGCGGTCCGAGAAACTGGTGAGGATCAGATAGAGGCAGCCGCCGACGATGAAGAACAGGAAGTGCTGCCTCGTCGAACCGGCGGCGACCTGGCTGGTCCGCATCAAATCGGCAAGACCGGTCACGGACACGAGCGCTGAGTCCTTGAGGCTGAGCTGCCAGACATTGCCGATGCCAGGAATGGCAAATCGGAAGACCTGCGGACCGATGATGCGACGGAAGCGCAAACTCCGGTTCATGCCGATCGCCTGCGCCGCTTCAAGCTCGCCCTTTGGGATGGCGAGAAAGGCACCACGAAAGACCTCGGCCTGGTAGGCGCCGGAAATGATGCCGACCGCAAGCGCGCCGGCCGCGAAGGAGGGAAGACCAAGAAAGCCCTCAAAGCCCATCGCCGTACCGATGGCGGTAACCGCGCTCGAGCCGCCGAAATAGACCAGATAGATGATCAGCAGCTCGGGGACACCGCGAAACACGGTGGTATAGGTGCCGCCGAGCGTGCGCAGTATCCTGCTGCCCGACAGCTTCGCCCAGGCGACCAGCGAGCCGAGAATGGCGCCGATCAGCAGCGCAACGGCGGTCACGCAAAGCGTCATCACGGTTGCCAGGAGAAGCAGCCCGCCCCAACCGGTGGGGCCAAATCCGATCATTTGAAATAGTGCCATGCCGCAGGCGTCCCGTCGTTTCCGGCAAGGCCGGCTTCCCGCTCGTCAGGTGGATTTGGAAGGCCGCACGAATGAAAGGGCGGCCTGCCGCAGCAAAGTGTGCCCGCCGCCGACGAATAGCAAGCAAGCGGGCAAACTTGCGATCAGGGGGTCACGTCGGTCTTGAACCACTTCATCGACAAGGTCTTGACCGTGCCGTCGGCAAGTGCTGCCTCGATAGCCTTGTTGAACATGTCGCGCAGTTCGGTATCGGCCTGACGGATGCCAAGGCCTTCGCCGCTACCGAAGATCGTGCCGCCGATTTCAGGGCCGGTGAAGGCGAGCGTGCCGTTGGCCTTCTCGAAGGCGGAGATCAGGTAGACGGCGTCGTCGAAGACGAGATCGATGCGACCGGTTTCGAGATCGAGGTCGCGCTCAGCACCGGTCTTGTACTCGCGCACCGTGGCGATATCGCCGAAGTTGTCATAAACGAACTTCGAATAGACGGTCGCGGCCTGGATGCCGATTGTCTTGCCGGCAAAGGCTGCCTTCATCGCATCGATTTCCTTGACGCCGGTTGCGCCCGGATCGAGCTTGACGACCGTGCCGGTGCCGGCAGCGTTTGCCAGCGGGCTATCCTTCAGCGTCGCGAAGGCGGCGTGGGTATGAGCATAAGGAACAGTGAAGTCGATGATCTTCTTGCGCTCTTCGGTGATCGACAGCGCATCCATGATCACGTCGAACTTGCCGGCGTTGAGCGCCGGGATCATGCCGTCCCAGTCGGAAGCGACGAGGTTGCACTCGACCTTCATATGGTCGCAGAGATATTTGGCAAGCTCCGGCTCGAAGCCGCCGAGTGTGCCGTCGGGGTTGGTCAGGTTCCAAGGTGCATAGGCGCCTTCGAGCGTAATGGTGACGGTCTTCCAGTCCTTGGCCTGAGCTACCGGAGCAGCAAGGGTTGCGAATGCAACGGCACCGGCCATCAGAAATTTGGATAGATTCATGTTCACGTTCCTCTGAGGTTTATCTTCAACAACGTCCGCCGATCTTGCGCCGGCTTTACAAATCCTTCGATGGACGGCGAGGTTTGGAAATGCCTCTGAACATCCATGTTGTATATGGTACCATATGTGATTTTTTATGGTATGCAAGAGGGCAGCCCTATTTGAATGCAAAATTAATTTCGCCCAAGGAATGAGCATATGAAACGCAGCAACGACCAGAACGCTCAATTGAAGTGGGACAACAGCGACAATGACGGCGCGCCGCTATATGCCGGCGTCAAGCAGATGATCCTCGACCGGATCCACAGCGGCGAGTGGCCCCCCAAGCATCGCGTTCCCTCGGAGAACGAACTGGTCGCCGAACTAGGCGTCAGCAAGATGACCGCCAACCGGGCGCTGCGCGAACTGGCAAGCGAGGGCGAACTGGTACGCATCCAGGGTGTCGGCTCCTTCGTTGCCGAGCGCAAAGGCTATTCCGAACTCTTCGAGGTGCGCAACATTGCCGAGGAGATCGACGAGCGAGGCCATGTACATCAGGCTTCGGTGATAGTTTTGGCGCAAGAGAAGGCAGCACCGGACGTAGCCGACGCGCTCGGCCTGACGATCGGCGCACCGGTGTTTCATTCGCTGATCGTGCATAGCGAAAACGGTGTTCCGGTGCAGATCGAGGACCGTTTCGTCAATCCGGAAGCTGCACCTGGCTACCTTGAACAGGACTTCACCACGCTGACGCCAAACGCCTATCTGACTGCCGAGGCTCCGCTGAGTGGCTCAGAACACATCGTTGAAGCGGCCATGCCGCAACCCTGGGAATGCAAGCTCCTGGTGATTCTTCGCACTGAGCCCTGTCTGCTCATCCGCCGGCGCACATGGTCGTCCAAGCGCGTCGTCTCCTTTGCTCGACTCGTCTATCCCGGCAACCGATATCGGCTGGAATCGCGCAGTGGAAAAATGGCGGACGACTGACTAATCGCCAAAACACCTATGATGTTGTATATGGAACTTAAGTAGCCAGCGCGATCAACTGCCTTGTGTGCCCGGTTCGGGCCAGAATTGCAGCGCCATATCGATGACGCGATAAAGTGCCGCCCGATCCGCACCGGATGCCGCCTGAATGGCCGTCCCTTGCGATATCGTCATAATGTAGCGAGCGAGATCAAAGGGTTCGTGGCCGGGGGGAAGGTCACCCTCCTGCGCTGCGCGCTCGAAACGCTTGCTCAGGTCCCGTTCGCCGCGATGGCGATTTTCGATCAGACATTTCTGGATTTCGGCGGCAGCCTCGCTGCAGGCGAGAGCCCCATTGATACCCATGCATCCGCTCGGGTCTTTTTCCGCCGTCTGCGCATCGGCAAAGCCGCGCAGGATCTTTTCCGCGACGACGCGGGCCTTCGGCTCTTTGAGAGCTTCGTGAAAGAAGTTCATCTTGGTGCGCTCGTAGCGCTCCAGCGCCTTGAGAAAGAGGCCTTCCTTGTTGCCGAAAACACCGTAAAGGCTCGGCTTGGTAATACCCATTCCCTCTGTCAGATCGGTCAGAGACGTGCCTTCGTAACCCTTTCGCCAGAACAGTTCCATGGCCGTTTCAAGGGCTTCATCGACGTCGAACTCTCTTGGCCGTCCCATGGGCCGGACCTCCCGAATTTTTTTCTACCGATCGGTATATAATCATTGACAGTGATCGGTTCAGGAACCTATTTTTATACCGACCGGTATTGAACGTCAATGCAACCCTCGCCCAAATCTCTCGCCTCCCACGAAAGATGACCGGCAGGCCCTCCAGAAATTTAGGATAACGCCATGTCTTTCGGAACTCTCAGAAACAAGCTTCTCGCCACTGGGCTCGTTCTCGCCGTGGCAACCATTGCACCTACGATCTTCTTCGAAATCCAGGGCAGCCCCTCCGGCACCGGCAACGCAGCAGACGCCACGGCCGCAGCGCCCGCCGCTGTTCCCGTCTCCGTCGCTGTCGTCGAGGCGAAACCCGTGACCCAGTGGAGCGACTTCTCCGGCCGGCTGGAGGCCATCGATCACGTTGAGCTGCGCTCCCGCGTCGCGGGGGCCATCCAGTCCGTTCATTTCCAGGAAGGAGCGATCGTAGAGAAGGGCGATCTGCTCGTCACCATCGACCCTGCCCCCTATCAGGCAGAAGTGGCGCGCGCACGCGCGAGCGTGACCGCCGCCGAAGCGCGCGCTTCCCTGGCCCGCACCGAACTGAAGCGCGGCAAGCAGCTGCTTGCCTCCAACGCCGTATCGCAGAGCGACTACGACCAGCGCCTGAACGGTGAGGCGAGCGCGGAAGCTGACCTTGAAGCAGCGCGCGCCGTGCTGCAATCGGCAGCGCTCAATTTGAGCTACACGGAAATCCGCGCGCCGATCACCGGCCGCGTCGGCAAGATCGAGATCACCACAGGTAACCTGATCGCCGCCGGCCCATCTTCGCCGATCCTCACCCGGCTGGTGTCGCTGAGCCCCATCTATGCGAGCTTCGAGGCGGACGAACAGATCGTCTCCGGCATCCTTGCCGAACTGCCCGAAGGTGTGAATGCCCGCAACTTCCTCGACCGCGTTCCAGTGCAGATGGATGCCGCCGGCCACCCGGATATCAAGGGCAAACTCCAGCTCGTGGACAACAGCGTCGATCCCGAGAGCGGAACGATCCGCGTCCGCGCCGTCTTCGACAATGCCAATGGCGCGCTGATGCCGGGGCAATTCGCCCGGTTGAGCTTGGGCCAGTCCAAGACGGAAGACGCCGTGCTGGTGAATGAGCGGGCGATCGGCACTGACCAGAACAAGAAATATGTGATGGTCGTGAAGCCGGACAACACCACCGAGTACCGCGAGGTCACTGTCGGCATGAAATCCGGCGGGCTGAGGGTCGTCACATCCGGCCTCAAAGCCCAGGAACGCATTGTCGTCAACGGCCTGCAGCGCATCCGCCCAGGCTCGCTCGTCGCACCCGAAATGGTCTCGATGAGCGCCGGTACGAACTCCGCATTGCAGGCCTCCATCGGACAATAAGCCTCCACCGGCACTTACGAACAAGGGCGATCGCGCCATGAATATCTCCAGGTTCTTTATCGATCGCCCGGTTTTCGCGGGTGTTCTATCTTTCCTCATCTTCCTCGGCGGCCTGATCGCCATGACGATCCTGCCGATCTCGGAATATCCCGATGTCGTGCCACCCCAGATCGTCGTCCGTGCCAACTATCCCGGCGCCAACCCGAAGGTCATCGCCGAAACGGTAGCGACGCCGCTGGAGGAATCAATCAACGGCGTCGAGGACATGCTCTATATGAGCAGCCAGGCGACCACCGATGGCCTGATGACGCTGACAGTGACCTTCAAGCTCGGCACCGATCCGGACCAGGCGCAACAGCTCGTCCAGAACCGCGTCAGCCAGGCCGAACCGCGGCTGCCGGAAGAGGTGCGTCGCCTAGGCATCACCACCATCAAGAGCTCTCCCGACCTGATGATGGTCGTGCACCTGACCTCGCCCGAAGGTCGCTACGACATGACCTATCTGCGCAACTATGCGCTGATCAACGTCAAGGACAGGCTCGCCCGCATCGACGGCGTCGGACAGGTGCAGCTGTTCGGCTCAGGCGACTATTCGATGCGCATCTGGCTCGATCCGCAGAAAATGGCGGAGCTCGGCCTTTCAGCTTCGGACGTGGTCAACGAAATCCGCGCCCAGAACATCCAGGCCGCCGCCGGCGTCATCGGCTCATCGCCCAATCTTGAAGGCGTAGATCTGCAGCTTTCCGTGAACGCTCAGGGACGCTTGCAGAGTGAGGAAGAATTCGGCGAAATCATCATCAAGACGAGCCCAAGCGGCGCGATCACGCGCTTGCGCGATGTCGCCCGCATCGAGCTCGGTTCGGCCGAATATTCGCTGCGCTCGCTGCTCAACAACAAGCAGGCTGTCGCCGTACCCGTCTTCCAGGCACCCGGCTCCAATGCGATCGAGATCGCCGATCAGGTCCGCACTGTGATGGAAGAAATCAAGGCGACGATGCCGCAGGACGTCGATTACGAGATCGTCTACGACACGACGCAATTCGTGCGCGCCTCGATCGAGGCGGTCATTCACACCCTGCTCGAAGCCATCGCCCTCGTGGTCATCGTCGTCATCATCTTCCTGCAGACATGGCGCGCCTCGATCATCCCGCTGATCGCCGTTCCCGTATCGATCGTCGGCACTTTCGCGATCATGCAGCTCTTCGGATTTTCGATTAACGCGCTCAGCCTGTTCGGTCTGGTGCTTGCCATTGGCATCGTCGTCGACGACGCGATCGTCGTCGTCGAAAACGTCGAGCGAAACATCGAAAACGGCCTCGCCCCCCGCGAAGCGACCTACCGGGCGATGGCAGAAGTCTCCGGCCCGATCATCGCGATCGCGTTGGTACTGGTTGCCGTCTTCGTGCCGCTTGCCTTCATCTCCGGCCTCACCGGCCAGTTCTACAAGCAGTTCGCCCTGACCATCGCCATTTCGACCGTCATCTCGGCCTTCAACTCGCTCACCCTGTCTCCGGCCCTCGCCGCTCTTCTTCTGCGTGGACACGATGCGCCGAAAGACCGTCTGACCCGGATCATGGATTTCCTGTTCGGCTGGTTCTTCCGCGGTTTCAATGCCGTCTTTTCCCGCGGATCGAAAGCCTATAGTACCGGCGTCAAGGGCGTAATTTCGCGCAAGACGCTGATGATGGGCGTCTATCTGCTCCTCATCGGCGCGACCGTCTTCTTCTTCAAGGCCGTGCCGGGCGGTTTCGTGCCGCCGCAGGACAAGCAGTATCTGGTCGGCTTCACGCAGCTGCCGGATGGTGCTTCGCTTGACCGGACGGAGGATGTGATCCGCCGCATCAGCGACATAGCGCTCAAGGTGCCCGGCGTCGAAGACGCCATCGCCTTTCCCGGCCTGTCGATCAACGGCTTCACCAACTCGTCCAACGCCGGTATCGTCTTCCTGTCTCTGAAACCGTTCGAGGAGCGCACGACGCCGGATCTTTCGGCCGGCGCAATTGCCGGCCGGCTGAACCAGGAGCTGTCCGTCATTCAGGACTCCTTCAGCGCGATCTTCCCGCCACCGCCCGTCCAGGGTCTCGGCGCGATCGGCGGCTTCAAGCTGCAATTGGAGGACAAGGCGGGGCTCGGATACGAGGCTCTTGATGCAGCCGTAAAGGGCTTCATGGCCAAGGCCTATACCGCGCCCGAACTGGTTGGCATGTTCTCGAGCTACCAGGTCAACGTTCCGCAGCTCTATGCCGACGTCGACCGCGCCAAGGCCCGCCAGTTGAACGTGCCGCTGACGGAGATTTTCAATACGCTGCAGATCTATCTCGGCTCGGTCTACGTCAACGACTTCAACAAGTTCGGCCGCACCTACTCCGTCCGCGTCCAGGCTGATGCGGCTTATCGCGCTCAGGCCGAGGACATCGGCAAGCTGCAGGTCCGCTCGAACTCCGGCGAGATGATCCCGCTCTCGGCAGTCCTGAATGTCAGTTCCACCGCCGGGCCGGAGCGGGCCATGCGTTACAACGGTTTCCTTTCGGCCGATGTCAACGGCAACACGGCGCCCGGCTATTCCTCCGGTCAGGCGCGCGCCGCCGTCGAACGGATCGCAGCTGAAACCCTGCCCGCAGGCGTCAGCTTCGAATGGACGGAACTGACCTATCAGGAGATCATTGCCGGCAATACCGGCGTGCTGATCTTCCCGCTGTCGATCCTGCTCGTTTTCCTTGTGCTGGCGGCGCAGTATGAAAGCCTCTCCCTGCCGCTGTCGATCATCATGATCATTCCGATGGCATTGCTGGCTGCCCTCGCCGGCGTCTGGCTGACGGCGGGCGACAACAACGTCTTCACCCAGATCGGCCTGATCGTGCTGGTCGGGCTGTCGGCGAAGAACGCCATCCTGATCGTCGAGTTCGCGCGTGAACTGGAGTTCGCGGGAGCCAAACCCTTCGATGCGGTGATCAAGGCCAGCCGTCTTCGCCTGCGCCCGATCCTGATGACCTCGATGGCATTCATCATGGGCGTAGTGCCGCTCGTCACCTCGACCGGTGCAGGCGCGGAAATGCGCCACGCCATGGGTGTCGCGGTGTTCTCCGGCATGATCGGCGTGACGCTGTTCGGCCTGTTCCTGACCCCGGTCTTCTACGTCG
>UCOA01000123.1 GCA_900474095.1 Hyphomicrobiales bacterium | reverse complement strand
GGAATCCAGCCACGGCGCGTCCGCGCCGTGAGAGAACCCATGCAGCGCCGCTTGAAGAATCTTGCGCGCCGTGGACACGGCGCACTGGATTCCTGTGACAAGCACAGGAATGACGGAGGGTGGGGAGGCGCCTGCCTGCATCAACGGGTATTCCTGCAGGTGGGCGCGTTGTCGTCCGGCGCTCAGCGGCGCGGCTCACCGGATGCGGCGGGGCCGGGTAACCCGATCCGTTCCCTGTCGCGGCGGAAAGCGTCGAAGCGGCGCTTGTCGCGGGCCGGGATGGTGGTGCGGGCGATCTCGACGCCGGCATCCTGCAAAGGGCGCTGCTCCGGGTCGCGCCAGGCGTACATCAGGCCCTGGTGGCCGCCATGCTCGCGGATGAGCAGCGCCTGCTCGTACAGTTCGTCGAAGAGGCGGCGCTGTTCGGCGTCGAGGTTGCGCAGGCAGCAGGGCTCGCCGCTGGCCTTGAAGTGCCAGTAGCAGGCGTTTTTGCGCCGGCAGTCGCGGCGGCGGCAGGCCAGATGCGGCAAAGCGAGCATCTCGGCGGTATGGGCCATCAGCTTCGTATGGACGGGAAGGGGATCGGGCATGGGTCGTCTCCTGTGTTGCTGCGGCCTCCTCTTCGGCGTCGGGAGGGCACGGTCTATCCTTCACGCGCGATCGCTCGCCGTGGTTTGAACGCGATGTCGGACGCGGCGCTGAGAGCTGCCTCGTTTGAAAGTAAAAGGTGACACCTCTCAGCGCCCCGTTCAGCGGTTTTTGCCCGCGACTTCGATCCCTCTGAGGTGGCCTGACCGGATGGTGCTCGTCTGACCCGATGGACCTCGGCCGAACCTCGGCAACGATCCACCCGGCCGCCGCCGGAAACAACCCGGCGAAACCATCCGTTGTTCCACCCTGTATGCCGCACAGGCACGCCCGGCGCGCTCTTTCGGGCTTCAAGAGACGAGTGCAAAACCCTCGTCTCTCCCCGTGTCGCCGGAGGGAGACCATTTTCCACGAGCCCGGATCGTGAGGTTCTGCGTCTGCCCCTCACGCCCCGCGCCGGTCCCGCCTCGCCGGCACGCCTGCCGGTGTATCCGTGGCGGAACGGAAGCCAGTGTAGGGGAGGTTTTGGAGGCGGGGATGTTGTGTTTGTCGCGAAGATCCGTCGCCAACAAAATCTAACACTTTAGCCTTTGGCTAAGATGTTGATTTTGCGTCCTCTCCCTCTGGGCGGAGTTAGGGGGCCGCGCCGTTCCCGCGCAGCATCATCCCCGTTTTTAGGCGATCCGATGCCGCGATTCCCATATTTCAATTTTTTCAAACATTCTGTCGCGAACGCCTGTCCGCCTTGCACTGTCTATTGTCCCGACCGCCCGGTCTTCCCCTTGGTCTTCTTCTGCCGCTTCACACCGCCCGCATCCTCATGGGAACCGAAGCCAGGCTTGGCGCGTATGAAGGGTTTGGCGTCGTCGGCGATGGATCCTCGAGTCAAGCCCGAGGATGACGGGGTGGGAAAAGCCGCTCTTGCGGCATATCTCGTCCTACTGCCCCGCGCCATCAAACAACGCGCTTAAGCTCCACGGATATTCCCCCTGCTGGTTGGCGATG
This sequence comes from Hyphomicrobiales bacterium, assembly GCA_900474095.1. Lineage (GTDB taxonomy): Bacteria > Pseudomonadota > Alphaproteobacteria > Rhizobiales > Rhizobiaceae > Pararhizobium. The sequence goes on along the minus strand of UCOA01000123.1, from coordinate 27,700 downwards.
TCGTCGACTTTCCAGCCGCCGTGTTCCCTGACCAGGGTGTAGTAGAGCGTCACCGGCTCGGAGTTCCTGAACGTCACCTCGACTCCGGCCGTGTCGTCGATGACGATCGGCGGGCTGAGCTCGACGTCGGTGGCTTCGCCGTCATTGCCTGCGATGACCGGGTCGAAATCGATGGTGCCGGCGTCGCCGAGTTCGGTTTTGTCGAGGTCGGCCTGGAAGCGGGCGTTCAGCTGGTCGGAGAAGAACGGGGAATAGAGCGACGGGGCGTCCGCGTCGGTCTCTGCGGTGTCGTAGCGGTAGAGGGCTTGCAGCAGGGCTTTTGGCGTTTTGAAGGTTTCGGCGGTGGCCGGGAGCGCTGAAAGCGCTGAGAGCGATGAGAGGGCGGACAGGAGCAGGGCGAGGGCGGGCAGGCGCATGGCGGGGTCCTTTGCGGCGAGGTCAGCGAGGACTAACCGATGTTCGCCGGTCTGGCCATGGTGCATTTTTGGGGATGAACGTTCTTCGCTGGCTTGCCCCTCACCCTAGCCCTCTCCCCGCACGCGGGGAGAGGGGATGACGGAGGGCGCCGCTGGTTCCTTCTCCCCGTTTCGACGGGGAGAAGGTGCCCGATAGGGCGGATGAGGGGCATTCTGGCGGAGGGTGTCAGTGGCCCGGTCGTCCCGTTTTTCCCTTGGTCTTTTTCTGCCGTTTCGCGTCGCCGGCATCCTCGTAGGAGCCGACGCCGGGCTTGGCGCGGAGGAGGGGTTTGGGATCGTCGGCCCCCCTCGCCAAGTTCGCCGTCCGCTTCGCCTCCTGGGGCGAACCATCCTCTCCCCGCTGGGGCGAGGATGGGCCGGGCAGCACCGGTTTTTCCGGTAGCTTGCCTTTGGTGTTGAGCGGTTTTTCGGTGCGGCCGACGGTCATTTCGTCGAGGGTGTTCTTGCGGAAGAGGGGCCGGGAAGGCGTGGCGACGTCGTGGCCCATGTCGTCGAGGTCGGGTTTGGTGAAGAGGGTCTTTCCCTCCCCCTTGTGGGGAGGGTGGCCCGAAGGGTCGGGAGGGGTATTGGCGGCGGATTCGGTGGGTGGGGTTTTCCCCTCCCCAACCCTCCCCACAGGGGGGAGGGAGTCGATCGGGGATGCCGCGCCCGGTCCTCGGGTCGCGCTGCGCTTGCCCGAGGATGACGGAGACGTGCGGCTGCCCTCCAGCGCCCGCGCCTCATTGTTTCGTGTCCCTGTCCGGCCTTCCAGTGCCCTGGCCTCCTGTCTTGCCATCGGGTCGTCCATGACGGCGAGTTCGGCGGCCTTGAGGCGCTTGATTTCGTCGCGCAGGCGGGCGGCGGTTTCGAAGTCGAGGTCGGCGGCGGCGTTGCGCATCTGTTTTTCGAGCGCTTCCAGATGAGCGGCGAGGTTGTTGCCAACCATGTCGGTGAGGCCGCCCTTGACGCCCTTGATACCGATATCGGCGCGGACATGGTCCTTCTCGTAGACCGAGTCGAGGATGTCGGAGATTTTTGCCTTGACCGATTCCGGGGTGATGCCGTTGGCCTCGTTATAGGCCATCTGCTTTTCGCGGCGCCGCGCGGTCTCCTCCATGGCGCGGCTCATCGAGCCGGTGATCTGATCGGCATAGAGGATGACCTTGCCGTCGACGTTGCGGGCTGCGCGGCCGATGGTCTGGACCAGCGACGTCTCCGAGCGCAAAAAACCTTCCTTGTCGGCATCGAGAATGGCGACGAAGCCGCATTCGGGGATGTCGAGGCCTTCGCGCAACAGGTTGATGCCGACCAGCACGTCGAAAGCGCCCAAGCGCAGGTCGCGGATGATCTCGATGCGCTCCAGCGTGTCGATGTCGGAATGCATGTAGCGGACGCGGACACCCTGCTCGTGCAGGTATTCGGTCAAGTCCTCGGCCATGCGCTTGGTGAGCACGGTGACCAGGGTGCGGTAGCCGGCCTGCGCGGTCTCGCGGATTTCGCCGAGCACGTCGTCGACCTGCGTCTTGGCCGAGCGGACTTCCACCGGCGGATCGATCAGGCCGGTGGGGCGGATGACCTGTTCGGCAAAAACGCCGCCCGCTTGTTCCAGCTCCCACGCCGCCGGCGTCGCCGAGACGGCGATGGTTTCGGGGCGCATGGCGTCCCATTCCTCGAAGCGCAGCGGCCGGTTGTCCATGCAAGATGGCAGGCGAAAACCGTATTCGGCCAGCGTTGCTTTGCGTCTAAAGTCTCCTCGGTACATGCCGCCGATCTGGCTGACGGAGACATGGCTCTCGTCGATGAACAAAAGGGCGTTGTCGGGGATGTATTCGAACAAGGTCGGCGGCGGCTCGCCGGGCTGGCGGCCGGTCAGGTAGCGCGAATAGTTCTCGATGCCGGCGCAGGAGCCGGTCGCCTCGAGCATCTCGATGTCGTAGCGGGTGCGCTGCTCCAGCCGCTGGGCTTCCAGCAGGCGGCCGCCCTTTTCCAGCTCGGCGAGGCGGAGTTTCAGCTCCTCCTTGATCGACTTGATCGCCTGGTTAAGCGTCGGGCGCGGCGTGACGTAGTGGGAATTGGCGTAGATTTTCACCGATTTCAGGTCGTCGGTCTTCTGGCCCGTCAACGGATCGAACTCGGTGATGGCGTCGATCTCGTCGCCGAACATCGAGATGCGCCACGCGGCATCTTCAAGGTGGGCCGGGAAGATCTCGATCGTGTCGCCCCGGACCCGGAAGGAGCCGCGCTGAAAATCCATGTCGCGGCGCTTGTATTGCTGGGCGACGAGGTCGGCCAGAAGCTGACGTTGATCCAGCCTGTCGCCGACCGTCATCTGGAAGGTCATGGCGGTGTAGGTCTCGACCGAGCCGATACCGTAGATGCAGGAGACCGAGGCGACGATGATGACGTCGTCGCGCTCGATCAGCGAGCGGGTGGCCGAGTGGCGCATGCGGTCGATCTGCTCGTTGATCGAGGATTCCTTCTCGATGAAGGTATCCGAGCGCGGCACATAGGCTTCCGGCTGGTAATAGTCGTAGTAGGAGACGAAATATTCCACCGCGTTGTCGGGGAAGAAGTTCTTGAACTCGGAATAGAGCTGGGCGGCCAAGGTCTTGTTCGGCGCCAGGATGACGGCGGGGCGCTGCGTCGCCTCGATCACCTTGGCCATGGTGAAGGTCTTGCCGGAGCCGGTCACGCCGAGCAGGACCTGGGTGCGGTCATGGTTCTCCAGGCCCTCGACGAGGTCCTTGATGGCGGTCGGCTGGTCGCCGGCGGGTTCGTAGTCGGATTTCATGACGATCTGGATGCCGCCCTCCGACTTTTCCGGCCGGGCCGGCCGGTGCGGCGTCCAGAGCTTGCCGTCCTTGAACAGCGGATTGCCGCTCTCGATCAGGGCCGAGAGGGCCTCGACGGTAGCGGTGACGCCGCCGGTGGCCAGCGCTTCTGCATCTTCCAGCGACGTGTCCATGCCGGCGACCGGATTGAGGCCGGCGGCGGCGCGGGTCTTCGGATCGGTGGTGCCGCCCATCGACGTTCCGCGGGCGGAGCGGCTGGCGCCGACGCCATCGCTGTTCTTCGCCTTCTGTGCGGCGATCTCGACCTTCTTGCGGTGCTTGCCGGCCTTCGAGGCGACGTCGTGGCGTGTCTCGATCGTCTCGGCCTCGGCCATGCGCTGCAGCTCTGCGGCCCAGTCGGCGACGTTCGACGACAACGGTGTGCCGGACAGGCCGGGCTGCGGCGCTTCTTCGAAACCGGAGGGACCGGCGGATTTTTTCGGTGCTTTCGACATGCCGGGAATATGGCGAGAGTCCGCCGGAAATGGAAGAGGGCGACGAGTACAAAAAGGCAACGGATCGGCCGCCTACTGCCAGTTTCTGACACGGTGGCGATGGCCGCAATTGCGGTGTTCGCGGGGCATCTGCGTCGGGCCTTGCCGGTCGCGGCGCTCTGTGGCTAGAAGCGGACCACTCTCCAACCCTCCCAGGATTCGTCCCATGCCCTTTGCAATCAACACGGCCGCCGTCTGGCCGATCCTCCTGCTGCTGCTGTCGAACGTGTTCATGACCTTCGCCTGGTACGGCCATCTGAAACACGCGTCGTCGCCGCTCTATATGGCGATCTTCGCCAGCTGGGGCATCGCCTTCTTCGAATATTGCCTGGCGGTTCCGGCCAACCGGATCGGCCACACGGTCTATTCGGCGGCGCAGCTGAAGACGATGCAGGAGGTGATCACGCTCGTGGTCTTTGCCGCCTTCTCGGTGTTCTGGCTGAAGGAATCGCTGACCTGGAACCATGCGATCGGCTTTTGCCTGATCGCCGGTGGCGCGGCTTTCGTGTTCAAGGCGTGAAATTGGGCGAGGCCGCTCGCAGATTTGCCACAAGGGTGCCGTAACGGTAGCCCGATCGGCACGGGAAAGGTTTGATGGCACTGGCGTTTTCCACCATGGCGGCCTTGCGGTTCGGCACCGGGCTCAGGCCCGGCCAGGCGCCGCCCGAAAGCGTCGAGGAGATGCTCGGTGAGCTGGATGCGGCGCGGCGGGAAAAGCTCAGCTTCCCGGATGGCGGGCTGCTTGCCGCCAAGGACCGCATCGCCGAATCCACGGTGCAGCTCGCCCTGCTGAAGCAAGCCGGCAAAAGGGCAGACCCCGAGACGAAGCGCCTGAACCGGGTCCGCTTCAACATCGAGCTTGTCAATCTCCTCACGGTGGAGGAGCATGCGCGGTTCACCCAGACGGTGCTTTCGCCCTACGGCTTCAACGAGCGCCTTGCCGGGTTCTGGCTGAACCATTTCAGCGTCAACGCGCGCAAGGAATATTTCATGCGGCTGATCGTGCCGCTTTACGAGGCCGAAGCCATCAGGCCGCATATGGCGGGGCGGTTTGCCGATCTCGCCAAGGCGGCCGTCCTGCACCCCGCCATGCTGATCTATCTCGACCAGGTGAAATCCATCGGACCGAATTCGCCGCAGGGCCGGAAACGCGGGAAGGGGCTGAACGAGAATCTGGCGCGCGAACTTCTCGAGCTTCACACCCTCGGCGCCGGCAGCGGCTATACCCAGGCGGATGTCCGCAATGCCGCCTTCGTGCTGACCGGGATGACGGTCGATCGCAAGACCTATCAGGCGCGCTACTCGGCCCGTATTGCCGAGCCGGGTGCAAAAGTGGTCTGCGGCCGCTCCTATGGCGGACGCGTGCGCAGCCAGTCGGATGTCGAGGCTCTCATCGAGGATCTTGCGGCGTCGCCCGAAACGCGCAACCACATCTGCCGCAAGATTGCGGCGCATTTCATTGCCGACACGCCGCCGCGCGAGGTGGTGGAGGCGATGGCTGTCGCGTGGAAGCGCACGGATGGCGAGCTGGCGGCCGTCTACGCGGCGATGCTGCGTCATCCCGCAAGCTGGGCGGAAGAGGGGCAAAAAGCCAAGCCACCCTTCGACTATATCGTCTCCGGCCTGCGTGCCCTTTCGGTCGGGGCGGACGATATGCGGCATCGTGGATTGCGGCCCGACGCTCCGACGAAGGCTGCCGGGACAGCGGAGGGCGCCATGCCGCAAATGACGGGCGGCGCCGAGGCCATGGACTTTGATCCCGCGGCGTTGAGGCTGCGGCATAATCCTCTGACCGTGCCGGCAGTGCAGCGGCTCGGGCAGCCGGTCTGGCAGCCGCCCAGTCCGGCGGGGTTCGATGACGTTTTTTCGACCTGGATCGCCGGCGGCCCGCTGGCCGGCCGGATCGCCTGGGCGCGGCTCGCCGCTGCGCGGCTGGGCGGAGATCGCGATCCGCGGGCTTTTCTGCACGAAACACTGCGCGACGCGGCGCGGCAGGACACGATCGACACGGTATTGCTGGCGCCGACGCGACAGATGGGCATCGCGCTCGTTCTCGCATCCCCCGAGTTCAACAGAAGGTAGCCGGCATGGATGTAGATCAGAAAATGCCGCTCAGCCGCAGGGCTTTCCTGACATCTGCCTGCTGCGTCGCGGCGGCTCCGCTGTTCACGTCGCTGACACTTGCCGCGGCGCCCGGTGACAAGCGGCTGGTGACGGTCGTGCTGCGCGGCGCGATGGACGGGCTGCATCTGGTCCAGCCCTATGCTGATCCGGCGTTCAGGCTGTACCGGCCGACACTGGCCGTCTCGCCCGACGACGGACTGATCGATCTCGACGGTTTCTACGGCCTCAACCCGGAGGCGCAGGCGCTTCTGCCGCTGTGGAAAAGCGGCGAGTTGAGTTTCGTGCAGTCGGTATCCACGCCCTACCGCAACGCGCGCAGCCATTTCGACGGGCAGGATGTCCTGGAGAACGGCGGTGCGGTGCTCGGCGATGAGAAAACCGGCTGGCTCAACCGCGCGCTCTCGGCCATTCCGTCGCCATCATCCAGGAAGGCGGTCGACGTCAATACGTCGGCGGCCCTGCTGCTGAGCGGCGAGAACCGCGTGGATGTCTGGTCGACGCAGACGGACCTGACGATGAAGACCGACGAGACCGCCTTTTTCGAGCGACTCTACCGCAACGATCCGCCCTTCGCGCAGGCGATTGCCGAGGCGGAGGTCATCGACGGGTCGACCGACACGCTCTTCGCCGACCAAAAGCGCGGCGCAAAGACAGCCGATATCGCCCGCCTGGCCGCGGGCATGCTGATGCAGGACTATCGGATCGCGAGTTTTTCGATCACCGGCTGGGACACCCATGCGCGACAGAAGCCCGCCTTCAGAGCACCGGCGACCGATCTTGCCGCGGCGATCCTGACGATCCGCGAAACGCTTTCCCCGGCTGCCTGGAAGGATACGATCATCGTCGCCATCACCGAGTTCGGGCGCACGGTGCGGGAGAACGGCTCCGGCGGCACGGATCACGGCACCGGCGGCCTGGCGGTGATCGCGGGCGGCGGCATTCACGGCGGCAGGGTGATCGGGCGGTGGCCGGGGCTGGCTGAGGACCGGCTGCTCGACGGCCGCGACCTGATGCCGACCGGCGACGTGCGCGAACTGGCCGCCGCCATGCTCTACCGGCAGTTCGATATTTCAGCGGGCAACCTGACGAACATCATCTTTCCAGGGCTGGATTTCAGCCCGTCGTCGATCTACCTCAAGTCGGTGTAAGCGGCGCGAACACGACCCGGCTTCAGAGCGGACAACGAAACAACGCGCCGAACCACCAATGCCATGCCGGCCTTGTACCGGGTTTTTTCAAGCTTTCGCTTGCGGCGGGCGTCAGTCTCCAGCTCCAAACAGAGTGTCCAGGATTTCGCCCTCCAGCCGTGCCAGTTCCGGCGATCCGTGGCGGCGGGGGCGTTCGAGCGGGATGTCGAGGTCGAGGGCGATCTTGCCGTGATCGATGACGATGACGCGGTCGGCGAGGGCGACGGCTTCGGCGACGTCGTGGGTGACCAGCACGGCGGTGAATGCCTGCTGCAGCCAGATGCGTTCGAGAAGCTGCTGCATTTCAATGCGGGTGAGGGCGTCGAGGGCGCCGAGCGGTTCGTCGAGGGCGAGAATATAGGGGTGGGCGACGAGGGCGCGGGCGAGTGCGACGCGCTGGCGCTGGCCGCCCGACAGGACCGACGGCCATTCGCCTGCGCGGTCCGAGAGGCCGACTTCACCAAGGATGGCGAGCGACTTTTCCCGAGCGTCTTCACCGCTGGCCATGCCGGTCAGGCCGACCTCGACGTTCTTGGCAATCTTCGCCCAGGGCAGGAGGCGGGGCTCCTGGAACATGATGCGAGTGCGGTTTTCGCCGTCTTTGCCTCTATTGACCGTCAGCGAGCCGGATGACGGCTTGTCGAGGCCGGTCAGAAGCCGCAGCAGCGTGCTCTTGCCGCAGCCGCTCTTGCCGATGACGGCGATGAACTGGCCGGCCGGGACATCCAGGTCGATATTGTCGAGAACAGTCTTGTCGCCGAACTTGCGGCTGATGCCGCGGAAGGAGAAGGCGATATCTCGCGGATCACGCGCGCGGGGCAGCGGTGCTGCATAGGGAAACCATTGCGTCGGCGTGGTTTCCCGAAGGGCGCGGGCCTGGGCCGCGTCTTTTGCCGTTTTGCCAAGGACCTCGGATTTGCCTGGCGCTTCGGATCTCGGATTAAGGGCGATGACGGACATTCGGGGAACTCCCAGGGTTTGGTTGGCCGTTTTCGTTTCGCTATTTGGTTCAGGCGGTCTGGAAGGCCGGATGCCATTGCAGCGTCAGGCGCTCGAGCAGCCGGGCAAAACTGTCGGCGAGCTTGCCGAGCAGGGCGTAAATGAGGATCGACAGCACGACGACGTCGATCAGCAGGAACTCGCGGGCCTGCATGGCCATGTAACCGAGGCCGGAGGAGGCGGCGATGGTCTCGGCGACGATCAGCGTCAGCCACATGATGCCGAGCGCATAACGCAGGCCGACGAAGATGGCGGGCAGGGCGCCAGGCAGGATGACGCGGAAGAACAGATTGGTGCGCGACATGCCGTAGACGCGGCCCATCTCGACCAGATGCGGGTCGACGCTCTGGATACCGAGCAGCGTGTTGACATAGATCGGGAAAAACACACCGAGCGCCACGAGGAACAGTTTTGCCTGCTCGTCGATGCCGAACCAGAGGATGACAAGCGGGATCAGCGCCAGATGCGGGATGTTGCGGACCATCTGCAGCGTCGTATCGGTGAGGTTTCGAGACAGACCGGAGAGGCCGTTGGCAAGGCCGAAGACGAGGCCGATCGAGCCGCCGATGACGAAACCGGAGAGGGCACGGGCGGTGCTGACGCTGATATTCCGGATCAGTTCGCCGGACAGAAGCAGACGCCAGAAGGCTTCGGCGACCGCCGAAGGGGCGGCCATGACATTCGGCGAGATCAAGCCGGTGCGGGCGGCGATCTCCCAGGCGAGCACGATAACGGCGGGCAGGGCCCAGCCCGTGACGTTTTTCAGGATCGATTGACCGGTGGTTTTCATCGTCTGACCTTTACTGTCTTCTGTGTGCGTGCCGGTCCGGATCGACCGGCACGCGTGCACATTTCCTGGGAGGAAATCAGTTGGTCGGCGCCGTCCAAACGGCATCGCTGATGGTGATCGCCTTCGGGATCAGGCCGAGCTTGAAGAAGCGGTCTGCGGTCTGCTGCTGGCTGGCGACGATCTCGGGCGTGACCGGTCCGATGCCGAAGGAGGCGCGGCTGGCGGCAAGCGTCTGTGCTTCAAGCGGCACGCCGGTCACCTCGTGCAGCGCTTCGGCGACCTTGTCGCGGTTGGCATCCGCCCATGCGGCGGCTTCCTTCAGCGCCGCGATCGTCGTCGAAACCGTTTCTGGATGCTTGGCGGCGAAATCGCGGTTGGCGAGGAAATAGGTACTGACCTTCAGCGTCTCGGCCGAGGTTGTCAGAATGCGCGGCTTGTAACGCGTTTCGGCGATGGCGAAGAAGGGATCCCAGACGGCCCAGGCATCGATCTTGTCGCTGGCGAAGGCCGCGGCGGCATCGGCGGGGCTCAGGTAGACGGGCGTCACTTCGTCGAAGCCGATGCCGGCCCTTTCGAGTGCTGCGACGACGAGATTGTGAGAGCTCGTGCCCTTGCCGACTCCGATCTTTTTGCCCTTGAGATCGGCCACCGACCGGATCGGCGATTCCGGCTTGACGAAGATCGCCTCGCCGGTGCCCTGCGACGGAAGCGCTGCGACATAGACGATGGCCGAGCCCGCTGCCTGGCCGAAGATCGGCGGCGCATCGCCCGTCCAGCCGACATCGATCGAGCCGACATTCAGCGCCTCGACCAGCGGCGGGCCGGCGGTGAACTCGACCCAGGAAACGGTGATGCCGTTCGGCTCCAAGGCCTTCTCGATGAGCTTCTGTTGCTGGGCGATGACCGGCAGGCCGGTCTTCTGGTAGCCGATCTTGAAGTCCGTCAGTTCGGCGGCGAAGGCACCGGACATTGCGGAAATTTCGGCGGCCAGCAGGCCGGCAGCGAAGAGGCCGGCACTGAGAATTCGTCTGGTCAATGTATGCATCGATCCCTCTCAGGTTGTCGGAGGACGTGACGTCTTCTCCGCAGAACGTGGGATGATGCTAGATAAATCTATTATGATTATAGAGTTTATTTATTTTGTAGATTAGCGCCGAAAGGAAACGATTTTTCGCGATGGGCAGGCAAGGGGCCGGATTTTTGCCAACGATCAGTCGAGGCGATCGTAGGCAGGAAAAATCCATATGACCTGATAGGTAAGGCCGGCAAGGAAGCATCGCGTGGAAGCGATGGCTGCCTCCATGATCGTCAGGCCTCCGGCGGCACCGGTTTCGGATGGCCGGTCTCGTCCAGTGCCACCATGACGAACAGCGCGTCGGTGACCTTGTCCATGCGATCCGAGAGGTAACGCTGCGCCCAGGCTTCCACCTTCAGCGTCATTGACGTGCGGCCGACCTTGATGACATCGGTATAGATGCACAGCGTGTCGCCGATCTTGACCGGCATTTCGAACGCCATTTCCTTGACGGCGGCGGTGACGACGCGGCCGCGGGCCCGCTCGGCGGCGCGGATGCCGCAGGACAGGTCCATCTGCGCCATCACCCAGCCACCGAAGATATCGCCGGCAGCATTGGCGTCGGCCGGCATCGCCAGGGTGCGCAAAGTCAGGTCGCCACTTGGTTTCGTCATGGTTCATCGCCTCCGTTTGGTTCGATGTAACCCAAGCGGGCGCGATCGGAAAAGACCCGCGGAAAAATATGCGCTGGATCATCGTCAAAAGTGTTCAGGCTGGGGTGTTAACAAGAGATAAGCGAAATACCATCAATTTTAGCGTCCTATTGTTAGGAACTTTGAAAATACATGCCGTTATCCTCCGGTGAAAATGCGGAGGGATGCGTTTTATGAGACATTTTCGGATTTCCGTGCGCCTTTACGCGCTGGTGGGGCTGGCGCTTCTGATCATGGCGGCCGTCATGATGCTGGAACTGGTCGACGAGCATGGCAAGCTGGTGGCACAGCGCAAGGCCATGCTCGAAGCCATGAACGAGAACGCGATCACCGTTTTCGAAGCCTATTACAAACAGCAGCAGGCCGGTACGCTCAGCCAGACGGATGCGCAGGCGCGCGCCATCGAGGCGATCAGCGCGATGCGCTACCAGGGCAACGGCTATTTCTGGATCAACGACATGCATCCGACGATGGTGATGCATCCGATCAAGCCGGCGTTGAACGGTTCGGACCTTACCGCGAACAAGGATCCGAACGGCAAGCATCTGTTCGTCGAATTCGTCAAGACGGTGCAGGCGGGCGGCAAGGGCTTCGTCGACTATTACTGGCCGAAGCCGGGCGCCGAGGAGCCGGTTTTGAAATATTCGCATGTGGCGGGCTTCGCGCCCTGGGGCTGGGTCGTCGGCACCGGCGTCTACGCCGATGACCTCGCGGCGATGTTCCGCGAAGGGCTGATCCATCTTGCGGTGATGTGCGGCGTCGCAGCCCTCGTCATCCTTCTTACCGCCTTCTTGATCGTTCGCAGCGTCGTGCGCCCGGTCGAGCGTCTGAAGGCCTCGATGCAGGCGATCGCCGACGAGGATGTCTCGGCCGAAGTGCCGGAAGTCGACCGCAAGGACGAGATCGGCCAGATGGCACGGGTTCTGGTCGTTCTGCGCGACTCGGTGAAGGAACGTATCGCGCTTCGTCAGCGCGAAGCCGAGCAGCAGAGCCAGCTGGACGAGGAACGTCGCAGCAACGAGCACCGTCTTCAGTCCGGCGCGCAGGCGCAGGCCGACGCGATGGCGACGGTCGGAGCAGCGCTGGAAAAGCTGGCGGCCGGCGATCTGACAGCTGAAATCGCCCGGATCTCGCCGGAATATTCGAAGTTGCGGGATGACTTCAATACGGCTGTGTCGGCCCTCCACGGCGTCATCCAGTCGATCGCGCAATCGACCGAGGTGGTTTATGGCAGCGCCGGCGACATTTCGGAGGCTGCCAACAACCTGTCGCGCCGCACCGAACAGCAGGCGGCCGCGCTTGAGCAGACGGCAGCGGCGCTGGACGAGATCACCTCCACTGTGAAGAGCGCCTCCGAGCGGGCGGCCGAAGCGCGCGAGATGGTCAACGAGACGAAGGGCAGTGCTGCCAAGTCCGGCGACATTGTCCGCAACGCCGTTGCCGCGATGAGCCGGATCGAGGGCTCGTCCAGCCGGATCAGCCAGATCATCGGCGTCATCGACGAGATCGCCTTCCAGACCAACCTTCTTGCCCTCAACGCCGGTGTCGAAGCGGCGCGGGCGGGCGAAGCCGGTCGCGGTTTTGCCGTGGTCGCCCAGGAAGTGCGCGAACTGGCGCAGCGTTCCGCCGGGGCAGCCAAGGAGATCAAGGAATTGATCCGCAATTCGGCGACGGAAGTCGAGACCGGCGTGACGCTGGTCCGGTCGACCGGCGATGCGCTGACTGAGATCGAAGCGCTCGTCAACCGGGTGAATGAGACTGTCGCCTCGATCGCCACCGCCGCCCGCGAGCAGGCGACCGGGCTGCAGGAAGTCAACACGGCCGTCAACAGCATGGATCAGATGACCCAGCAGAACGCCGCGATGGTCGAGGAGACGACGGCGGCGAGCCAGACGCTGGCTCAGGAAAGCCGCGAACTGAAAAGCCTGCTGCAGACCTTCCGCCTTTCATCCGGCAGCAACGAGACTGCCTACGGGCGCGCTGCCTGATCCATAAAAAAGACGGAAATGCCGATTGCCCGCGTTCGCAAGGACGCGGGCTCTTTCTTGTTCCGGTTGAATTGCACAAGGCGACAGGCTGCGGTCCCAGTTTTCGGCGCGCGCCTTGACCATGGCGGTTTTGCAGCCAGAATGGCGCGGTGATTCAAGATGTTAAAACGTCTGCTCTCATCGCCCGGGGAAGGGTGCTGAAACCGGGAGGACTGCCAGTGACGCCATTTCGACGTGTGATGATCCGCATCGGGGCGCTGATGGCGCTGTCGCTCGGCGTGCTCTCTGCCTGCACCGTCGTCGATGAGCCGGGACCGCGTCCACGTCCGCAACCGGCCTACCCGCATATGTGCACGATGGAATACGACCCGGTTTGCGCCCGCCGCGGCGACAACCGCCGGACTTTCGGAAATGCCTGCCAGGCGCGGGCGGACGGATACAGTATCATCGGCCGCGGCGAATGCCGGCCTGAGCGGCCCGATTTCAGCGACGATCGCCCGCAGATCTGCACGCGCGAATACGATCCCGTCTGCGCCCGCCAGGGACGCCGCCAGCAGACGTTTGCGAATGCCTGCATGGCCGAGGCCGACGGCTTCCGCGTGATCGGCCGCGGCGAATGCCGCCGCCTGGAACCTCTGCCGATTGATGACTCGGGGATGCGGCCGGGCCGCGATCCGGATCGCCGGCCGCAGGCCTGCACCCGCGAATACGCGCCGGTCTGCGCTCGACAGGGACGCCAGCGGCAGACCTTTCCGAATGCATGCACGGCGGAGGCCGAGGGGTTCCGGGTAATCGATAATGGGCCGTGCCAGTGAGGCCGAACGCATTCGCTTAAGATTGCGCTTACATTAATACGACGATTTTCCCCCCTGCCAATGAGTAGGCGAGAACTCAAGCGCACAGGGAGGCGCTCCGCCGACGAGGCGGGCCGAATTTGCCGACCAGGAGGGCGGAGCTTCTTTTTTCAAGTGTTGCGGGCAAAGCGGACAAGCCGCAAGAGCCGGATTAAGCGCTACAGGCACTGAATAATGCACACCCCCGCGCACGCCAACCAGCACTGGTAGTCGCCACCGCAGTAAACGCATTGCGGGGCGCATCGCTTCACGCAATCCCAATTTATCAACGGTTGAATATTCGAAGCAGTCTTGCCGAAATCCAAATCGACTTCGCAGCCCAAAGGTTTCGTTATGTCGTCGCATTTGATAGTCAACGTAGCTTCAAATTTGAACAGTCCGCCGTCAAACGGATCAAATTTGATATCTACAATCATCTCTAGTTGAGGATAATTTAGCTGAAGTTTGCGAATATTTATGTCCAGAGCGCCAAAATTTCCCATTTTTTGGAAAATAACAACGCTACGCATATCATTTTTGTCGAGACTTAAAAACTCGATCGCAGTAACGTTCTCCGAACTTATGACGGATGCTCTCAGCCTTTTGTTACTCAGTAGGTCAACGCGATTATCAGCGACCTTTTTATTAAGAGCATCGAGCGATTCTGAACTTAATCTTCTGATGTTAGACTGCGATGAACCGCAGCATCCCCCATTCCCACACATATCAACTCCTCCCAAAACGCCCACAATCAGAGCGGGTGCATATTATCACAACTATCGCATAGGTAAACATATATATAGGTATAGAAATGTATTCCAGGTTGAAGTATTTTACGTCGCGTTTCGGATTACCTCCCTTGCCCACTCATTCCCCGGGTGGTTTCAAACCAAATTCTCAAGGATTCCGTACGACACTCTGAGGTATCACCGGGGGCAGTAATTGCTGACGATCGAGGCGCCCCGTTCGGAGCGGTTCGCAGTTAACGACGGATAAACAGGAAGCGGCGTCATGTCTTTGCGCATTGTTTCGTTAAACGCCTGGGGTGGCCGGGTTTACGAGCCGCTGATGCGTTATCTCGTCGATGTCGACGCGGATGTGATCTGCCTGCAGGAGGTGGTGCGCACGCCGGCCGCCAAGGCGGACTGGCTGGTCTACCGGGATCATGGCGTGGAACTGCCGCAACGGGCCAATCTGTTTGACGAGATCCGTGCCGCACTTCCATCCCATGATGCCTTCTTCTGCCCGACGGCGCGCGGAACTCTGTTTGATGGCGACGAGGCGGTTCCATCCGAATTCGGACTGGCGACTTTTGTGCGCCGTTCGCTGGCCGTCATCGGTCAGGCCAGCGATTTCGTCCATGGCGAATTTTCACCCGACGGCTGGGGGCCGCATCCGCGGGCGCGCAATGCCCATTGTGTCCGGCTGTTCAGCTATGCGGACGGCTTTCCGGTGACCATCGCCCAGATGCACGGTCTGCGCGATCTCGAAGGCAAGGGCGATACGCTGGCGCGCCACAAACAGACGGAGGCGCTGATCGAGATCATCCTCAACCTCTGGCGCGGCGACGAACGGCTGGTGGTCTGCGGCGATTTCAATGTCCTGCCGGAAAGCGCAATGTTCGGCGCGCTCGCCGATCTCGGCCTGTCCGATCTCGTGACGACACGCGGCCACACCGATACGCGGACGTCCTACTACGAAAAACAGGGACGCTTTGCCGACTACATGGTGGTGACGCCGGGTGTGAAGGTTGTCGGTTTCGACGTGGTTTCGCAGCCCGAGGTTTCCGACCATCGCGCGCTCCTTTTGGAGATGCGCTAATCAGACTTTCGTTGGCAAGCCAACGATTCATCCGCTTAGCTTTTCCTGTTTTGTCGCAGGTTTTGATCGGAAAACCGTGGGACACTTTTTCGAAACCTGCTTAGGATCGGCATTCCCGTGCGGTCAGGGAGGCGGCGTAGATGCAGATTGACGTGACCACGATCGGGTTCACCCGGAGCAGTGCTTCGGATTTCTTCGGCCGCCTGAAGCAGGCTGGCGTGAAAAGGGTCATGGACATCCGGCTTCACAACACATCCCAACTGGCCGGTTTCGCCAGGGCCGGCGATCTGCCGTATTTTCTCAGGGAATTGTGTGGCGCGGACTATGTCCACGAACCGCTTCTGGCACCGAACGAAGAGATTCTTACTGCCTTCAAGAAGGAGAAGGGCGACTGGAGCACGATGCGCCATCAGTTCATGAACCTGATGGCGGAGCGCCGGATCGAGAGCCGCCTCGAGCCGGCGCTGCTTGCCGGGAGTTGCCTGCTTTGCTCCGAGGCCCTGCCGCACCAGTGCCATCGCCAGCTTGTCTGCGAATATCTCAACGGAAAATGGGACGGGGCGCTGTCCGTCAGGCATTTGTGACGGGGATCGTCGCTGCATCGCTTCTGCCGGTGCCGATGCCCGCGAGGACCATATCCGGTAAGCTAACCGAAAGGCTTCGTTTACCCTGTTTGCATAAAATCTCCTTCGATCACCGTCTTTGCGAACCGTTGCCCGCCTTTCGACACAGGCGGACCTCAGGCTTCAAGCAGGGCCGGGCGGAGTAGGGATGGTGCGTTTTAACGCATCGTCATCACGGGTGTAACAGCGTTGCGGCGTTCTTTCCGCTTCGACGCGCGGCGCAGAGGGCGGCAATGAGTATGGTTTCCCTTTTCCGGCGGCCCGCGCACGTCCTGGTGCTGTCGCTTTTGCTGACGGCCTGTTCGACGGACGATCTGAGCCCGCCGGCCCGGATCGATTCGTCGACGCGGGTCAGCGCCATCGAACCGGTACGCGAACGCCGGATGCGCGAAAACGCCTATCCCTCGGCGGAGACGCCGGTTGGCACATTCTCCGAAAATTCAGATGGTGCCGTTCCCGCTGATCCGCGGATGCAGACAAGCGGGCGTCTGCCGATGATCGATAGCGAGCCGCTGGAAAGTGGCCAGCAGCCTTCCGCCATGGCGAACGTTCAGCCGATGGTGGTGCCGCCCGAAGGCGTCAACATGGATGCTATGCTGGGTGTTGAGCCCGCCTCGTCGCCGGTCGTCGGCCTTGCCGAGGAGCAGAACCGAGACGTCGCGGCGGGCAATGAGATCGCCGTGGGCAATGAGATCGCCGAGGGCAATGCCAGCCAGCCGGTGGTCGGCGGCGTCGGCGGCGATACGGTGCAGCAGCTCGGCGGGCCGCAGGTCGCGATGGCCTCGACAGAGTCGGATCCCGGCTATGATCCGGACTTGCCGCCCTTGAGTCCGGAGAAAATGGCAGCCGAGGAGGCACGCAAGGCACAGTTCCTCGAACAGCAGCAGCGGGTGATGGTACGCAGGCAGCAGGCGCAGCAAGAACAGCAGGTTGCATTCCTGCCGCGGGCCGAAAACCCTTTGAGCGAACCCGATTTTACCGGCCGGATGCCGGCATCCGAAATCGCCTGCCGCCAGCGGCTGAAGAAGTTGCGCGTCGAGTTCACCGACATTGCGCGCATCTCGAATGGCAAAGCCTGCGGCATCGATTACCCGATCGAACTGAGCGGCCTTTCCGGCGGCATCGACGTCAAGCCAGCCGTCAAGCTCAACTGCGAGGTGACCGAAGCCTTTGCCCTATGGGTGAAGAACGAACTGGCGCCGTCGGCCCGCTACCGCTATCTCTCCGGCGTAAAGACGATCAAGCCGCTTGGCGGCTATTCCTGCCGGACGATGAATTCGCGGCGGGGCAACCCGATGTCGGAACATGCCCGCGGCAACGCCATCGATGTCGGCAAGTTCGTGCTGAAGTCCGGCAAGGAGATCGACGTGCGCAAGCCGGGCTTCTTCGCATTCCGCGAAAAGGGGCTGTTGAAGGCGGTGCGCAGCGACAGCTGCAAATATTTCAACACGGTGCTCGGCCCGGGTAGCGACCCGCAGCACAAGGATCACTTCCATTTCGACTTGAGGAACCGCAAGTCGGGATATCGGCACTGTGATTGAGCGGAGAATGAGGTGCTGTTGGCCGCCGGCATAATTCCTTATATCGGAATCGATTTAGGGAATTACGCCGCATTCCAAAGTGTTACAGCGACCTTTGAGCGTCTGAAAAGACGCGCGTCGCTGTAGAGCGGTGTGTATCGGGGCAGCTCAGGCTCGACTGCGATGTGAGCTGCCGAGCACTGCTCGGAGCCCCGGGTCATCCTGGCGACTACGGTCTTCGATCCATCGGCTGGTCCAGACGTAGGCGTCCGCAAACAGCTCGGAATGCCTGCTCCAGTCCATGAATCCGATCGGGTTGGAAAGCGGTGGGCAGACCAGGAGGTCCTCTTCGCCAAGCGCAATGTCCTGTGGCCGGTGTGCCAGCATGCTCGCAACAATAACATGAAGCATGCTGGGGACCTTTGGCAAACCGGCGCGACCGAATGGATTGAGCCAGGCGACCGCCAGTTCGGAAGCTCCGGGGATGCGGTCATAGTCGACGTGATATTTCTGCGGCCCGTTCGACCCCAGGCTCACGACGACATTGGGTCCGTTCTTGAGCTCCTTCATCTGTTCCAGCGGCAGATTGTTCATAATGCCGCCGTCCACCAGCATATCGCCGTCGGCCGTAAAGAACGGCGGCAAGACACCCGGGATCGAGCCGGACGCCCGAACAGCTTGCCAGAGCTTTCCACGACGGTGGACATGGGGCCGGCGGCTGCTCAGATTGGTCGAAAGCGCAAAGAACGGAAGCCAGAGATCCTCGATGAGAACCTCGCTGTATTCCGCCCGAAGAGCGCGATCGAACACCTTGTGATCCAGAAGTGCGAAATGCGGCAAGGTGAGGCGGCGAAACGCCCGCCCCTTGATAAATATGTCGTGCGTGCCTTGGTCGATCTGCTCTGGATCCAGCCCTCTCGCGATGCCGGCCATCATCGCCGCTCCGGAACTCGTGCCCCCGAAATAGTCAAAGCGAGTTCCCGCCTCGACGAAAGCCTTGTAGACACCCAGATGGGCGCTGCCGAGGGACCCGCCCCCCGCCGCCACGAAGCCCCGTGCCTTGCCGGAAATAAATCGGACCAGGCGCTGGATATCAGACCCGTCCTTGAGCGCGACATGGTGATGATGGCCAACATGAGGGCGTTCATCAAGCCATGCGGAGGTGCCGGAGACCGCTATCGAGCGATTGTCGTGAATGAGGACGAGCCGCCCGGTCGATGGTGGATGAACCGACAGCGCCAGTGCCTCGGACCGGTTCAGCCGGGGCGAACAGGACGCATCGGCGAGAAACAGGACGGTATCGGCCTGGCGAATGCAGACGCGGGTCCATTCATTGGCCTCTTCATCGGCGATATAGACGATGATTTCGGTTTTCGCCTCCAGTTCGTTCAACCAGTTCAGAACCGGCTGCCCATCGACCGGAAGACCGGCGAACCGCGTGTGAATGTCAGCCCGGGTGACGAACCGGGCGCGGGTGCTGGTGTCGAACGCTTCCTGCAGGTGCCGGAGGAAGAGCGGCGACATGCGACTCCCGCCGGCCGGAATGATTGCAAGCGTCCGGATCCTGGCAGACTGCCTCAGGAGCGACGAACTCGGGGATTGCACCGCAAACCGGCGCGCCAGAAAGGTCGTGACCGCCTGTCGCAGGCTCGGCAAGGCTTCGGCCGCCTTCTCGAACTGGCTGCCGCGGATTTCAAGGACGATTGAATCGCGCGCCGCAAGGACGGTCGCGGTGCGGGGCAGTCCTGCGAAGAAACCGACCTCGCCGACGAGTTCGCCCTGTCCGATCTCGGCGATCGAGACCGCCTTATCGCCCCGATGCACCGTAAAGCGACCCGACAGCACGATAAAAAACCTGTCCGACGGATCGCTTTCGCGAACCAGAACCTCGCCGCGTCGCAAGACCCGGCGGTCGGATTCGGCTGCCAAAGCCTCAAGCGCCTCCAACGACGCCCGATCGAACATCAATGTCGCCGACAGCAATCTCGCCGCGAGAGAATCGACGGAGGACATCTGAACCACCTTCCGGGAGTTTCGGTCTGATTGTGGTCTGTGCTTGCTTACATAAGGATCACTGAAATCCGCGAAATAGCAATGTCCGCTCTGGCCACAAGGCGGCGTTACCGCACACGAAGACGCAAGCAGCGACCATTCGCAGGTTCATGTTCAATCGCTTGTCCTGATGTGGGCTAACAGCGTGATGCCGCGGGGGATGTGGAGCGCTTCAGCAAAAAAGAAGCCGGCAAAAGCCGGCCTGGAGGTGAACCGTACCGGAAGGGGACTGCGGGCGGGTTCGTGCAAATCATGCGAGCGTCGTAAGCGTCCAGGATACGAAAATGAATGAAGAGCATCACCGTTTCATGACAGGAAGGGCGCCGCCGGTTTCAGAGCTCGTTCTTTTTGCGCTGGCCCTGGCTGCGCGGGCGCCGTTGCCGGCGTTCGTTTCGGCATCCTTGGCTGACGCGGTTCTGCAGGCCTCCGTCAGGATGGCGGATTGCGGTCTTGAAAATTAACGTTATACAATATATGTAATTGTTAATCGTGGGGCAGCAGGTGGAGTTCGTCTTATGCCATTGCACGCTATCGCGCCGACTGCCGCGCAAAAGCCGGATGTGCGCGGATTTTACCACGCGCGCACTGGCAGTATCCAATATGTGGTGTGCCGACTTTCCCGGCGGCTGCCCGGTTGTGGAACTCGATCCAGGCAATCCTGTCGTTGTCCGACGAGACGCGCCTGTTTACCGGGCACGATTACCAACCGGACGGGCGGCCACCGAGTTGGGAAAGTACCGTCGCCGCCCAGAAGCGGAGCAATCCGCATGTGGCCGGACAAAGCGCCGAAGATTTTATCCGCCTGCGCGAGGCGCGCGATGCGACCTTGCCGATGCCGAAGCTCATCCTGCATGCGTTGCAGGTCAACATCCGCGGCGGAAGGCTGCCAGTAATGGAACGCGTTATCTGAAAATTCCCCTCAATGCGCTGAGCGCCGCCGCCCGGGAGTGAAAGGACATGACCAAGACACCGAATGCCGCCCTGCTGCACCTGCGCGCCGATATGGCCGCGCGGGCGTCGGAAGCCGCGGACTTCCTACGCATTCTCGCCAATCAAAACCGGCTCATCATCGTCTGCACACTTGTCGAAGGGGAGCGGTCGGTGAGCGAGCTCGAGAGCTTGCTCGGCATTCGCCAACCGACGCTGTCGCAGCAACTGGGTGTCCTTCGCGACGGTGGTTTCGTCGAAACGCGGCGGGATGCCAAGCAGATATTCTACCGGCTGACCGAAGACCGGGCGGCAAGCCTGGTGACGGCGCTCTACGACATTTTCTGCGCTGACGGAGATCGCACATGACCGGGTACCTGATCTCGCTGTCTGGCGGGCTGCTGATCGGCCTCTCGGCCGCCATCCTGATGCTGGCAAACGGCCGGGTGGCCGGCGTCAGCGGCATTGCCGGCCGGCTGCTACAGGGCCGGCAATCGAGCGCCGGCCTTGCCTTTTTTACCGGCCTTTTGCTCGGCCCGGTATGCTACCGGGTTCTCGCCGGCTCCTGGCCGGTCGTCACCATACAGGCCACCACGCCGCTTCTTATCGTTGCCGGCCTGCTCGTTGGCTTCGGCTCGCGGATGGGCTCCGGCTGCACTAGCGGCCATGGCGTTGTCGGGCTGGCTCGCCTGTCGCCGCGGTCGCTCGTTGCCGTCGCGACGTTCCTGACGACTGCGGTTTTGACCGTATTCCTGATGGGAGCTTTTTCATGAGAAATCTCGCCGACGCCCGCGGGATCGCAGCCCTGGTTTCCGGGCTTGTTTTCGGTCTCGGCCTGTCCGTGTCGGGGATGCTCGATCCCACACGTGTGCGCGGCTTTCTCGATATCGCCGGTGCCTGGGACCCGAGCCTTGCCTTCGTTCTTGCGGGCGCGATTGCGGTCTCGGCCTTGGGGACGCGCCTGGCCAAACGCATGTCGGCGCCGATGTTTGACGACCAGTTCCATTTGCCGCAGGGCCGGCTTATCGACCGTCGCCTGATCGCCGGCTCGGCGATATTCGGCATAGGCTGGGGTATCGGCGGGTTTTGCCCCGGACCGGCGCTGGCATCGCTGACGCTCGGATTGCCGGCGACTGTCTGGTTCGTCGTTGCCATGCTGGCGGGCATGACCGTTCACGATCGTTTCATGAAGCCAAGCACATGAGCGCCACCCTTTCGCCGCGCTCGGCTCGGGTGGTGTCCTCGGCTTTGGCCTCGGTCTCGTTGGTGGAGACGGCGGCTCTCAACGCAATCCTGATGCTGGCTGTTGCGTCCTTGCCCACGGCACCCTGGGCGTTCGGACCCACTCGGGAGAGACGGATTTGTCGGCAGTTGCCTATTTTTGTGATGCCGGGGTGAACATTGCCGCGGAAAGGTCCATATAGAGCGTCTCTTTCCGCATCAGTCCTTCCGGAACACAATTCATGGCGCCCATCGTTTCCGTTTCAAATCTCGTGAAAACCTATGCGTCCGGCTTTCAGGCGCTTAAAGATGTCAGCCTCGATATCGAGGAGGGTGAGATCCTTGCGCTGCTGGGGCCGAATGGCGCCGGCAAGACGACGCTGATCTCGATCATCTGCGGCATCGTCAACCCGACGAGCGGCGAGGTCAGGGTCGGCGGCTACGACGTGGTCCGGGATTTTCGCGAAACGCGCTCGATCATCGGGCTGGTGCCGCAGGAACTGACGACCGACCAGTTCGAGACCGTCTGGAACACTGTGTCTTTCTCGCGCGGCCTGCACGGCAAGAAGCCGGATCCGGCGCATATCGAAAAGGTGCTGAAGGACCTGTCGCTGTACGACAAGAAGGACAACATGCTGCGCGAGCTTTCCGGCGGCATGAAGCGGCGTGTGCTGATCGCCAAGGCGCTTTCCCACGAGCCGCGCATCCTTTTCCTCGATGAGCCGACGGCGGGCGTCGATGTCAACCTGCGCAAGGACATGTGGCAGGTGGTCGAACGGCTGCGCGAAACCGGCGTGACGATCATCCTGACGACGCACTACATCGAAGAGGCCGAAGAGATCGCCGATCGCGTCGGCGTCATCAATGGCGGCAAGATCCTTTTGATCGAGCAGAAGAAGGACCTGATGAAGAAGCTCGGGCGCAAGGAACTGCGCGTCGATCTGCAGGAGCCGATCTCGGCCATTCCCGAGGCGCTGTCCGGCTACGATCTGACGATCGAGGATGACGGTCACTCGCTGCTCTACGACTACGACACGGAAGGCGAGCGTACCGGCATCACGACGCTTTTGACGGCGCTGGCCGAGGCGGGGATCAGGCTCAAGGACATCTCGACACGACAAAGCTCGCTCGAGGATATTTTCGTCGAACTGGTGGGAGCACGCGCATGAACCTCGAAGCGGTCAAGTCGATCTATTTCTTCGAGATGGCGCGCACGAGGCGTACGCTGCTGCAGAGCGTCGTCTCGCCGGTCATTTCTACGTCGCTCTACTTCATCGTCTTCGGCGCGGCCGTCGGCTCGCGCATTCAGGAGATCGATGGGGTCTCCTACGGCGCCTTCATCACGCCCGGCCTGATCATGCTGACGCTGCTCACCCAGTGTATCGGCAACGGTTCGTTCGGCATCTACTTTCCGAAATTTACCGGCACGATCTACGAAATACTGTCATCGCCCGTGTCGATGACCGAGATCGTGCTCGGCTATGTCGGCGCGGCGGCGACCAAGGGGCTGATGATCGGCACGATCATTCTGGGCACGGCGGCGCTGTTCGTGGACCTGCACATCGCCCATCCCTTCGTGATGCTTTTGTTCTTCGTCTTGACGGCCATCACCTTCAGCCTGTTCGGCTTCATCATCGGCATCTGGGCCAAGGATTTCGAACAGCTCAACCTGATCCCGATGCTGGTCATCCCGCCGCTGGTCTTCCTCGGCGGCAGCTTCTATTCGATCGACATGCTGCCGCCCTTCTGGCAGGCGGTCAGCCATTTCAACCCGGTGCTCTACCTGATCAGCGGCTTCCGCTGGAGCTTCTTCGAGATCGCCGACGTCAATCCGGTCGTCAGCTTAGCGATCATCATCGTTTTCCTGGCGGGGCTGATGGGGCTGCTGACGTGGATTTTCCGGACGGGGTATCGGTTGAGGAATTAATGAGTGAGTGGTGAGTAGTCACTTGTGGTTTGGCAGGGCTTAAACTGCCCACTCCCACTCCCACTCCACTCCCACTGGCTAATCCCTCAACCGCAACTCATCCGTCTGCATCTGCAGGAAACCCAGCGTCGAGAGAAAGCTCATGCCGAGCAGGCTCTGGTCGAGCTTGCCTTCCTCGGCGACGCTGGCGCGGATGTTGTTGCGGACGATCGGGCCGATGGCGACTTCGGCGAGCGTGACGGGGGCGGCACGAGCGGTGCCGTTGGCGGTCAGCACGGTCTGGGAGTAGGTGAGACCGGCGGGATCGAGGCCGAGCTTTTCGGCGTCCTCGAAGGATATTGCGACGGTACTTGCGCCTGTGTCGACCAGCATCTGGACGTTTTCGCCGTTGATCGTCACGGGCGTTTCGAAATGGCCGTTCAGGACCTTGTGCAACACGACCTCCTGGCGGCCTTCGTTGTCGACAAAGACCGTAGCTCGGCCGGGGATGAGCCCGCCCGCCAGACGGTCGCCGAAGGACTGCAGATCGTTGCGGTAGAGGTAGGCGGAGACGAGAACCAGAATGATCAGCACCCAGATGGCGAACTGGCGCAGGCTCTGGCCGATGTGGCGCCGGCTCTGCAGGATGCCGGTGCTGATCAGTGTCGCGATGGCGACGAGTGAAACGAGGCGACCGAAGTCGTCGTTCATGATGCCGAAGGTGCGGCCGCTGTCGTGGTTGAGGATGAGAAAGAGGAGCCCGACCGCGAGGATACCGAGTAGGATGGCGAGCCTGTTCATTCGCTCTCGACCCTTTCGCGGGCCATGCGGGCCCGGCGTGTTTCGCGGCGCGGTTTGCGCTCCACGGTTTCGAGCCGGGCGGGCAAGAGCTCCATGATGTTGCGGCGCTCTTCGGACGTATAGAGCGTCCAGGCGCCTATCTCGTCGCGCGTGCGGCCGCAGCCGAAGCAGTAGCCGGTTTTCATGTCGATCGAACAGACGAGAATGCAGGGCGATTCCATATAGGCGTAACGTCCATTAAGAGCGGTTCGAGATTATATCGGCGTTTCAAATGGCCAGCGCAAGGGCGGCGAGAACCGCGATTTCGCTCAGTTGTTGCGCGGCGCCGATTGTGTCGCCCGTGTGGCCACCGATCCTGCCGGCGACGATCTGGGTGAAGGCAGGGACGGTGGCGGCAAAAGCGGCAATGGAAAGCACCGCGGCAAGCAGCGAAACACCCGAGACAAGCAGAAGAAGAGCCGCCGAAACCACGCCGAGAACAAGCGCGAAGGTCACCGCAGCCGCATCCGGCTCGCCGGCCGATGCGGCAACGCCGTCCTTGCGAGCCGGCGGCAGTTTCGACCAGTGCCAGACCATCGCCGTGCGGCTGAGTGCGGCGGCGGCAAGGACAAGCAGACCGGCGCCGCTCGGCGAGACCAGCGGGATCACCGCGGCGACCGCCGAGACCCGGAGGCCGAAGGACAGGATGAGCGCGACCGCGCCGTAGGTGCCGATCCGGCTGTCCTTCATGATGATCAGCGCGCTTTCCTTCGTTCGGCCGCCGCCGAAGCCGTCGGCGGTGTCGCCGAGACCGTCCTCGTGCAGGGCGCCGGTGATCAGCGTCTGGATAGCGACTGCGACGAAGGCGGTGAAGAGCGGGGCCGCCTGGATGGCGCTGAAGATCGACACGATGGCCGCGGCCGGCAGCACGATCAGCAGGCCGGCCACCGGAAAGGCGCGCACGGCACGGCTCAAGCGTCCGTCGAAATTGACGAAATGACGTTGCGGCATGTGGATACGGCTGAGGAAGGCGACCGAGCGCGCCACGTCGTCGATGAAATCGCGGATTTCGAACATTGATGCTCCCCCCAGCCGCTTCGCCGCCGCGAATCGATCTTTTGCAGCTGATCATGCGACGGCGACACCAACAGGCGCAAATGCCGTTGCCGGATTTGTGATCGCACTCTATGAGGAAGCACCTTGGCGGCGAACATCTGCCGGCAACGAGACGACAAGAGGATACCGATATGAGTGCCAGCGGCCTGCCTTTCGACGATTTCCGTGAGTTGCTGCGCAACCTGCCTGGCCCCGACAGCGCGGCGCTGGTGGCAGCCCGCGAGCGCGACGCGCAGCTGACCAAGCCGCCGGGTGCGCTCGGCCGTCTGGAAGAAATCGCCTTTTGGCTTGCCGCCTGGACGGGCAGGGCGCCTGCCGTCAACCGGCCGCTGGTGGCGATCTTTGCCGGCAATCACGGCGTGACGAAGCAGGGCGTGACGCCTTTTCCGCCCTCGGTGACGGCGCAGATGGTCGAGAATTTTGCGGCCGGTGGCGCCGCCATCAACCAGATCTGCGTCAGCCATGATCTGGGGCTGAAGGTGTTCGATCTGGCGCTGGACTACCCGACAGCCGATATCACCGAAGAGGCGGCGCTTTCGGAGCGCGACTGCGCGGCCACGATGGCTTTCGGCATGGAGGCGGTTGCCGGCGGCACAGACCTTCTGTGCATCGGCGAGATGGGCATCGGCAATACGACGATTGCCGCCGCCATCAACCTGGCGCTCTATGGCGGGACTGCGCAAGACTGGGTTGGACCCGGCACAGGATCGCAGGGCGAGGTCCTCGCCCGCAAGATCGCCGCCGTCGAAAAAGCGGTTGCGCTGCATGCCGACCATCTGTCCGATCCGCTCGAAGTGCTCCGGCGCCTCGGCGGCCGCGAGATCGCCGCCATGGCCGGCGCGATTCTTGCCGCGCGCATGCAAAAGATCCCCGTCATCATCGACGGCTACGTGGCAACGACGGCGGCTGCGATCCTGCGCGCCGCCAATCCGGCAGCGCTTGATCATTGCCTGATCGGTCACGTCTCGGCCGAGCCCGGTCACATGAAGGCGATCGAGATGCTCGGCAAGACGCCGCTTCTCGCGCTTGGCATGCGGCTTGGCGAAGGCACCGGTGCCGCCCTTGCCGCCGGCATCGTCAAGGCCGCCGCCGCTTGCCATTCGGGCATGGCGACGTTTGCCCAGGCCGGCGTCAGCAACAAGAGCTGATGGACGTCCAGGTATTGCCGCCGGTTGCAAGGATGAAGTGCGGCCGGGGCGATCGGGATTCGTTGCCGATCCGACATGAAAGCCCGCCTATACCGTTAATTGCGACGCTTGCCGCCATCGTCCGGCCATGATGGGGCTTGATACCGCATGCCTTCTCACTTATGCGGATGCGGCGATCTGATCACAACCCGCAGCCGTTTGGAAAGACGAACATTCAGGCCGGTGTCAGAATTGCATGCTCGATGCATTCGCTCCGCGCGGCGCTGGGAGCGAACATGTATCTGGACAGGGACTTTCGTGGCATGGGCAGTGAAAAGCCGGTAAAGAAGCACACGGGCATCCGGCATTTCTTCGCCGCTGCGAGCTATTCGCTTGGGGGCGCCAAGCGCCTGTTGAGCGAGGCTGCGTTTCGCCATGAGCTCATGGCCTTCGGGGTCGCCATGGTTGCCTTCGTCATCAGCGGCGCGACCTTGTTCCAGTATGTCGCGATGCTGGTGTTGTTCCTGCTGATGATCGCCTTTGAAGCGCTGAACACGGCCATCGAGGAGATCGTCGATCGCGTCTCGCCGGAAATTTCCGAGATGGGCAAGAACGCCAAGGATCTCGGCTCGCTGGCCTGCCTCTGCATGATCCTCGCCAATGCGGGCTACGCTGCCTATGTCGTCTTCCTGTCGAAGCTTTTCGCGCTCTGACGCGTGAACGCTTTTAGTCCCTCGTAAGCGGTCAAATTAAATTGAGCGGCGGCGGCGCTGACCGACGCTGGTCAAAGTTGACTGACGAAATCATCAATCTATACCGGAACCGCCGGGCGGGATGTTCCGGCCAAACATTCGAGAGGCTGCCATGAAGATTTCGCTCCCGGGTTCCGCAAGCGCGCTGGTGCTGGCAACTGTGCTGTTCGGCGCATCGACGTTGGCCCGGACCGCGGCCAAGGCCGACGATATCGGCATTGTCGTCTACAACGCCCAGCATGAGAGCCTCGGCGTTGCCTGGGCCGAGGCCTTCACCAAGGAGACCGGCATCCCGGTTACGCTGCGCAAGGGCAGCGATATGGAATTCGCCAACCAGATCGTGCAGGAAGGCGCGGCATCGCCGGCCGATGTGTTCCTGACCGAGAATTCGCCGGCGATGTCGCTGGTCGACGGGGCGGGCCTGTT